>CAMLIT010000008.1 GCA_946480295.1 uncultured Gemmatimonadota bacterium
GCCGGTACGGGGCACACTTTACGCGCGCCGGCCCGAATGGGCCGGCCCTCTTCTCACCTCCGTCGACGATCAGCAGCCGACCTTCGGCAGCTCGTCGCCCGTCCGGGCCTGGCACTCCGAGAGCGGGATTGGCATCACCCGCGCCACGAAGTGGGCCTTCGTACCGGTGGGGATGTCGAGCGGCAGCGCGTCCAGCCGGCCGAAGCGACGGTAGTCGTTCCAGCGGTGCCCCTCGAGCAGGAGCGAGTACCAGCGCTCCTTGAGCAACACCCCGATCGGATCGGTGCCGAGCGTCGTGAGCGGCGCGAGCCCGCCCGACACCGTGCGCACGGTGTTGATGTCGTTCAGCGCGGACGCGAGGGCGCCCGTCTGGATCTCCGCCTCCGCGCGGATGAGCAGCAGCTCCTCGTTGCGGATGATCGCCATCGGGGCCGTCGTCGTCGGGTACACGTTGTACGAGTAGATGGCCGGGATGCCGTTGCCGGAACCCGGCGCCTGCTTCGGCGCCGCGAGCGGCTGGATCTTCGAAAGCCGGAGATCCGGCGTGCCGTCCGCCCGCTTCTGCACCGAGTCGGCGAACTCCGCGTGCGCGACCTGGTTCGGGTCCACCGTGAAGTTCTCCGCGTTCAACCGATCACCCGCCGACGCCGAGAAGACGTTGTACACGCCGATGTCGAGGGCCGCGGTGTCCGACTGACTCGACGGCACCGTGAGGAACGACTCCTGGAGCGCCGCGAGCGCCTGCTGGTAGCAGCTGGTGCCACAATCCAGCGAGCCACGGTTCGCGTACACCCGCGCCGCCAGCGCGCGGTTGAACTTGAGGAAGGTCTGCGGCGTGTCGAAGCCGGTGAAGCCCGACGTGAGGCGGAAGGGGAATTCGGTGCCCCCCGCCTGCAGATCGGTCTTGGCCTGGTCGAGCAGCGCGCTGATGGTCTTCCACACGGAGTCACGCGACACGAACGGCTGCGGCTTGTTGACGTCGTCGATGAGCTCCACCGGCGCGCCGAGCGAGTCGCGCGTCACGATCACGTAGTACAGGTCCAGGGCGCGGAACGTCTCGGCGAAGCCCTTCGCCGCCGACTTCTGCGGCGCGGTGAGCACCTTGGAGGCGTCCACCGTCTTCAGGAACGTGTACTCGTTCCGCATGTTCTGGTAATACTGGAACCACAGCCCCGAGGCGAAGCCCGCGGGATCGAGCTGGCGGCCGCCGGACGGGCCGGTCTGGCCGATGAGGAAGTCGGACGCAGAGCGCGAGTCGGTCGTGAAGTAGTCGTACCCCTCGCGCCCGAAGATTCCGACGTCCTCGACGAACCCGGGCAGGTTGTTGCGCTCGGCGATGAGGATGCCGGTAGCGGCGAGCTGGATGCCCGCGGCCTCCGACGACAGCCCCTCCACCGTGGGCGCGTTGTAGTTCGGGATGTTGGTGAGGCGCTCGCTGCATGCAGCCAGCCCGGCGAGGAGAACCCCCGCCACAGCGACGCGCGCGACACGTGATCTCATCGTACGGCTCCGGGACGGGACACGGATGAGAGACTGGATCGTCGATTGGGTCATGGCTCAGAACCCCAGGTCGACGGTGAGGAAGTAGCTGCGGCTCGGCGGGAACGGCGCGAGGTCCACGAAGCGGGCGACCGTGTTGCCGCCGTTGTTCACCTCGGGATCGAAGCCGTTGTAGCCGGACCAGATGAAGAGATTCCGGCCGCTGAGCGACAGGCGCAGGTTCTGCACGCCGACCGCCTGGAGCTTCTCGATCCGCGCACGGGGGAAGTCGTACGACAGCGTCAGCTCGCGCAGCTTCACGAACGAGCCGTCGTTGATGTACACCGACGTGTTGTTGCCGCCGTTCCACTGCGCGGCGCGGTACTCGCCGAGCGACATCGTCGGATCGGGCGACTTCTTGTCGTAGTCCCACGTCGTGCCGCCGTCGTCGAAGCTCGCCAGCGTGAGGTTCGAGAGGTCCCCGCCGTGCCGCCAGTCGAGCAGCGACGAGAAGGTGAAGTTCCCGAAGCTGACGTCGTTGGAGAAGCCCATCGTGAAATCCGGGTTGGCGTCGCCGACGACGACCTTCCTCGCGCCAGGCTTGTTCCCCCAGATCGCCGTGGCGCTGTAGCCCGGCGTGTAGACGATGGTGCCGTACGCGTAGCCGAAGCCGCCCTCGGCGCCGAGGCGGAACGGGTTCACCCCCGCCGGGAAGCTGACGATCTTCGCCTTGTTGTTCTGGAAGGTCGTGCGCGACGTCCACGTCGTGCTGCGCGTCTCCACCGGCACGAGCGTCAGCCCGATCTCCGTGCCGCGGGTCCGCATCACGCCGCCGTTGATCGTCAGGCGGTTGATGCCCGTGGACTGCGCGATCTGCGGACGCACGAGCAGGTCCGTGATGTCGCGGTTGAAGTACGTCGCCTCGAGGTGCGCGCGGTCGTTCAGGAAGCTCGCGTCGAAGCCGTACTCCGTCTCCGTCAGCCGCTCGGGCCGGATGTTCGGGTTGCCGAGCGTGCTGTTGGCGACGACGCCCGACTGGCCGTCGATCAGCCCGGCGGTCGAGAGCGTGATGAACCGGTCGCCGTAGCTGGGCTGGTTGCCCGCCTGGCCGCGCGTGGCGCGCAGCTTGAGGCTCGTCACCCCGGGCAGCGGGTTCGTGAAGCGGTACGACGCGCCGAAGCGTGGGAACGTGTACAGCTTGTTCGGGTCGCCGTTCACGCTGCTGCGCTCACCGCGCACCGCCGCCGAGAGGAGAAGCTTCTCGTCCAGCGTCAGGAACTCTTCCTGGACGTAGTAGGCCTGGTTGTGCACCTCGGAGCGGCTGTCGCGCGTCTGCGTGAACGTCGCGTTCGACGCGGTGGTCAGCGTCGGCAGCAGCCCCTCGGCGATGATCATGTAGTCGTTGCCCTGCTTCACCTCGTCCTGCAGGCCGGCCGAGGTCGTCGCCGTGAAGAGCCGGTTCGTCGGGTTGAACGTCCAGACGCCGTTGAGCGAGTTGTTCGTGAGCAGCTCGTCGCCGTTGCCCTGGAGCGCCTTGCCCGGGTACGTACCCTCGTTCGTGCCCGGCTGCTGGAACTGCAGCGACGGCGGCGCGAAGAGGTAGGTCTCCACGCTCGAGCGGTCGAAACCGCCGGTGAACGACAGGCGGACGCTCTGGTTCTCGTTCGAGAACAGGGCGTAGTTCACCGCGTAGTTGCCGAGCATGCGGTAGACATCCTCGTTGTTCCGCATGCGATCGAACGTCTCGAACGGGTTCGAGCCATTCTTCGGACCGCCGCCGGCGAACGGGTTGCGCACGTACTCGCCCGTCTGCGGATCGACGTGCCGCAGGTCGACGACGGTGGGCGTCGTGAAGAACGCGTAGATCGGGCTCGAGTTCGTGTTGTCGTTGTTCGAGATCCCGCGCTGGTTGAACGAGCGGATGAGGCTTCCCCCCGCCGTCAGCGTCAGCTTGTTGCCGACCGCCTGGTCGATGTTCACGCGCATCGATTGGTGTCGTGCGCCCGTGTTCTCGGCGATGCCGTGATCCTGCTTGTCCGTCGCCGAGAGGAAGTACTTCGTCGTCTCGACGCCGCCGCTCAGCGTCGCCGTCGACTCGAGCGACGGCGTCGTGCGGCCGTACAGCTCGCCGATGTAGTCGTAGTACGGGCAGTGCGTGGCCGTGCACGCCGCCTCGGCCGCCGCCGCACCCGCCGGGTTGCCGCACTGGCTCGGGTCACGGATCAGCGTCCCCGTCGAGTCGATCGGGCAGCCGACGTAGCCGTCGACGAGCACCGTGCTGTCGTTCGCGAAGTGCCGCAGCCCGCGGTTCCGGATGAGCTGGTACGTGCCGAGCCGCTGCGTGAAGTTGAAGCGGGGCGCGCCGCTGCGGCCGCGCTTCGTCGTGATGATCACGACGCCGTTCGTCGCCTGCGAGCCGTAGATCGCCGACGCGACCGAGCCCTTGAGGACCTCGACGTTCTCGATGTCCGCCGGGTTGATGTCCGCCAGACGATTCGTGCCGTTCTCCTCGCCCGAGTTCAGCGAGCCGGTGATGCTCGACTGGCCGTTGGACTGGAGGTCGTTGGAGATGTTGACGCCGTCCACGACGATGAGCGGATCGATGCGGCCGAGGAGCGACGAGGCGCCGCGGATCTGGATCTGCCCGCCGCCGCCGGGGGCGCCGTTGTTGAGATTGATCGAGGCGCCGAGGACCTTCCCCTGCAGCGCCGACTCGAGGGTCTGCGCCGGCACGCGCTCGAGCTGATCGGCGTTGACCTCGCTGACCGCGGAGGTCGCGTTGCTGCGCTCGATCGTCGTCGCCGCGCCGGTGACGGTCACGCCCTCGAGCTTCAGGACGTCCTTCACGAGGGCGAAGTTGACGGTGGACTCGTTCGCCGCGAGCCGGTGGGTCTGGCGCTTGTAGCCGAGCGCGCGAACCATGAGGGTGACGTCGCCGCCACTCCGGATGCGAAGGTGGTACTCGCCCTTCTGGTCCGTCCGAGCTCCGACGAGTTGACCGACCACGCCGACCGAGATGTCCGGCAACGGCGCGCCGGTGGCTGCTTCGGTGATTCTGCCGGTGACCTCCCGCTGCTGCTGGGCCCGGGCCGTCACCGGCACGGCGAGCACCAGAAGCGAGGCGGTCGCTCCTAGAATGAACCTGCGCACAAACCCTCCTCTGAGGTGGTGGATCGACTACGCCCGGACGCCGGCGGGGAAAGGCGCTCGGGGACTTGCAACAGGGGGTACTTCGCTGGTCAATGCGACACCGGCGCACGTCGGCTGACATGCGCGCGCGAGATCGCACCCATCGTCGGGCGAGGGTCGTGCGGCCGTTCGGTTGTGGTCTCCGGTGGCGCCAGGCGGGGGCTGCATCCAATGAACAGCGACTTCGTTGGGCCGCTATACTACGCGCGGTGCACTGGCTGTCAACACTTCCAGCCACCCCCCGGGTCACATTTTTTTCGCGAACCATATCGGGTATTTGTCGCGAATCGCGACGAATTCCTCTTGCCCGGCCCGCGCTATCATTACAGCCATGACCTCCGCACCGGGCGTTCGCGCCCGCGCCTACGCCCCTGGCAGCATCGGCAACATCGGCCCCGGCCTCGACGTCCTGGGGTGCGCGCTCACGGGCGCCGGCGACGTCGTCGAGGCGACCCGCGTCGCCGGCCGCGGCGTCCACGTCCGCGAGCCCGGGCATCCCGACCTGCCGAGCGATTCCGGCCGCCACGCCTCCGCCATCGCCGCCTCGGCGGTGCTGCGGATGGCCGACCGCGAGGACGTCGGGCTCGCGCTCGACGTCCACAAGGGACTCCCGCTCGCCGGCGGCCAGGGGGGAAGCGCCTCCTCCGCCGTCGCCGGCGCGGTCGCCACCAACGCCCTCCTCGGGGAGCCGCTCGAGAGGATCCAGCTCCTCGACGCCGCCCTCGAGGCGGAGTCGCGGGTCGCCGGGCGGCATGCCGACAACGTCGCCCCGATCC
Organism: uncultured Gemmatimonadota bacterium; assembly: GCA_946480295.1. The sequence goes on from CAMLIT010000008.1 coordinate 5,445, forward strand.
TCCTCGGCGGGATCGTCCTCGTACGCGCCGTCGACCCGCTCGACGTGATCCCGATTCCCGTCCCGACCGCGCTGCACGTCGTGCTCGTCGAGCCGGCGCAGCGCCTGACGACGCGCGAGTCCCGCGCGGTGCTCCCGGCCTCGGTCGACCGCGCGACCGCCCTCCAGCAGGCGGCGAACGTGGCGGCGATGGTGGCGGCCTTCATGTCGGGCGACCTCGCCCTGCTCGCCCGCGCGCTCGACGACCGCATCGCCGAGCCCGCGCGCGCGCCGCTGCTCCGCGGCTTTCCCGAGGCCAAGGCGGCGGCGCTCGCCGCCGGGGCCCTCGGCTGCTCGATCTCCGGCGCCGGTCCGACCAGCTTCGCCTTCGCGCCTGACGAGTCCGCCGCCGAGCGTATCGCCGCGGCGATGGCCGCCGCCTATGGCGAGCAGGGGGTCGCCGCGCGGGCGCGCATCGCGCGCATCGACGAACGCGGCGCCCACGTCGAGCTGCTCGTCACGGAATCGGCCGCCCCCGCCGCGCGAGGCACGACGGGGCGATGACCACCGCCGCCGCCTCGACGACCCAGCGCTGCGACCGCTGCGGCCTCGAGCAGCCCGAGCTCGCCTCGGTCGCGAGCTGCCCGTCCTGCGGCGGGCTCCTCTCCATCGTGCACGACGTCTCGCTCCCGGCCGCCGCGCTCCGCGCGCGCTTCGCCGCGCGCTCACCCCTCGCGCGATCGCCGCATGCCTCCGGCGTCTGGCGCTACCAGGAGCTGGTGATGCCCAACGTGGCGCCGGAGGCGATCGTCACCCAGCCGGAGGGGAACACGCCCCTCGTCTGGCGGGAGGCGATCGCGCGCTACGCCGGCTGCGAGCGGCTCCTCGTCAAGCACGAAGGGCAGAACCCGACGGGATCGTTCAAGGACCGCGGGATGACGGTGGGGATCACCCAGGCGCGGCGCATCGGCGCGCGGGCGGTCGCCTGCGCGTCCACGGGCAACACGTCGTCGTCGCTCGCCGCGTACGCGGCGGAAGCGGGCATCCCCGCGCTCGTCTTCGTGCCGGCCGGCCAGGTGGCGCTCGGCAAGCTCACCCAGACCCTCGCGTATGGCGCGACGACGCTGCTCGTGCGCGGCGACTTCGACGCCTGTCTCGCCCTCGCTCGGCAGGCGAGCGCCGAGCTGGGGATCTACCTCGTCAACTCGATCAACCCGTACCGCATCGAGGGACAGAAGACGATCGTGCTCGAGCTGCTCCAGCAGCTCGACTGGGATCCGCCCGACTGGATCGCGCTGCCGGCGGGGAACCTCGGCAACACGGCGGCGTTCGGCAAGGCGCTCGCCGAGGCGCACGCGCTCGGCCTCATCCCGCGCGTGCCGCGCCTCGCGGCGATCCAGGCCGCGGGCGCCGCGCCGTTCGCGCAGGCGTTCGCCGAGGACTTCGCGACGCGCCGCACCGTGCACGCCGAGACCGTCGCGACGGCGATCCGCATCGGCGCCCCCGCCTCGTGGGACCGCGCCGTGCGCGCCATCCGCGACACCGACGGCATCGTACACGCGGTGAGCGACGACGCGATCCTCGACGCCAAGGCGGTGATCGACGCCGCGGGCATCGGCTGCGAGCCGGCGAGCGCGGCGAGCGTCGCCGGCGTGCGCGCCCTCGTCGAGCGCGGCGTGATCGCGCCAAACGAGCGCGTCGCGTGCGTGCTCACCGGGCACGTGCTGAAGGACCCGGGGATCCTCGTCCGCTACCACCAGGAGACGTCCCCCGTGCCGGCGCGCGCGAACCGGCCGGTGGAGATCGAGGGGCGGGTGGAGGAGGTGAGGGGGGTGATGGAGAGGGACGAGGGACGAGGGACGAGGGACGAGTAGGGGCGCGGGGCGCGGGACGACGTGCTTAGTCGTTGGTTCGTGGCGAGCCGCTCGGGATGCGTCTGGTGGCGTCCCGAGCGGCTCGCCACGAACCAATCACTTACCACCAATCACGTCGCTGCTCGTCCCGCGTCCCGCGTCGCTCAGAAACGCCTCCACCTCCTCCCACTTCCCCTCCGCCTCCCGCTCCCCCATCGCGATCGTCGCCTGGAGCAGGTCGGGCGCGGTGTAGTCCCAGCGGGTGATCGGCGTCGGCTCGCTCGGCGCGACGTAGAGCCGGTTGCCGTGACGGCCGAGCAGCCCGGGGGCGTAGGGGCGCGTCAGCAGCACGAGGTTGCGACGCACGCCGGGGAGATCGTCGGCGGCGAAGGCGGGGACGTTGTCGACCATGCCGCCGTCGAGCAGCGCTTGCCCGCGGAAGCGGCCGAGCGGCGTGAAAGGAGGCGTCGCCGACGACGCGAGGATGAGCGCCGTGAGCTCCTCGGCGTCGCGGCACTCGCGCGCGTCGACGAGCACCGGCGTGAAGCCGAGCCGCCGACTCCACTCCGGATGCACCCGGCCGCGCAGCGCGCGCTCGAGCGAGTAGACGGAGATGCCGAGCGCCACGGCGACCGACGTCGGCAGCAGCGACGGGAACGCGGCGGCGAGCACGTGGATCGGAAAGGGCTGCAACCGGACGCGCTCGAAGCCGCCGTCGGCGAAGGTGTGGAGCAGCGTGTCGCGGTAGATCGCCCCGTGCGGCGCCGGAGTCTCGCCGCGGAGCACGCGGCGCCAATCGAGATTCCGCGTGATCCCCTCGCGGCGTGCGCGCCAGAACACCCCGGCCTCCTCCGCGCGGCCGGCGAGGATCATGGTGATGACACAGGCGCCGGCGCTGCACGCGACGACAGCGGCGGTCCTCGGGAGCAGCCGCTCGCCCCAGCGGTTCATCAGCCCGAGCTGGTAGAACGCGCGGTTGCCGCCGCCGGCGAAGGTGAGGGCGAGATCGCGGGTCATCCGAGGAGAATCCGAGAGGGAGACGGGCGGAGACCGAACCCGGGCGCGGCGCGTGTCGTCATCCCGAGCGCAGCGAGGGATCTGCTCTCCGTCGGCGGTGGCTCGTCACAGGCGCGCGGAAGGTAGGTCCCTCGTCGCTTCGCTCTCTCGGGATGACAGGTCAGGTGGCGCTCTCTGGACTCCGTTCTCCCTCCCGCCTGACGAGCGTCAAGATCGTGTACACCGCCACGACCTCCTCCGCCTGGTTCCGCACCTCGACATCCCACGCCACGACTCCCTGCGGGATTCCGTCGGCCGGCGTCTCCTTCACCGCCTTCGACTTGCAGGTGAGCCGCGCCTGGATCGTGTCGCCGATGTACACCGGCTTCGTGAAGCGGAGGTTCTCCATGCCGTAGTTGGCGAGCACCGGCCCCGGCGCGGGATCCACGAACAGCCCGGCCGCCGCGGAGAGGACGAAGTAGCCGTGCGCCACGCGCCGCTCGAAGAGCGACTCCTTCGCCGCGATGTCGTCCATGTGGGCGTAGAAGAAGTCGCCGCTGATCCCCGCGAAGTTCACGACGTCGGCCTCGGTGACCGTCCGGCGATGCGTCACGAGCGTCTCGCCGATCTCCAGCTCGTCGAAGTACTTCCGGAACGGGTGCACGCGATCCTGCTTCTGCTCCGCGCCGGGAAGGTACTCGTCGGTGATGTGCATCAGCGTCGTCGGCGAGCCCTGGAGCGCGGTGCGCTGCATGTAGTGCATGACGCCGCGGATGCCGCCCATCTCCTCGCCGCCGCCGGCGCGGCCCGGCCCGCCGTGCACGAGGTGCGGGAGGGGCGAGCCGTGTCCCGTGGACTCCTTCGCGCTGTGCCGATCGAGGAGCATGAGGCGGCCATGATACGCCGCGGTGCCGAGCGCCACCTGGCGCGCGACGCGGTCGTCCGCCGTGAACAGCGAGCCCACGAGGCTGCCGCGGCCGCGCTTCGCCAGCTCGATCGCCTCGTCGACGTCGCGGTACGGCATCACCGTGTTGACCGGCCCGAAGGCTTCGATGTCGTGCGGTTCGCTGTGCGCGAGCGGGTCGTGCGAGTAGAAGAGGAGCGCCGGGAAGAAGGCGCCCTTCTGCGGATCCCCGCCGAGCACGTCGAAGCGATCGGGATCGCCGTAGACCAGCTCCGCGCCGCGACGGATCTTCTCCACGCTCTCGCGCACCGCCTGCACCTGCGAGCGGCCGGCGAGTGGCCCCATGCGCACGCCCTCGACCGCGGGATCGCCGAGGATCGTGGTGGCGAGCCGCTTCTGGAGCGCCGTCATGACGTCGCCGACGAGCGGCTCCGGTACCAGTGTACGGCGGATGGCGGTGCACTTCTGTCCCGCCTTCACCGTCATCTCCTTCACGACCTCCTTCACGAAGAGGTCGAACTCCTCCGTCCCCGGCACCGCGTCGGGGCCGAGCATGGAGTAGTTGAGCGAGTCCGCCTCCTGGTTGAAGCGCACGTTGTGCGCGACGAGGTTCGGCGTCTGGCGCAGCATGCGCCCGGTCTCGGCGGAGCCGGTGAAGGCGACGGCGCACTGCTCGTCGAGATGGTCCAGGAGGTCGCCGGTGCTGCCGCAGAGGAGCTGGATCGCGCCCTCGGGGAAGATCCGCGAGTCGACCATCGCGCGGAACACCGCCTCGGTGAGGAAGGAGGTGAGCGTCGCCGGCTTCACGATCGCCGGCACGCCGGCGAGGAGCGTCGGCGCCAGCTTCTCGAGCATCCCCCAGACGGGGAAGTTGAAGGCGTTGATGTGGACGGCGACGCCCTCGAGCGGCACGCAGATGTGGCGGCCGACGAAGGTGCCCCCCTTCGACAGCGGCTCCATCGGCCCGTCGATGTGGAAGGTCTCGTCAGGCAGCTCGCGGCGTCCCTTGGACGCGTAGACGAAGAAGGTGCCGATGCCGCCGTCGATGTCGATCCACGAGTCGCCCTTCGTCGCGCCCGTCGCCGCGCTGATCGGGTAGAAGTCGTCCTTCCGCGCCATGAGATGCTTCGCCATCGCCTTCAGCATCAGCGCGCGCTGGTGGAAGGTCATCCGGCGCAGCGCGGGGCCGCCGACGCGGCGCGCGTACTCCACCATCCCGGCGAAGTCGATGCCGCGGCTGGACGCCTCGGCGATCCTCTCGCCGGTGACGGCATGGAACAGCTCCGTGGCCGGCCCGGTCCCCTCGACCCACTCGCCCTGGACGTAGCTCTGCAGGCGACGGGAGCCGACGCTCGACGGAGCCTGCGGAAGGCGGACAGCGGACTGCGGATTGCTCATCGATCGTTCTCTCTCGTCTCGTGCCAGGTTCGGTAATCGGCCGCCTGGGCCGCGACGCGCTCGGCGTGGTCGGGGGGCAGGGCGCGCAGCGGCTCGCACGGCCGGAGCGACGCGTACAGCCGCGCCGGCAGCCCCTGGTAGAGCCGCGTCCCGTCGGTCTTCCACGCGAGCATCTCGTCGGTGACGTCCTTCACGATCCGCGCCGGGTTGCCGACGACGACCTTCCGCGCCGGGACGTGCATCTCGCTCGGCACGAAGCACAGCGCGCCGACGATGCACTCCGGCCCGATGACCGCGTCGTCGAGGATGACCGCACCGATGCCGATGAGCGAGTTCCGCCCGATGCGCCCGCCGTGGACGACGGAGCCGTGTCCCAGGTGCGCGCTCGCCTCGAGCACCACCGTCGTCCCCGGGAACATGTGGATGACGCAGTTCTCCTGCACGTTGCAGCCGTCCTCGATGACGATCCCGCCCCAGTCCCCGCGGATCGCCGCGCCCGGGCCGATGTAGACGTCGGCGCCGATCACCACGTTGCCGGTGACGGTGGCGTTCGGGTGGACGAACGAGGATTCGTGGACGACGGGGCGGAATCCCTCGAATTCGAAGATGTTGGGCATGCTCACACTCGCTCCAGCACCACCGCCATCCCCTGCCCCACCCCGATGCACATCGTGCACAGGGCGTACCGCTCGCCGCGCTGCTCGAGCTCGAGCGCCGCGGTGAGGAGCAGCCGGGCGCCGGACATGCCTAACGGGTGGCCGAGGGCGATCGCACCGCCGTTCGGGTTGACGCGCGGGTCGTCGTCCGGGATGCCCAGCTCGCGCAGGCACGCCAGCGACTGCGCGGCGAACGCCTCGTTCAGCTCGATCACGGCCATGTCGTCGAGCGAGAGCTTGGCCAGCTCCAGCGCGCGGCGCGTCGCCGGCACGGGACCCATGCCCATGATCCGCGGCTCGACGCCCGCCGCCGCCGCCGCCACCACCCGCGCCTTCGGCGCGAGGCCGTGCCGCTTCAGCCCCGCCTCCGACGCGACGAGCAGCGCGGCGGCGCCGTCGTTCAACCCCGACGAGTTCCCGGCCGTGACGGAGCCCTTGCCGTCCGTGCGGAAGGCCGGGCGCAGCTTCGCCAGCACCTCGAGCGTGGTGTCCGGGCGGAGGAACTCGTCCTCGCTCACGACCTTCGGTGCGCCCTTCCGCTGCGGGATCTCCACCGGCGCGATCTCGCGCGCGAGGCGGCCCCCGGCGCGCGCCGCCGCCGCCTTCTGCTGCGAGCGCAGCGCGAAGCAGTCCTGGTCCGCGCGCGTCACGCCGTACTGCTCGGCGACGTTCTCCGCCGTCTGCCCCATCGAGTCCGTGCCGTAGCGCTCCTTCATCCGCGGGTTGACGAAGCGCCAGCCCAGGCTCGTGTCGAACAGCTCCATGTCGCGCCCGAACGGCTTCGCGCTCTTCGACAGGACGTAGGGCGCGCGCGTCATGCTCTCCACGCCGCCGGCGACGAAGAGGTCCCCCTCGCCGAGCTTGACCTGCCGCGCCGCGTGCGCCACCGCGCTCATCCCCGACGCGCAGAGCCGGTTCACCGTCTCCCCCGGCACCGACGCGGGCAGCCCGGCGAGGAGGAGCGCCATGCGCGCGACGTTGCGGTTGTCCTCGCCCGCCTGGTTGGCGCAGCCGAGGATCACGTCCGTGACCGCGGCGCGGTCGAGCGACGGATGCCGCTCGAGCAGCGTCGCGATCGCGTGCGCCGCGAGGTCGTCGGCGCGCACCTCGCCGAGCGCGCCGCCGAGATTGCCGATCGGCGAGCGGATGCCGTCGACGATGTATGCCTGGTTCATGTGCTGTCCGGTTCCGGAAAGAAGGGCCGGCTCGTGCGGTACACCGTGCCGCGGAAGAGCGCGACGACGACGCCGTTCTGGTTCCGCACGGTGACGCGGTAGAAGGCGAGCCGGTTGGTCTCGCTCTCCTCCGCCGCCTCCGCCGTGAGCACGTCGCCCGCGTGGATCGGCGCCGGGTAGCTGATGGCGTTGTCGATGCTCATCGTCACCCGGCCGTGCGTGTTCGACGCGAAGGCGAGCGCGCTGTCGGCCACGGCGTAGGTCACGCCGCCATGGCAGACGCCGAAGCCGTTGAGCATGTCCTGCCGCACCGTGACCTGGACGGTGGCGCGGCGCGGGTGGACCTCGAGAAGTGTAATACCCAGCCACGCGCTGAATGCATCCTTCTCCAGCATCGCGCCGACCACTCGCTCGGCGAGCTGCTGCTCGACCTCCTCGACGAGGCGCGTCGGCTCGGCGCCCCCACGCGGCGCGCTCATTCGTGGAACTTCCGGCCGTCGCCGACCATCCAGCGGAGGAGCGGGCTGGGCCGGTACCGATCCTCCCCGTACTCCTCCTGCAGCCGCTCCATCCAAGCGAGGACGAAGTCGAGCCCGAGCTCGTCCGCCCAGGCGAGGAGCCCCTTCGGGTAGTTGACCCCCTTCACCACCGCGAGGTCGATGTCCTCGACGCTCGCCACGCGCATGTGCACCGCTTCCACGGCCTCGTTGATGAGCATCGCCAGGATGCGCGTGAAGATCGCCTCGCCGAGCTCCGTGTCGCGCTTCGGCTCCGGCTTCGTCGCGCCGTCGCGATAGTCGTAGTAGCCACGCCCGCTCTTCCGGCCGAGGAATCCCGCGTCGACGAGCTGCCGCTGCGTGAGCGACGGCCGATAGCGCGGATCGTAGAAGAAGCCCTCGAACACCGACTTCGTCACGGCGTAGTTGACGTCGTTGCCGATGAAGTCCATCAGCTCGAACGGACCCATGCGGAAGCCGCCGATCTCGCGCATCGCCCAGTCGATCGTGGCGACGTCGGCGATCCCCTCGTCGAGGATGCGCAGCGCCTCGCCATAGAACGGCCGCGCGACGCGGTTGACGATGAACCCCGGCGTGTCGGTCGCGAGCACCGTCGTCTTCCCCCACGAGTCGACGAGCGCGCGCACCTCGTCGCGCACGGCATCCGCGCCGCCGAGCCAGGGCACGATCTCCACGAGCTTCATCACCGGCGCGGGATTGAAGAAGTGGATGCCGATGACGCGCTCCGGCCGCGAGCACGCCGAGGCGATGGACGCGACGGAGAGCGACGATGTGTTGGTGCCGAGCACCGCGTCGGGCGCGACGACGGCGTCGAGCGCGGCGAAGAGCTCCTGCTTCACCGCGAGGTTCTCGACGACCGCCTCGATGACGAGGGCGCAGTCGCGATACAGCGAGAGATCGCCGTCGACCGCCGTCTCGGCGAACTCGATGCGCGAGGTGATCGCCGCCGCGTCCTCGCGCGACATGCGCCCCTTCTCGATCTGCCGAGCGAGCGCATTGTCGATCGTGGCGCGGGCGCGGATCGTGGCGCCGGGGTTGGCGTCGGCGAGCACGACGCGGTGGCCGGCGGCGGCGGCGACCTGCGCGATCCCGGCGCCCATGGCGCCGGCGCCGAGGACGCCTGTCAGGCTATCTCTGGAAAGTTTGGATGATGCCAATGGCTCTCGTCCGTCTAGAATGGTCATCCCGAGGAGCGCAGCGACGAGGGAACCACTCTCCATCGCCGGTGGCCATGCCGCGCAAGATGTTCTATGTCTACATCCTGAGCAGCCTCTCGCGAACACTGTACGTGGGCGTCACGAGCGCCGCCACTCTGCGCCGCCTACACCACAGGCGCCGCGAAAGTAGCTCCCTCGTCGCTGCGCTCCTCGGGATGACGGCTCCTCGGCCGGCGGTGGCTCCTGCCCCTCAACGCCCCCTGAACTCCGCCCTCCGCTTCCCCAGGAACGCCCGCACCCCCTCCGCGTAATCCTCCGTCCGCCCCGCCTCCCGCTGCAGCTCCTCCTCGTACGCGAGCTGCGCGTCGAGATCGATGCCGAGCGAGCGGTTGAAGCCGCGCTTGATCAGCCCCAGCGCCCGCGTCGGCTGCGTCGCCAGGTGGCGCGCCGTTCCGAACGCGGTGTCCATCAGCAGGTGCGCGGGCGCCGCCTGATAGATCATCCCCCAGGCCTCCGCCTTCGCCGCCGGCACCTTCTCGGCCATCATCGCCAGCGCCGTCGCCCGCGCCAGCCCGACGATCCGCGGCAACATGAACGTCCCCCCGGTGTCCGGGATGACCCCGATCCTGGCGAACGACTGCACGAAGTGCGCGTCCTCCGACGCGAAGACGATGTCGCAGGCGAGCGCGAGGTTCGCCCCCGCCCCCGCCGCCACTCCGTTCACCGCGCACACCACCGGCTTCTCCAGCGTACGGATCGCGCGCACGAGCGGGTTGTAGCTGTCCCGGACGAAGTCGCCGAGGTCGGGGAGGACGTCCCCCTGCGGCATCGCCTCGGCCAGGTCCTGCCCGGCGCAGAAGCCGCGCCCCGCGCCGGTGAGGAGGACGGCGCGGACCGCGTCGTTCGTCGCCGCGTCGGTCAGCTCGTCGCGGAGCTCGGCCGCCATCGGCCGATTGATGCTGTTGAGGACCTCCGGCCGGTTCAGCGTGATCACGCGCACGCCGTCGCGCAGCTCGGTCAGGATGAATCGATGGGACATGGGTCGGGGGTGCGGACGCGGGTAAGCTACTGTACCCGCGCGCGGTCGGCAGGGCCGCCGAGCAGCTTTGTGACCGCCCTCGTCCCTCGTCCCTCGTCCCTCGTTCCCGCGCCTCCCGCTTCCCGCCTCCCTCTTCCCGCTCCAGATTTCGTCCATGGCCACCCAGTCCGTCCCGAAGCGCCCCCGCGGCGCCGCCGTGGACCCGCGCCTCGATTGGCGCCGCATCGCCTACACCGCCCTCGCCTCCCGCGCCCTCGACGACCTCGAGGAGGCCACCAACAAGGCGAAGGCGAGCGTGCCGAAGGAGCACCTCGTCCTCTATCAGTTCTCCGCCCGCGGGCACGAGGTCGCGGAGGCCATCCTCGGCGCCCTCGTCACCCATCGCCACGACGCGGCGAGCGCGTACTACCGCTCGCGTCCCCTGCTCCTCGGTCTCGGCCTCGGCCTCGAGGACGCGCTGGCGAGCCCCCTCGGCCGCGCCGGCGGCTTCAGCGACGGTCGCGACATCGGCGTCGTCTGCAACCTGCCGAACCGGGACGGCCCCGTCGTGCTCCCGATGTCGGGCGACGTCGGCTCGCAGTACACGCCGTGCGCGGGATGGGCGCAGTCCATCGTCTACCACCGCGAGGTGCTGCGGGACGAATCGTACGCAGGCGCGATGGGCGTCGTGCTCGGCGGCGAGGGCTCGGTGGCGACCAACGGCTTCTGGTCGGCGCTGACGATCGCGACGACGCTCCGCCTCCCGATGCTCTTCTACGTCGAGGACAACGGCCTCGGCATCTCGGTGCGCGGCGAGTTGCAGACGCCGGGCGGGAACATCGCCCGCAACCTCGCCTCGTTCGGCAACCTCCTCGTCCGCGACGGCGACGGCTGCGATCCGGCGGAGACGGCGCGGCTCCTCGTGGAGTGCGTGGATCACGTGCGCGACGGCCGCGGCCCGGCGCTCGTGCACCTCACCGTCCCGCGGCTGTGCAGCCACTCGGGCCCCGACAACCAGCGCGGCTATCGCACCGAGGAAGAGATCGCGGCGGACTGGACGCGCGATCCGCTCCCGCGGCTCCGCGCCCATCTCGTCCCCGCAGTGCTCTCCGAGGAGGAGTGGGGTGCGCTCGAGGCGGAGGTGCAGCGCGACGTCGAAGCGGCGGTCACCGCGGCGCGCGCGCGGCCGGCGCCCGATCCCGCCACCGTGCGGCGCTTCGTCTACGCCGACGAGAGCGCGCCGCCGGCATACGGCGGACTCTCCGCCGAGGAGCGGCAGCGACTTGGCGGCACGGACACGCCGTCGGCCGATGGCGAGATGGTGCGCTTCGCCGAAGCAGTGCGGCGCACGCTCGCGCGCGAGCTCGAGGTGAATCCGAAGGTCCTCGTCTTCGGCGAGGACGTCGGCCGCAAGGGCGGCGTGCACCTCGCGACCGAGGGCCTGCAGAAGCGCTTCGGCGCCGCGCGCGTGTTCGACACGAGCCTCTCCGAGGAGGGGATCGTCGGCCGCGCCGTGGGCATGGCCCTCGGCGGGCTGATGCCCGTCGCCGAGATCCAGTTCCGGAAGTACGCCGATCCGGCGGCCGAGCAGCTCAACAACTGCGGCACGATGCGCTGGCGCACCTCCAACCGCTTCGCCGCGCCGATCGTCGTGCGCATGCCGGGCGGCTTCGGCAAGGACGTCGGCGACCCGTGGCACAGCCTGAGCGACGAGGTCCGGTTCGCCCACGCCCTCGGCTGGCAGGTGGCGATCCCGTCCAACGCCGCCGATGCGGTCGGGCTGCTGCGCGCGGCGATGCGCGGCGCCAACCCGACGATCTTCTTCGAGCACCGCTCGCTGCTCATGACGAGCGACGGGAGCGCGCGCTATCCCGGCGACGACTACGTCCTCCCGTTAGGCAGGGCCAACGTCGTGCGCGCGGGCAGCGACCTCACGCTCGTGAGCTGGGGCGCGCTCGTCCACCGCTGCGCCGACGCCGCCGCGCGCTTCGGCGACCGCGTCGAGCTCCTCGACCTGCGCACCGTCGCGCCCTGGGACCGGGATGCCGTGCTCGCGTCGGTGTCGCGCACCGGCCGCTGCCTCATCGTGCACGAGGACACCATCACCGCCGGCTTCGGCGCGGAGATCGCCGCCACCATCGCCCGCGAGGCGTTCTGGTTCCTCGACGCGCCGGTGGACCGGCTCGCGGTGGAGGACGTGCCGATGCCCTATCACCCGGTGCTCCTCCAGGCCGTGCTCCCCGACGCCGACCGCATCGCCGACCGCATCGACGCGCTCCTGCGCGCGTGATGGTCCGGACGCAGCAACGGCCCGCGGACGGCAGTCCGCGGGCCGTTGCTGCCTATGACGACAGCTCAGCGCGTGCGCGTCATTCCTCCGCGCAGCCGACGGTGAGCAATCCCTCGCGCCTGCGCTGCATGATCGTGTCGACGACCTCGGCGAGGCTCGGCGTCGTGCCGGTCAGGTCCTCGAGCTCGCGCACCACGTCCTGCACTTCCTCGGCGGACCCGGCGAGCTCCACCAGATCGGCAAGCTGCGCCTGCTCGGCGGACCTCAGTGTGGCGGACATCTTCATCTCCGGATGGGGGCAGCGGCGCTCGGTCGAGCACCTGCTGCAACGGTACGATCCGGAGCGGGCGCGTGATACCGGACGATGCACGCAGCGTGTGTCATCCGACGCCCGACACCGTGCATCGTCCCCGTCAGATCGCCTTGAACGCCTCGAACGGCTGGCGACAGTCCTCGCAGAACCAGAGCGACTTGCAGGCGGTCGAGCCGAACTCGCTGCGCTCGCGCGTCCGCCGCGAGTGGCAGAAGGGACAGCGCACCGGCTCGACGCGACGCCGCAGCGGCACGAGCTCCCTCTCGGCGGGCGCCCGGCCGGGCGGCGCGATACCGTACTCCTCGAGCCGCCGTCTGGCGTCCGCGCTCAGCCAGTCGGTCGTCCACGCCGGCGAGTACACCGTGCGGATGCGCCCGTGCTCGATCCCGTGCGCGCGCAACGCCCGCACGATCTCCTCCTCGATCACGCGCATCGCCGGGCAGCCGGAATAGGTCGGCGTGATGACGACGGTGACGCCGTCGTCCGCGATCTCGACGTCGCGCACGATGCCGAGGTCCACGATGCTGAGCACCGGCACCTCCGGATCGGGCACCTCGTCGAGGATGGCGAGGACGCCGTCGCGGGTCAGGCTGCCCTGCGTCACCACGACGCGCCCGGGAACGACCGGGGGAGGATCTGCATCTCGGCGAGCAGGTGGCCGAGGTGCTCGGTGTGCTTCCCCTCCCGCCCGCCGCGCTGCATCCAGCCGTCGGCGGGGAGCGCCAGCGCCGAGCGCTGTACGACGTCGGCGACCTGCGCGCGCCACGCCGGCTCGAGGGCGGCGACGTCGGCGCCGATCCCCGCCGAGGCCATCGCGCGGTCCACGCCGTCCATCTGGAACAGCTCGCCCGTGTAGCGCCAAAGGTCGTCGAGCGCCGCCTGCGCGCGCCGGTGGCTCTCCGGGGTGCCGTCGCCGAGTCGGAGGACCCACTCGCCGGCGTGGCGCGCGTGGTACCTCGCCTCCTTCAGCGCCTTGGCGGCGATGCCGGCGAGGTCGGCGTTCGTGCTCGCCGTGAGCGCGTTCCAGAGCAGCACGCTGAAGACGCTGAACAGGAACTGGCGGACGATCGTGACGGCGAAGTCGCCCTTCGGCAGCTCCGCGATGAGCGCGTTGCGATAGTCGCGCGCGTCGCGGAGGTAGGCGAGGGCGTCCTCGTCGCGCCCCTGCCCCTCGGTCTCGCCGGCGAGCCTGAGCAGCAGCGTCGCCTGGCCGATGAGGTCGAGGGCGATGTTGGCGAGGGCGATGTCCTCCTCGAGGATCGGCGCGTGCCCGCACCACTCGGACAGCCGGTGTCCGAGCACGAGACGGTCGTCGCCCAGGCGGAGCAGGTAGTCGACGAGTGCCTGACGAGTCTGCGCGTCCATCAGAAGACGCGCACGCCGCGCGGCGCCTTGTAGAACTGCGGGTGCCGGTACGGCTTGTCGTTCGCCGGGTCGAAGAAGGGGCCGACGTCCTCCGGGGTGGATGCGACGATCGACGCCGAGGGCACGACCCAGATGCTCACCGCCTCGCTGCGGCGCGAGTACACGTCGCGCGCGTTCTGCAGCGCGTGCTCGGCGTCCACCGCGTGCACGCTCCCCGCGTGCTCGTGCGGGTCGCCGCCCGGGCCCTGCACGAAGACTTCCCACAGCGGCCACTGGCTGTCGGCGACGAGCCCCGTCGCCCCGTTCCCGGTCTGCTGGTCGTTGCTGGCCATGTGCTCTCGCGCGTGCGTCCCGTCGCGTGTGGTGTGAGGCGGCGGCCGGTCAGGCGGCCGCGGACGACGACTCGGCGGCTCGTTTGGCGGCGTACGCCGACGCCGCCGCGCGCACCCACTCCCCCTCCTCGTGCGCGGCGCGGCGCGCCGCGAGCCGCTCGCGGTTGCACGGCCCGTCCCCGCCGACCACGCGCCAGAACTCGTCCCAGTCGATCGGCCCGAACTCCCAGTCCCCCGTCTCCTCGTTCAGCTTCAGCTGCGGATCGGGGATCGTCAGGCCGATGGCGATCGCCTGCGCCACGGTGAGGTTCACGAACCGCTGCCGCAGCTCGTCGTTCCCCTTCCGCTTCACCCCCCAGCGCGTCAGCTCGGCGCTGTTCGGGGAGTCCTTGTCCGACGGGCCGAACATCATCAGCGACGGCCACCACCAGCGGTTCAGCGCGTCCTGCGCCATCGCCTTCTGCTCGGGCGTCCCCGCGGCGAGCGTCGCCATGATCTCGAAGCCCTGCCGCTTGTGGAAGTTCTCCTCCTTGCAGATGCGCACCATCGCCCGCGCGTACGGGCCATACGAGGCCTTGGCGAGCATCGTCTGGTTCACGATCGCCGCGCCGTCCACCAGCCAGCCGATCGCGCCGATGTCCGCCCAGGTGAGCGTGGGATAGTTGAAGATGCTCGAGTACTTCGCCTTGCCGGCGAGGAGCTGCTGGATGAGCTCGTGCCGATCGACGCCGAGCGTCTCGGTGCCGCAGTAGATGTAGAGCCCGTGCCCCGCCTCGTCCTGCACCTTGGCGAGCAGGCCGAGCTTCCGCCGCAGCGACGGCGCGCGCGTGATCCAGTTCCCCTCCGGGAGCATGCCGACGATCTCGGAGTGCGCGTGCTGCGACATCATGCGCACGAGCTGCTTCCGGTAGCGCTCGGGCATCCAGTCCTTCGGCTCGATCGTCTCGCCGCGGGCGACGCGCGCCTCGAACTCGGCGACGCGGGCCGACTCGTCCTGTGGCTGCTGAGGTTGCGTCATGGCGGATAATTTAGGGTCGGGCCGCCGAATTCCTACGGGCGGGCGGTACATTACGCCAGCGGATGCCTACACTGCCATCCCTGTGCCTCACCATCAGATACGAGATCGCGACGACATGACCCAGCCACACGACCCGGGCGCGACGGTGGACGGCGGAGACGTGCGGGTACAGATCTCCGACGGGATCGCGATGGTCGAGTTTCACCACCCGAAGGGCAACTCCCTTCCCGGCGCATTGCTGCGTCAGCTCGCCGAGGACATCCGGCGGATCGGCACGATCGACGAGGTCCGGGTGGTCATACTGCGCAGCGCGGGAGAAGGTCCCTTCTGCGCCGGCGCCTCCTTCGACGAGCTGAAGGCGATCGCCGACGAGCGGACGGGCACCGAGTTCTTCATGGGCTTCGCCCGGCTCATCCTCGCGATGAAGGACTGCCCGCAGCTCATCGTGACCCGCGTGCACGGGAAGGCGGTGGGCGGGGGCGTCGGCGTGATCGCGGCGTCGGACTACGCGATGGCCTCCGACACGGCGTCGATCCGGCTGAGCGAGCTGGCGGTTGGCATCGGGCCGTTCGTCGTCGGACCCGCGATCGAGCGGAAGGCGGGGCGCGGCGCCTTCGCCGCGATGGCGGTGGACGCCGACTGGCGAGACGCGCGCTGGGCGGCCCAGCACGGGCTCTACGCGCGCGTCTACGACAGCGTCGCGGAGCTGGACCACGGCGTGCTCGCCTTCGCGCGCCGCCTCGCCGCGTCCAGCCCGGAGGCGATGCGCGAGATCAAGCGCGTGGCCTGGGAGGGGACGGAGGACTGGGGCGCCCTCCTCGAGCAGCGCGCCGCGATCAGCGGCCGGCTGGTGCTGTCGCGGTTCACGCGCGAGGCGATCCGTAACTTCGAGGGTCGAGGGTCGAGGGGCGAGGGTCGAGATGGCAGAACCTAGGAGATAGGGTCGAGGGTCGAGGGTCGAGGGTCGAGATGGAGTCGGTCGTGTATCCACGCTTCGTCTCGACCCTCGACCCCATACCCTCGACCCTGAACTCCTACTTCTCCCGCTTCCCCGCCCCCTCCACGCTGATCCCCTCCCGCACGACCGCCACCGCCTCCGGCTCCCCGAATACCTCGCGCGCCGCGTCCTCGAAGGTGATGGCGAAGTCGCGCTCGACGACGCGGCGGGCGGCTCGCTCGGCGGCGGGACGCAGCTGACGCGCGGCGTCCATCATGTCCGCGATCCGGAAGCGCCTCCCCTCGAGGTGCGCCAGGTACTCCTCGACCGCGGTGAGGTAGCCCATCATCCCGCCGAGCTCCGTCGGGCAGTAGATCTTGCGCGCGGCGCGCAGTCGCTCGGCGCCGCCCGGATCCGGCATCGCCAGGTTCTCCGACCCGCACACCACCTGGAGGCGAGCGTTGCGGATGCACTGCTCCACGGTCGCGTCGTCGAGCGAGCCGCCCGCGGCGTTCACGACGAGCGCGTCCATCGGCTGGTCGAGGAAGACGTCCTTGCCGTTTGGCGGGAAGACCTCCACGCCGAGCTTCGCGATCTCCGCGCGGCGCGTCTCCTTCAGCTCGACGGCGAGCATGCGCGTGCCGCGCTCGTGCAACCGGCCGACGATATGGCGTCCGATGTTGCCCACGCCGATCAGCCCGACGACCGCCTTCTCCAGCGGCAGCTCGAGCGCGGCGAGGATCCCGTCGAGCACGAAGTAGTTCCCCTCGCCCGTGGGCTGCGACGTGTCGGCGACCACGCTCCCGGGAAACCGCTCGTTGAGGTACTGCAGCGACTGCGTCCTGCCGTCGGACATCAACCCGAGGCCGAGGTCCTGGCCCGTGGTGAGGAGGATCCCCGCGCTCCCTTCGACGTCACGGAAGCACTCGACGGCGAAGTCGAGGAGCTCGAAGTCGTGCTTCTGCCCGACGCGCGCGTCGGGCGTGGGCCGCATGACGCACTTCCCGCCGACGATGCGTCCCATGTCGCGCAGGGCGAGCGGCCCGCCGATGCGCATGAGGCGCGACCAGTAGACCTTCTCCTCCATCCCGATCGCGAGGTCGATCGCCTCGTGGTCGGGATCGAACCCCGGCAGGCGCGTGCGCTCCTCGGGCGCGATACGAAAACCGCCGAGCGAGAGCTTGTGCGAGCCCGGCTCGGCGTGCGTGGCGATGCTCAGTACCCAGTCGTGCCGCAGGTGCTTGTAGCGGTACAGCCAGACGTTCGGGTTGAGCGATCTCGTGAGCTCCGGGCCGATATGGATGGTCTCGGAGGGGGGGAGGATCGTTTTCTGGAAGGAAGTCATGATAGGGACGAGGGACGAGGGACGAGGGACGAGCGACGCGGGCTTCGTCCGCGCGCGAGCGCCTGACGAGCGAGCGATCTTCTCGACCCTCGACCGTCGACCCTCGCCCCTCGGCGTGCCGCGCGTCCCGCGTCCCGCGTCCCTCACGTTGTTGGCGGATTGAACGCGACGTGCTGCGCGTCGATCCAGCTCCGGTGATAGTTCGGGTCCTCGATGGCCAGCGCCTGCTTCGCGACGCGCAACGGACGGAAGCTGTCCATCATCACCGCCAGCTCGTTCGTCGCCTTCGCGCCGATCGACGCCTCGGCGCGGCCCGGATGCGGCCCGTGCGGGATGCCGTCGGGATGCAGCGTGATGCTCCCGTACTCGATCCCCTTCCGGCTCATGAACTCGCTCGACGCATAGTATAGGACCTCGTCGGAGTCCACGTTGCTGTGGTTGTAGGGCGCCGGCACCGCCTCGGGATCGAAATCATACGGCCGTGGGCAGAACGAGCAGACGACGAAGTTGTCGCCCTCGAACGTCTGGTGCACCGGCGGCGGCTGGTGCACGCGCCCCACGATCGGCTCGAAATCGTGGATGTTGAACGCCCACGGGTAGAAGTAACCGTCCCAGCCGACCACGTCCAGCGGGTGATGGTCGATCACGATCTCATTGATTCCATTGTACTGCTTGACGAGGATGCGGAAGTCGCCCATCTCGTCGTGCGTCTTCAGCTCCAGCGGCTTGCGGAAGTCCCGCTCCGAGTACGGCGCGCCCTCCTTGAGCTGGCCGAACTCGTTCCGGTAGCGCTTCGGCGTGCGCACGTGTCCGCGGCTCTCCATGACGAGGAACTTGTGCGGCACGTTCGCGTCCAGCCGCCAGCGGTGCAGGATGCCGCGGTGGATGACGACGTAGTCCCCCTCGCGGTAGGGCAGCTCGCCGTACACCGACTCGAGCACCCCCTGCCCCTGGCTGACGTAGACGATCTCGTCGCCCTGCGCATTGCGGTAGAAGTGCTCGTCCTGCTCGTCGGGCTCGACGTACAGCATCGCCACGTCGGAGTTGAAGAGCAGCGGCGTGCGGCCGAGCGTCGGGCTGCCGCCCTTCGTCGCGCGCGCCGTGAGGAAGTGGCGGTGGCGGAGCGCGTTGTCCTCGTCAGGCTGGTACGTCGTCTCCGCGAGCCGCCGCACGCACTTGACCGTCGTCGGCGGGTGCACGTGGTACAGCAGCGACGACGTTCCCGTGAACCCCTCGTGCCCCATCAGCTCCTCGGCGTAGATCCCGCCGTTCGGCTTCCGGAACGCGATGTGCCGCTTGCGGGGGATGGTGCCGAGCGTGTGGTAGACAGGCATGGGTGTCCGTGATTGCTGGTGAATTCGGCTGCGCGGCTAGGAGACGCGGGACGCGTCGCGCGTGGTGGCGTGACGGCGGTCGAAGGAACACCTGGGCATCGGCGGCCGATGCCCGACCGGTCGCGCGCGCCGCGCGTCCCGCGTCCCGCGCCGCCACCTCGTCCCTCGTCCCTCGTCCCGCGTCCCTCAGAGATTCCCTCTCAGCGCCTGCTCCCGCTCGATCGCCTCGAACAGCGCCTTGAAGTTCCCCTTCCCGAAGCTCCGCGCGCCCTTGCGCTCGATGATCTCGAAGAAGACGGTCGGCCGGTCCTGCACCGGCTTGCTGAAGATCTGCAGGAGGTAGCCGTCCGGATCGCGATCCACGAGCACTCCCAGCTCCTGCAGCTTGTCCAGCGGTTCGTCGATCTTGCCGACGCGCGCCTGGAGGTCGTCGTAGTACGTCGTCGGCACGCTCAGGAACTCGATCCCGCGGTCGCGCAGCGCGGTCACGGTGTGGATGATGTCGTCCGTGGCGAGCGCGAGGTGCTGCGCGCCGGGGCCGCGGTAGAACTCGAGGTACTCGTCGATCTGCGACTTCTTCTTCCCCTGCGCGGGCTCGTTGATCGGGAACTTGATGCGCTCGTTCCCGTTGGAGACGACCTTCGACATCAGCGACGAGTACTCCGTCGAGATGTCGGTGTCGTCGAACGAGATCAGGTTCTTGAACCCCATCACGCGCTCGTAGAACTCGACCCACTGGTTCATCTTCCCGAGCTCCACGTTGCCGACGATGTGGTCCACGTACTTGAGCCCCGTCGGTGGCGGGTCGTACACGGGCTTCCTCTCGACGACGCCGGGCATGAACAGTCCGCGGTAGTTGCGCCGCTCGACGAGCGAGTGGATCGTGTCGCCGTACGTCTGGATCGCGGCGATCACCACCTCGCCGTGGTCGTCCTTCAGCACCTTCGGCTCGTGCACCGCGGTCGCGCCCCGCTCCACCGCCTTGCCGAAGGCGTCGCGCGCGTCGTCCACCCAGAGCGCGATGTCCTTCACGCCATCGCCGTGGCGCTGCACGTGCTCGGCGATCGGCCCCTCGGGCCGGAGGGCGGTCGTGAGCACGAGCCGGATCTTGCCCTGCGTGAGCAGGTAGCTCGCGCGGTCGCGCGTCCCCGTCTCCGGGCCGCGGTAGCCGACGAGCTGGAACCCGAGCCCGCCCTGATAGTAGTGCGCCGCCTGCTTCGCGTTCCCGACGTAGAACTCGACGTAGTCGGTCCCGTTGATCGGGAACACGTCCTGCGCCGCGTCGGGCGCGCTGATGGTCGCTGTGGTGGCCACGATGGTGTCTCTCCTTCGAAGGAGTCAGGTCCTCAATTCCTCCAGATCCCTGTACAGCTCCAGCGCCTCCGGGTTGGCCAGCGCATCCACGTTCTTCACCGGCCGCCCGTGGATGACCTCCCGCACCGCCAGCTCGGTGATCTTGCCGCTGATCGTGCGGGGGATGTCGGCCACCTGCACGATCTTCTTCGGCACGTGGTGCGGACTCGTGTTCTCCCGCACCTGCCGGCGGATCTTCTCGCGCAGCGCGTCGGTGAGGAGCTGCCCGCCGGCGAGCCGCACGAAGAGCACGATCCGCATGTCCGACCCGTCGCCGACCTCCTGGCCGACGACGAGGCTCTCCACCACCTCCGGGAGCTGCTCCACCTGCCGGTAGATCTCCGCCGTGCCGATCCGGACGCCGCCGGGGTTGAGCGTCGCGTCGCTCCGGCCGTAGATCACCAGGCCGTCGTGCTCGGTGAGCTCCGCCCAGTCCCCGTGCCGCCACACGTTCGGATACTGCGCGAAGTAGGCCGCGCGGTACTTCGCGCCGCCGGGGTCGTTCCAGAAGCAGATCGGCATGCTCGGGAAGGGCGCCGTACACACGAGCTCCCCCGGAACGCCGCGCACCGGCCGCCCGGCGTCGTCGAGGATCTCGACGGCCATGCCCAGCCCGCGCGTCTGCAGCTCGCCGCGCCACACCGGCCCGATCGGGTTGCCGAGGGCGAAGCAGGAGATGATGTCCGTGCCCCCGCTGATGCTGCTCAGCCGGACGTCCGGCTTCACGTCCCGGTAGACGTAGTCGAAGCTGTGGGCGGCGAGCGGGCTTCCCGTCGAGAGGATCGCCCGGAGCGACGAGAGGTCGTGCGTGGCGGCCGGGCGCTGCCCTTCCTTCTCGGCCAGCGCGAGCCACTTCGCGCTCGTGCCGAACACGGTGATGCGCTCCGCGGCCGCCATGTCCCACAGCACCGTGCGCCGCCGCAGCAGCGGCGCGCCGTCGTACAGCACCACCGTCGCCCCCACCGCCAGGCTGCTCACCAGCCAGTTCCACATCATCCACCCGCAGGTGGTGAAGTAGAAGATCCGGTCGTCGCGCGTCAGGTCCGTGTGCAGCACGAGCTCCTTGAGGTGCTGGAGCAGCGTGCCGCCGACGCCGTGCACCATGCACTTGGGCAGGCCGGTGGTGCCTGACGAGTACATGATGTAGAGGGGGGAGTCGAAGGGGATGCGGGTGAACGCTGGGGACGCGGGACGCGGGACGCGCGGCGCGCGGAACTCCTCCCAGCGCACGGCACCGCGTATCACGTCGAGCTCCACGTCGCGGTTGCGGTACGGCACGATGACCACGCGCTCGATGTCGGGGATCGCGTCGACGATCTGCGCCACGCGGGCGAGGCAGTCGATCTCCTTGCCGCCGTAGAGATAGCCGTCGGCGCAGAAGAGCACGCGCGGGCGGATCTGGCCGAAGCGGTCGAGCACCCCGGAGACGCCGAAGTCCGGCGAGCACGACGACCAGATCGCGCCGAGGCTCGCCGTGGCGAGCATCGCGATCACCGTCTCGGGGAGGTTCGGCAGGAAGCCGGCGACGCGGTCTCCCACCCCGACGCCGAGCGCACGCAGGGCCTCGGCGACGCGCGCGACCTCGGCCGACAGCTCGGCGTACGACAGCACGCGCTGCCGGCCCTCCTCGTTCCAGGCGACGATCGCGTCGCGCTCGTCCGCGTGACGCAGGAGGTTCTCGGCGAAGTTGAGCCGCGCCCCGGGGAACCACCGCGGCCCGAGCTCCGGATCCGGCGGCGCCATGCGATCGCCGCCGACCACCACCGCGTCCCATCGCGCGCCGTCGGCGCGCGTGTCGGCGATGATGCCGCAGAAGTCCCACACGGCCGCCCAGAACCGATCGCGATGCTCCACGGACCAGCGATGGAGCGCCGCGTAGTCGCGCACCTCCGCCGCCTCCCCCCCGAGCGACCGCACGTGGGCGAGGAAGCGCGTCAGGTTGGCGCGCGCGCACTGCTCCGGCGACGGGGTCCAGAGCGGCAGCGCCGGAGCGGCTGCCGGTCCGGCGAGGGGCTCGGTCACGAGGGCGTCGAGAGGGTCCGGCGTGAATATATCCCCGACCCTCGGCTCGCAAAACGAGGGCCGGCGCGCCACCCCCCGCCGCCGCTACGCGGTCACTTCACCCGCACCACCGCGAGCTGCATCGCCGGCGGAAGCGGCTGGCCGTTGGCGGTGACGAGGATCAGCGCGTCCTTCCCCTCCGGGACCGTGAAGCGCATGAACGCCACGCCGCCGCCCCGCAGCACCGTCGTGCGCTTCACCGCGTCGGCGAGCGCCGGCAGCTGCGCCGTGCCGAGCGGGAACGACAGCCCCGCCGCCGTGAAGTAGGAGCGCGCATCCCAGCTCGGCTGCGTGTACCGCGACGCGACCCCCGGCACCCAGTCGTCGGCGAGGTTCGAGATCGCCCAGTCGCGCATCCAGAGCGCGGGATTGACGCCGAGCACCTGCGCCAGGTTCGCCATGCCGCTCGTCGACGAGTTCACGAGCCGGAACCAGAAGTCCCCGTCGGTGGTCGCGCGCCGGTCGGCGGCGTAGCGCAGGAAGGACCAGATCGCGCCGCGCGTCTGGAGCGCGTCGTCGTACAGGTCCACGCCCTGCGGCGCGTACGCCCACGGCGACTGCAGGTACAGCTCGTAGCGGACGGCGTTGTTGCGGTGGTAGTTGCGGTAGGCCGTCAGCACCCGCGGGATCACCAGCTGCGCGCTGTCCACGTTCTCGCGCGGATGCAAGCCGGCGACGCGGTAGAAGAGCAGCTCCTCGGCGATGTGGCTCAGCCCCTCGTTCAGCCACGCCTCCTCGTTCGGCGCCGCGGCGTGGTTCACGTACAGCCGCCGCGAGGCGTTGATCAGGTGCTGGAACTCGTGCGCGGTCGTCGCGATGGTGTTGATGGTCACGTACTTCTTCGTGAACACCTGCCCGTTCACCGTCCCCGTGGAGTCCGGCACCATGAGGTAGAACATCTCCCCCTGGTTGCTCGTCGGGCAGGCGTTCGTGCCCGAGCGCGGGAGCAGGTCGCGCTCGTAGAAGAAGCCGAGGATGACGGAGCTCGAGCCCTTCGGCGTCAGGGCGTTCACCGCGCGGGTGAAGAAGAGCACGATCCGGCCGTTGTGGTCGATGTCCGTCGGCGCCCCGAACGCCTGCTCGTCGAGCGGATCGACGAGGGTGTCGAAGGTCGTGCCGATCGACTGGTACTCCGCCGCGGTGAAGCCGCCGGCGGGATTGGCGGTGTCGGCGACGACGATCGCCCTGTTCGTGATCGCCACCACGCGCCCCGTGCGCTTGTTCGGCGCCGAGCAGTCCGTGATCGACGCGTTGAGCGACAGCAGGTCCCCGACCCGCACGCTGGACGGGATGGCGTCGTACAGGGGCGCCAGCGGCGAGGAGGTCGACGCCGGGGCCGCGGCCGCGAGCCGGGTCCGCGCGTACCAGTCGCGCGCCGCCGGGACGAGCGGCGCCAGCGCCGCCTCGCGCCGGCGCAGCATCGTCTCGAAGTCGTCGTTTGGCGGGAGGGCCGGCGAGGCGCCGGCGAGGAGCCGCGAGCCCGTCGTGCGGGCCGGGAGACGGTCGGGTGATACGCTGCTCACCGCGCCGAGCCCGTCGCCGAGCACCTCGATCTGCATCTGGCTCGCCGGCACGCTCGCGTTGTAGTACGGCACGAGGGCGTATGCCGCGCCCGCGGTCGCCGCGTGCACGCACACGTATCCGCCGGGGAAGCTCGTGTCGACGTCGCCGACGTCGAGCGACACGGGCGACGCCACGTCGGTGCACGGCGAATCGCCCGCCGCCAGCACGACGACGTGCGCGCTGTCCGTGTGCGATGCGCCGCGCGCGACGAGCCAGGTCTCGCCGCCGCGGCGCAGCACGTGGAGGAAGCCCGTCGAGTCCACCGCGACCAGCGTGGGGTCGCGCACCGTCCACGTCGGGTCCGGGGTCGTCCCGTTCCCGTACTGGTCGGTGACGACCGCGCGCACGTGCGCCGTGTCCACGCCCACGTGCAGGCGCACGAGCGGCGTGAGCACGTCGAGCAGCGACGCCGGCCCGGGGATCCCGTCCGCCGTGAACCGCGCCTCCGGCACGGGTCCCTCCACGCGCACCGTCACCCGGTTCGCTCCCGCCGTCGTGCCGAGGGTGAGGAATGTCCGCGCGGTGCCGTCCGCGGCCGTCGTCGCCGACGCCGGCGAGACGCTGCCGTTCCCCGCGGAGATCGCGAAGGTGACCTCCACGTCGCGCACCGGTCGGCCGTGCGCGTCGGTGATCTTCACGACGAGCGGCGCCGGGAGCCCGCTGCCCACGACCGCGCGCGCGCTGTCACCCGAGACGACGGTGATGTGCGCCGCCGGACCCGGGACGGCGGGTCCCGTGCGGTCGGAGCGACACGCGGCGGCGCCGAGGAGGATGCTGCCGGCGAGCGCGGCGCGGACGAGCTGCTGGACGGACATGCGCGAACGGAATGGGTCGCCGCCCCGGCGCGCGGGACACGGCTGCCGAGCGGACGGACGGCTGGACGAGCGGTCCAGTCCGTGAGGTGCTACCGCTCATGCTACTGCCGTGCTGCGCCCGATGCCAGCATCCACCACCGCCTCAACGGCGGAGCGTCAGCGTCACGGTGAGCGAACGCGGGTACGCGGGGGTCACGAACCGCTCGACGTCGGGACTCACGGGTGTCGGACCCCCATAGGGCCCCTTGGGGTTGTCCGCGTACACGCCGTAGACCACGTAGCGGCGATCGAGGAGATTGCCGACGTCCGCGCCGAGCGAGAAGTGCTCGCGCTCGAGCGCGAGGTGCAGGTCGGCGACGGCGTAGCCCGGGAGGGGCGCGGTGCGATTGGCCTCGTCCCCGCGCAGGAACTGCGACGAGACGGCGCGCAGCGACAGCGCGCCGTGGAGCACGCTCCCCCCGGCGAGCAGCGTCTCCTCGACGCCGACCGTCGCCCGGTGCCGCGGCGAGAGGGCCAGCCGGTCGCCGGGATGCACGGCGTTGCTGTCGAGCGCCGACGCGAGCAGCGCGTCGCTCCGGTACGTCGCGTCGAGGAAGGCGTACGAGGCGGACAGCCGCACCCGCCCCGGCAGCGTCACGTGCGCCGAGGTCTCGACGCCGTCCCGCCGCGTACGCGCGATGTTCTGGAAGTACCCGGCCGCCGCGCGCGACGTGACGAAGACGATCTCGTCGTGCACGTCCATCCGGAACGCCGACAGCTCCAGCGCCGCGCCGGACCACGGCTCCCAGTCCAGCCCCGTCTCGTAGTTCCAGCCGACGACCGGCGCGAGCGCCGGGTCGGCGCCGAGCGAGAACGGGAGCGGACAGGGGGAATCGGGGCTCGCGCACGCGAGCTCCAGCGCGGCGGGCGCCCGGAAGCCGCTCCCGACCGACACGTACCCGCGCAGCGCCTCGTCGAAGGCGTACGTCGCGCCGAGCTTCGGCGAGATGCGCCAGTAGCTGCTCGTCCCGTCGTTCGCCGGCTCCCGCCGGTCGCGGAAGGGCACGCGCACGTAGTCGCCGCGGCCGGAGAGGAGCAGCGAGAGGCGCTCGGTCGCATCCCAGCGGCCCTGCGCGTACAGCGCCCCGTCCTCGCCGTCCACCCGCGCGTCCTCGCAGAGGGCCGTGGTCGTGTCGCAGCCGGGGGGCAGCGTGGGCGCCGCGGCGTTCGTCTCGTCGAACAGCCGGTACTTCACGAACGTGCGTGCGTACTCGGCGCCGATGGTCACGGCGAGCGGCGCGCCGGCGAGGTGGGTCGGCACGTCCAGCTCCGCCGTGCCGCCGAGCGACGCGTTCGTCACGAACGCGCGGTTGTTGACGTCGCCGACGTTCACGTTGTACTGCGCCATCGCGTTCCGTCGGCCGTAGACGTTCCCGCGCAGCTCGGCGCCGCCGAGCGAGTGCTGCGCGCGCGTGCTGACCTGGAGCAGGTCCGGCCGGAAGTAGTCGCCGACCGTGTAGTTGGCGCGCCGCGCCGCGGGCAGCCAGCTCTCCGGGAGCGAACCCGCCTCGGACACGTCGTCGTGTGCGTACAGCAGCGAGAGCACGACGTCGCTCGAGTCGCGCCGGCGGCCGATGTTCGCGAAGAGCTGCCGCGTCGTCGCCCCCGACTGCACCTGGTACCCGTCCTCGCGGGTCCCCTTCACCATGAGGAGCCCGTCGACGCCGCCGCGCATGCCGCTCGCCAGCACGCGCGCCGCCCGGTAGCCGTATGCCCCGCTCCCCAGCTCCGCGTCCACGCGCGGCGCCTCCGTCCCGCGCGCCGTGAACAGGTTCAGCGCCCCGGCCAGCGTGTTCTTGCCGAAGATCGCGCTCGGCCCGCGCACGAGCTCCGCGCGCGCCACCGCGTCCATCGGGACGAGATCGAAGTTCAGCTCCTGCGCGTCCGGCTCGTTGATCCGCACGCCGTCGAGGAAGACGCTGACCCCCTGCGGCACGCCGACGACGGGTGACAGCTCGAAGCCGCGGATGTCGAGCGTCGGCTGCACGCGTGTCCCCTGGTCGTTCGTCAGGCTGACGCCGGGCAGCTGCGCGAGCGCCGCGGCCGCGCCGGCCGGCTCCGGCGGGATGCTGGACGGTCGCAGCACGTCCACCTGCACCGGCGTGCGCTCGTCGGCCGAGCTGGTGAGGCGCGTCCCGGAGACGACCACGGGCGCGAGGCGGCGCGCGCTGTCGGCGCGCACCGAGTCACGCCTCGTGCTGTCCCGCTGCTGCGCGGCGAGCGGGCTCGCCACGAGCACGAGCAGGAGTACGGCGCGCACGGCAAGGCTCGACGTCGACATCGGAAATTGCATCATCGTGGGTGTCGCGCGCCTTCGCAAGCGCGGAGTCCCATCGAACGCGCCGGCACGCGCGGCATTGACACGAGCGCGCCTCGTCGCCGTTCTTCAGCGCATGGCCACCGTCGCTGGAACGACCGGAGCCGCGCGACACGCCCCGTTCCGGATCCTCGTGCTCTGCACCGGCAACTCGGCGCGCAGCCAGATCGCCGAGGCGCTCCTCGCGACCTGGGGCGCGGGACGCGTCGACGCGGCGAGCGCGGGCGCCAGCCCCGCCGAGCGCGTGAGCGCGTCGGCGATCGCGGTGCTGCGCGAGCATGGCATCCAGTGGGAGGGCCACCGGCCGAAGGGCATCGACGCCTTCGACGGCCAGCGCTTCGACCTCGTCATCACGGTGTGCGATCACGCGCGCGATGCCTGCCCGTACTTCGCCGGCGCGCGGGCGCAGGTGCACTGGGGGATGTCCGATCCCGCCGCGGTGCGCCCGCCTGACGAGCGGCGGCGCGCCTTCGCCGAGACCTACGAAGTGCTGGCGCGGCGGGTCGGCGCCCTCCTCGCGCTGCCGCTGGAGGATCTCGAGGACCGCGACCTCGCGCGCCGCGCGTCGGCGATCGCGACGACCGCGTGAGGGGCGCGGCGCGGCGATCGGATCATCGCGCTCACGCCTGCGCCGCGGCGAACAGCCGCACCGCGACCGGCGGCGCCGCGCCCTCCACGCTCTCGACCTCCACGCGCACGCGCCCCGCGGCGGGACCCGCGACGGGCAGGATGCGCGCGTAGCCGATCGTCGTCCCGCTGGCGAGCGGCTGCCACGCCGCGCCGTCCCAGCCGCTGACGGCGAAGCGCGTCACGCGCTGCCCGTCGGCGATCGCCTCCTCCAGCCGCACGAAGCCGAGCTTCGCCGGCGCGGGCAGCTGCACCTCGCCGACCGCGGTCCGCGCACCCGTCGCCCGCCAGGCCGGCGCGATGCCGTGCGCGAGGTCGTGCCCGAACAGCGTCGTCAGGCGCTCGTCGAGCCCGCGCAGCCGCGCGACGTCGGTGTCGTGCAACAGCCCCTCCCGCGTCGGCGGCACGTTGAGCAGGAGCTTCGAGTTCCGCCCCACCGAGCTGAGATACAGCTCGAGCAGGTTGTCCACGCTGCGCACCTTCGCGTCGTCCGCCGGATGGTAGAACCAGCCGGGCCGGATCGACACGTCGGCCTCCGCCGGGCGCCACGCGGCGCCCGCCGGATCGCCGTGCTGCAGCTCGGGCGTGATGCGCGGCCCGGAGGCGCCGGGGTACGGAACGACCGCCGGGTCCACGGTGGACCAGTTCGGATCGCCCGCCCGTCCCGCCTCGTTGCCGCACCAACGCACGTCCGGCCCCGCGTCGGAGAAGATCACCGCGTCGGGCTGCAGCCGACGCACGATCCCGAAGAAGCGCGGCCAGTCGTACCGCTGCCGTCGCCCGTTCGGCCCCTCCCCGTTCGCGCCATCGAACCAGACCTCGGCGAGCGGTCCGTAGCGCGTGAGCAGCTCGGTGAGCTGCGTCGCATAGACGTCGTTGTATCTCGGCGAGTCGCCGTACGCCGGGTGGTTGCGGTCCCAGGGGGAGAGATAGAGCCCGGGACGCAGCCCCTCCGCGCGGCACGCGTCCACGAACTCGCGCACGACGTCGCCGCGTCCGCCGCGCCACGGGCTCGCCGCGACGCTGTGGCGCGTCGTCGCCGTCGGCCAGAGGCAGAAGCCGTCGTGATGCTTCGCGGTGAGGATCATCGCGCGGAAGCCGCCGGCGCGCGCCGCGCGCGCCCACTGCCGCGCGTCGAGGCGCGTCGGCGCGAAGATGGCCGGGTCCTCGCGACCGTCGCCCCATTCGCGATCGGTGAAGGTGTTCACGCCGAAGTGCACGAACATCGCCCGCTCGTCCCGCTGCCAGCGCAGCTGCGCCGCCGTCGGTTTCGGGCGGGCGGACGAGCCGAGCACGGGGGAGCGGCCGAGCAGCGCGGCCGCGCGAGGAGCGGTGGCCGCGGCGAGCGCGGCCCGGAGGAAGTCGCGACGGTACATGATGTCTGATGTGAGTTCAGCGGCGCCGGCGCGCCTGCGCGGCCTTCCTCGTCCGGGCCGCGGTCAGCGCCCGGTCCGCCCACGGCCGCAGCACCTCGGGTTCCTCGAGCACCTCCTCGGGAACCTGGTAGTACGACGTCAACGCCGCGTGGCCCTCGCGCGGGCGGAAGGGCCTCATCCCTCGCGCCTCGAAGTCGCCGCGGCTCGCGTCGTCCACGCGGAAGTAGAGCGTGTCGTCGGAGAGCAGCGCGAAGCACACGTCGCCGACGTAGATCCCCGCGCCGCCGAACATGCTGCGGGCGCGCACGCGGCCGATGGCGCGCCCGAACTGCTCGAGGACGAAGGCGCGGAAGCTCGGACTGACCGCCATGGCGCTCAGGTCGGGTCCTCGTAGTCGGCGAGGATCTCCTGGGCCGCGGTGAGCTCGTTCGACGCGACGAGCACGTCCACCCCGCGCACCGTCGGCCCGGCGAAGCCGGGGCCGAAGATCCCCACGATGTCGTTCCCGCGCGCCGATGCGGTGATGCCCGCGGCACGCAGCCGCTCGACGAGCATCTCCGCCTCCAGGGCCGAGCCGAAGTTCGTGAGCGTCACCCATTGCACGTGCATGCTTCCTCCTCGAGGGACGGCCCGCCGTCGCCGTGGACGCGACACGGGCACCTCCGGAATATGCAGCGCGGCCGCCGCAGGTCCACCGCCGCCCGCACGACGGGCAGGAACGGCGAAGGGCCGCCCGGGTGGACGGCCCCTTGCCACGACGAGCGCCGAACCGCCTACTTGCGCGGCTCGAGGATCTCGCCGATGCGATGCTCCGCGCCCTCGAGGTGGAGCTGCGTCTCGCGATCCGCGGCGCGCGGGATCGCCCGCCGGATGTCGTCGCGCAGCGTCACCAGCTCGCCCCGCAGCTCCGACTTCGCGTCGTCCGCCAGCGGCGGCTGCGGGCGCCCGAAGCGCGCGGCCGGCGGCCCCGCCGCCGCGGGCGGCGCGGCGTTGAGCTTCCGGTCGAGGAGCGACAGGTAGTCGTCCTGGAGCGCCCGCCGGTACACGTCGATCGCCGGCCGGGGCGTGTAGACCTCCGACCAGATGCCGCGGCGCACGTCGTCGAGCATCTGCGCCAGCGGGTACGCGTCCCCCGCGTGCGCGGCGAGCGCCTCCTCCTCCAGCATGCGGTTCATCTTCTGGTCGTCGAGGAGCAGCGTCAGCACGCGATTCTGCGCCCCGGTGATCCGCGAGACCATCCCGTTAGGCTCGATGCGGCTGGCGATCTCCGGCCGGATGAGGTACGTCGGCGTG
This sequence comes from uncultured Gemmatimonadota bacterium, assembly GCA_946480295.1. The sequence continues at coordinate 35,476 of CAMLIT010000008.1, forward strand.
CGGAAGACGTCCTCGTCGAGGAAGCGCACCGCCGCCGCCTGACGAGCGCGGGAGAGCGGCGTGTAGACGGGGCCCGGCTGGCTCCCCGACTTGTACTGCACCGCCTCGCCCCCGACCACGGTCGTCACGTGGCTCGCCTCCGTCGCCCACTGGCCGACGGTGCGGTCGTAGATCTCCTTCAGGTCGTCGTTGTCCTCCCCCGGGCGCACCGCCGCGCCCTCGATGTAGCCGACGACGCGCTGGATGTTGCGGAAGCCGAGCCCCGTGGACTTCACCGGGTCGGCGTCGCCGACCGCCTCGGTCATCGTGCCGAAGCCGCCCTCGTTGTTCGCCGAGAAGCGGTACCAGGGGATCGTGTCCTGCTCGCGCGCCCACCGGTCGAGCGTCGGCCGCTCCGCGTCGGTCGTGTGCGCGCCCGGGATCGGCTTGTAGCCCCACATGATCGCGTACTTGTCGTACGGCCCGATGCGCGGGATGATGTCCTCGAGCGGGATGCGGTCCTCGGGCTGCGCGACGTAGTTGAAGCGCGAGTAGTCCATGATGCTCGGGCTGTGCCCCATCCGGTGCACCCAGCTCGCGCTGCGTACGCTGTCCGCCGGATACTCGGAGCTGCCGATCTGGTCGTGCTGGAGCCCGAGCGTGTGCCCGATCTCGTGCGCGACCACGAACTCCAGCAGCCGCCCCATGAGCGAATCGGGCATCGGGAAGGTGCGGGCCCGCGGATCCACCTGCGCCGCCTGGGTGAAGTACCAGTCGCGCTGGAGGTTGAGCACGTTCTGGAAGATGCGCACCGACCCGTTGAGGATCTCACCCGTGCGCGGATCGCTCACGTGCGGCCCCACGGCGTTCTCCACCGTCGACGGCAGCCAGCGGATCAGCGTGTGGCGGATGTCCTCCGGCGACCAGTCGGGATCGTTCGCCGGCGGATCCTTCGCGACGATCGCGTCCTTGAACCCGGCCGCCTCGAACGCCGGCTGCCAGTCGGTGATCGCCTTGCGGATCCACGGCTTCCACTGCTCGGGCGTATCCGGATCGACGTAGTACACGATCTGGTGCTTCGGGTAGCACAGGTCGCCCACGCGCCGGTCCGAGCACTCGAGCCGGTAGCGCGTGATGTACTCGCGGTGCGCGGCGCGCTGCTCGGCGCCGAAGTCCACCTGGCGAACGGAGAAGAAGCCGACGCGCTCGTCGAAGCGGCGCGGCATCATCGGCTGTTCGGGAAGCTTGACGATGCTCCAGTGCGCGAGGACGCTCTCCGCCGGCCGCGGCGCCGCGCCCTGCCCCGCCGGCGACGGCGCCGCGCCGCGGCCGCCCGTCGCGCCGGGCACGCCCGTCTGCGTCGCCTCGACCTCGATGTTCTGCGGGAAGGCCACGGCGCGCTCGACGTACGACCGCGTCGGGTCGATGTTCCCGCGGATCGCCGCGAGCTCCGGCACCGACGTCGTGAACAGCCGCGTCACGTCGATGACGGCGGCGCTGTCCGGCCCGTACGCCTCGACGTTGAAGACGGCGATGATCGGCGCGTAATTCGACGCCTGGACCGCCTTGTACACCGAGAGCGAGGTGTCCGCCGTGATCGCGAACGAGGGCGACCGCAGGATGACGCGGTTCCCCTCGCGCTCCCAGCGGAGCGTCCGCTCGCCGAACTCGTCGCCGCCGTACTCGCCGAAGCCGCCCGTCGGGTCGTCGGGGTTCGCCGCGGCCGCGCGCGCATAACGACCGACGACGAGCATGTCCTTCCCCAGCTCGTTCGCCGGGATCTCGAAGTACAGCTTCTCGCCGACCTGGTGCACGGTGAAGAGGCCGCGGCGCGTCTTGGCCGCGGCGGTGATCACGCGGCCATACGGCCGCGGGCCCTGCGCCGCTCGGCCGGTATCGCCGGGGGCGCGGCCCGTCGCGGGGCGTTCGGCGACCGGCGTCGGCGCCGGGGCGGGGGCCGGCTGCGTCGACGGCGCCGGATGCGTGCATCCGGCCACCACGGCGGCGGCCAGCAGGAGGGCTGGTGTGTGCTTCATCATCGGGAGGTGGAGTGGTCGGGCGGCGGGAAGAACTCGGCCCGTAGGGATACTACTCGGTGTTACGCACGGCGGCCATCAACCGATGAGGGCACGGGAGGCCACCCGGGCGGTCCCGGCGAGCACCGCCGCGCCGACGAACAGGCTCTCCTCCGCCGCGTGGAAGCGCGGCGCGTGCGCCGGGACGACCTCGCCCCCCGGCTCGCGCGCGCCGATGCGCAGGAAGCACCCGGGCATCCGTTCCAGGTAGTGGGCGAAGTCCTCCGCCGCCATGTTCAGGAAGCCGAGCGGCACCACTCGTTCGGCGCCGACCAGCCCCGCCGCGGCCGCCCGGGCCCACGCCGTCGGCCCGGGCGGGTTCACGATCGGCGGCGTGCCGTCGTCGATCGCCACCCGCGCCTCCAGCCCGTGCGCCGCGGCGATCGCGCCGGCGATCCGCCGCAGCTCCTCGAGCATCATCCGGCGGGATGCCGGATCCACCGCGCGCACCGTCCCGCCGAGCCGCGCCCGATCCGGGATCACGTTCGGCGCCCTCCCCGCCTCCAGGGTGCCGATCGTCACGACCCCCGGCGTCGCGGGATTCAGCCGGCGCGAGACGATCGTCTGGAGCGCCCCGATCAGCGCCCCCGCGCCGACCACCGGATCCGCCGACTCGTGCGGCCGCGCCGCGTGCGCCCCCTGCCCGACCAGCTCGATGGAAAAGGTGTCCGCGGAGGCGGCGAGCGGCCCCTCGTCCGCGACCACCTCGCCGACGACGAAGCGCCGGTCCACGTGCGCGCCGAAGATCGCCGCCACCCCGTCGAGCGCGCCGCTCGCCAGCACCGCCGCGGCGCCTCGCCCCGTCTCCTCCGCCGGCTGGAGCACGACGAGCACGTCGCCCTCGGCCGGGTCGCGCGCGAGCAGGTGCGCCGCGCCCACCGCCCACGCGGCGTGCACGTCGTGCCCGCACGCGTGCATGACGCCGGGATTGCGCGACGCGTACGGCAGCCCGGTCGCCTCGTGCACCGGCAGCGCATCGATGTCGCCGCGGATCGCGACCACCGGCGCGTCGGCGCTCCGGCCGCGGATCCGCGCCACGACCCCCGTCTCCGCCACGCGCGCGAGCGACGCCGGCGCGAGCTCCGCCAGCGCGCGCTCCAGTCGCTCCGCCGTGCGCCGCTCGCCAAACGAGAGCTCGGGATCGGCGTGGATCGCCCGGCGCAGCTCGACGAGCCGCGAGCGCAGCTCCGCCGGGAAGAGCCGCGCGACCGGCTGCGGCAGCGCGTCTCCGGGGCTCACAGCGTCTCGCACCGCACCGTGAGGTCGTTCACGCGGGCGACGTCCACCTCCACGCCGATGCCGGGCGCGTCGAGCGGCACGGCGATCATCCCGTCCGCGTCCATCGTCCACTCCGGCTCGACGATGTCGCGCGCCCAGTAGCGCGCGCTGGGACTGAGGTCGCCCGGCAGCGTGAAGTTGGGGAGCGACGCGAGCGCCACGTTGTGCGCGCGCCCGACGCCGCTCTCCAGCATCCCGCCGCACCACACCGGCACCCCGTGGCGCGCGCAGAGGTCGTGGATCGCCTTCGACGGCCCGAAGCCGCCGACGCGCCCCGGCTTGATGTTGACGATCCGGCCGCTGCCGAGCGCGATCATGTCGGCGGCGTGGTCGACGTCGGTGATCGACTCGTCGAGGCAGATCGGCGTACGCCGTCGCCGCGGGAGCGCCGCGTGCCGAACGAGATCGTCCCGCCCCAGCGGCTGCTCGATCATGATGAGGTCGAGCGGGTCGAGCTGCGCGAGCAGGTCGGCGTCGTCGAGCGTGTACGCCGAGTTCGCGTCGGCCATCAGGTGCACGCCGCCCAGCGCCTCACGCACCGCGCGCACGTATTCGACGTCCTGCCCCGGCTGGATCTTCACCTTGATCTTGCGATACCCGTCGTCGACGGCGCGCCGCGCCCGCTCGACGAGCGCCGCGGGGCTCGCCTGGATCCCGATGGAGATGCCGGTGGCGATCCGGTCGCGGGTGCCGCCGAGCAGGCGCGCGAGCGGCACCCCCGCCAGCCGCGCCGCGACGTCCCAGCACCCCATCTCGATCGCCGCCTTCGCCATGTGGTGCCCGCGCACGTTCTCGTCGACGATCGCGAACACGGCCTCCGGTCCCGCGACACGCCGGCCGACGATACGCGGGGCGAGCCATTCCCGGATCGCGAACCACGCCGTGTCGATCGTCTCCGGGCTGTAGTTCGGCTGCTCGCCGGCGACGCACTCCGCCCACCCGACGACTCCCGACGCGTCGATGAGCTCGAGGAGCAGGATGCGCCGTTCGCTCACGACGCCCGACGAGATGCGGAAGGGCTCCTTGAGGGACAGGCGGATCTCGCGGAGGACGAGGGACGCTATCTGCATCGCGGGAGGCGTTGGGCGCGGGAGGCGGGAGGCGGGAGGCGGGAGGCGTTGGGCGCGGGAAGCGGGATGCGGGATGCGGGATTCACTCTCGCGACGACAGCAGATAGTACGCGCGGCCGGCCTCTCGATCCACCTCGAAGCCGGTCACCGCGTAGCCTGTCGCCAGGGATTCCACGAACGCCGAGCGCGTCGTACGACGCCACTCCGCGGCGCGCGCCGGATCGTCTCGCTGGACGGCGTGGATGTCGCCCGGAACCTCGATGCGTCGCTCCGCCTCCCGCCTCCCGCCTCCCGCCTCCCGCCCACTCGCCCAGCGTCCCGCATCCCTCGTCCCGCCGAGATCCCACGCCACCACCAGCCGATCCGTCCCGATCCCTCGATGCAGCTCGCTGTCCGTCTCGCCGTACATGTTCTCCACGTACTCGACCACGCGCACGCCGAAGACGTTGAAGTTCAGGTGCGCGTTCCGCGCGACGAGCGGATCGTAGGTCCAGTAGATGACCTCCACCCCGAGCGCGCGCACGGCGTCCCGCTGGTGCTCCTTGAGCGCCCGCCCGACGCCGAGGTTCCGCGCCTCCGGGCGCACGGCGAGCATGTCCGACCAGTGCACCGGCTTCCCGCGCTCCCAGCCGGTGATCCCGTAGACGAAGCCGACGAGCGCCCCCTCCGCCGTGAACGCCCCCGCCGCCACCCCGCCCAGCCGCTGGGTGACCTTGAGGATGCTCGGCGGCACGACGTCGCTGAAGCCGCGCCCCCAGGTGTCCCGCTGGAGCTCGACGCAGGCGCGGTAGTCGGCGTGGGTGGCGAGGGGGCGGATAGTGAAGAGCACGGGCGGGAGGAGGGAGGCGGGAGGAGGGAGGCGGTGGGGACGAGGGACGAGGGACGCGTCCGGGCTGGCCACTATCGCCGTGCGCTGGGATCGCGATCCGGAGGCCTCAAGCCCAGGAAGACGCGGATTGAACGGAGAATGTGCGGATCGGGGCGGATGGGCGGAACGGCAGTCCGTCGTGTGATGCCTCCCGGCCGCGGAGCGCGACCCACGGCGCGGCGACCAAGGCTCAGCCCGCCTTGTCGGGCAATCCCCCACACCCCTCCCGGCGTCGCCCGACTGAAGATACTTCGGGTCCGTAGTATCCTCCCGTCCAACTTCCCGCCTCCCGCCTCCCGCCCATGGACTGGTTCGCCCGCCGCTTCGTGAAGTCCAGCCTCGCCTGGTTCGGCGCCGGGGTCACCCTCGGCCTCTGCATGGCCGTCCACCCCAGCCTCGTCATCTACCGGCCGGTGCACCTGCACCTCAACCTGCTCGGCTTCGTCACGATGATGATCTTCGGCGTCGCCTACCACGTCCTCCCGCGCTTCACCGGGCACCCGCTGCACGACCCGCGCATGGCCGGCGTGCACTGGTGGGTGTCGAACGTCGGCCTCGCGCTCTTCGTGACCGGCTTCGCCCTCCAGCCGCACCCCGGCACCCCCGCCGCGGCGTTCCTCGCCGTGGGCGGTTCCCTTTCCGCGCTCGGCGCGTATCTGTTCATCTACAACCTCTGGCGCACGATCGATGGACGGCCCATGCAGCGCGCGGCCGTGACTCGCCCCGCCGCGCCCGTCGCCGACCGCCAGCCGGTCCCCCTCACCACCCGCGCGCGCTGACAGGCTCCACGTGCTCGCGTACTTCGTCAACGTCACCATCCACGTCCTCGCCGCCATGCTCTGGCTCGGCGGGATGTTCTTCCTCGCCGTCGTCGGCGCGCCGGTGCTGCGGGAGGTCGAGTCCCCCGCCCTGCGCCAGCGGCTCTTCCAGGTGCTCGGCGAGCGCTTCCGCGCCGTCGGCTGGATCGCCATCACGATCCTCCTCGTCACCGGCACGCTCAACCTCTACTTCCGCGGCTGGCTGCGCCCCGCGCTCACCAACGTCGCGTTCTGGCACACGACCACCGGCGTCGCCCTCGCCTGGAAGCTCGCGTCCGTCGCCGTCATGGTCGTGACGAGCGCCGTGCACGACTTCATCCTCGGCCCGCGCGCCGGGCGGATGAAGCCCGGCTCGCCCGAAGCGCTGAAGCTCCGCCGCTGGTCGGCGCTCGGCGCGCGCCTCAACGCCATCGTCGGCTTCATCCTCGTGATCGCCGCCGTGCGCCTGGCGCGCAGCTGATTCCGTGCACTCGCTCGTCAGGCGGTTCATCAAGACCGCCATCGCGTTCCTCTTCGTCGGGCTCGCGCTCGGCGTGTGGATGATCGGCGATCGGGAGATCGCCGGCCGCTTTCCGTCCCCCTGGCTCGTCAGCGCGCACACGCATTCGATCCTCGTCGGGTTCGTCATGATGATGATCCTCGGCGTGGCGCTCTGGCTCTTCCCGCGGCCGGAGAAGGACGACGCCCGCTACGACCCGCGCCTCGTCGCGCTCTCGTACTGGCTCCTCACCGCCGGCACGTGCATCCGCGTCGCCGGCGAGGTCGCGCACCTCTGGACCGACGCGCCGGCGCTGCGCCTCGCGGTGCTGCTCGCCGGCGTCGGCCAGGCGCTCGGGATCGCCGTCTTCTTCGTGACGATGTGGTCGCGCATCCGGCCCGTCGGCAGCCACCTGCGGGAGCAGAAGGGGGAGCGTTTCTGACGGGCGAGACCGCGACGGAACGGATCTCGCTAAGGACAGGTCGACATGACAGAAGCATGGCTGACGGGTCCCGCCGCTGGCGTGGACCCTGTCCTGATGCCCGCCGCCCACGCGCTCATGCAATCGCGCGCGGAGATCGAGCAGGTGGCGAGCGATCTCACTCCCGCGGAGCTGGCCGTGCAGCCGGGCGGCGCCGCCTCGCTCTCCTTCCACCTTCGCCACATCGCCGGCGCGATCGACCGGCTGCTGACCTATTCGCGCGGCCAGCCGCTCTCCGAGGAGCAGTTCCGCTACGTCGCGTCGGAGAAGACGATCGACCCGAAGGCGACGGGGAAGGAGCTGACGAAGCTCGCCCTCGACGCGATCGATCGCGCGCTCGTCGCGATCCGCGCCGCCGACCCGGCGACGCTCTACGACGCACGGACGGTCGGGCGGCAGGCGCTGCCGAGCACCATCTACGGCCTGCTCGGTCACATCGCCGAGCACACGACGCGGCACACGGGCCAGCTCGTGACGACCGTGAAGATCGTGCGGGGGCTCGGGCTCGCGCGCACGTAGGCGCGCTCTCGGTCCACCGCGTCGCTCCCCCGCGGAATGTCCCTTCGCGAGCTGCTCTTCGGGCGCCCGCTCCGCTCGGAGGAGCAGGAAGCACAGAAGATCGGCCCGCTGCGAGGCGTCCCCCTCCTCGGGCTCGACGCCCTCGCCTCCGCCGGCTACGGGCCGGAGGCGGCGCTGACCGTCCTGCTGCCGCTCGGCGTCGCCTCCACGTGGTACATCGGGCCGATCATGCTCGTCGTGGTCGGCGTGCTGCTGCTCGTCTTCCTCTCGTACCGGCAGCTCATCGCCGCCTATCCGGACGGCGGCGGCTCGTACACGGTCGCGTCGGAGAACCTCGGCGACCGCTTCGGCCTGCTCGCGGCGAGCGCGCTGTCGCTCGACTACGTGCTCAACGTGGCGGTCGCGATCTCGGCGGGCGTCGGCGCGATCGTCTCCGCCGAGCCGCGGCTGCTCCCGCACACCCTGCTCCTCTGCCTGGTCGTGCTCGCGCTGCTCACCATCGTGAACCTCCGCGGCGTGCGCGAGGCGGGGCTCGTCTTCATGCTGCCGACCTACGTCTTCGTCGCCTGCCTCGGCGCGACGATCGTGCTCGGCGTGGTGAAGAGCCTCCACGGCGGCCACCCGGCGCCCGTCGCGCGCCCGCCCCTGCCGCCGCGCGCGACGGCCTCGCTCGGCGCCTGGGTGCTCATGCGCGCCTTCGCCAGCGGCTGCACGGCGATGACCGGCGTCGAGGCGGTGAGCAACGGCGTGCAGCTCTTCGAGCAGCCGCGCACGCGCCTCGCGCAGCGGACGCTGACGATCATCATCGCCATCCTCGCCTTCCTCCTGCTGGGCATCGCCTACCTGTCGTGGCGCTACGGGATCGCCGCGACGGCGCCGGGCGAGGCGGGGTACGAGAGCGTGCTGTCGCAGCTCGTCGCCGCCGTCGCCGGACGCGGCGCCTTCTACTACCTGGCGATCGCCTCGGTCTTCGCGGTGCTCTGCCTCTCGGCGAACACCAGCTTCGCCGGCCTGCCGCGCCTCTGGCACGTGCTGGCGCTCGACGAGTACCTCCCGGCCGACTTCGCGACGCTCGGCCGGCGGCTGGTCTACTCGCGGGGCATCATCGTGCTGACCGTGCTCGCCGGCACGCTCCTCGTCGTCTTTCGCGGGATCACCGATCGCCTGATCCCGCTCTTCGCCGTCGGAGCGTTCCTCGCCTTCACCCTCTCCCAGTGGGGGATGGTGCGGCACTGGCGGCGCACCGGCGGTCCGCGGGCGCGCCGGGCCATGGTGACCAACGCCGTCGGCGCGATCGCCACGGGCACGACCCTGGTCGTCGTCACCGTCTCGAAGTTCATGGAAGGCGCATGGATCACGATCATCATCGTCCCGGCGTTCTTCGCGCTCTACACCGGGATCCGCCGCGCCTTCGACCGGATCGACATGGAGACCGACGTCGGCGGCCCCCTCCAGCTCGACGAGCCGCCGCCGCCGATCGTCGTCATCCCCCTCAAGAGCCTCGACCGCGTCGCGCGGAAGTCGCTGCGCTTCGCGATCACCATCTCCCCCGACGTCCACGTCCTCAACGTCCAGACCCAGGAGCCGGACCTCGAGAACCTCCGCTCGCGCTGGCGCGAGTACGTGGAGCGCCCCATCCAGGAGGCGGGGTTCACGCCCCCGCAGCTGGTCGTCCTCTCGTCGTCGTTCCGCGAGTTCTTCGGGCCGGTGCTGCGCTACGTCCGGCAGGTCGCCCTGCAGCATCCGCGGCGCTACGTCGCCGTCGTCGTCCCCGAACTGGTGCAGCGCCGCTGGTACCACTTCTTCCTGCACAGCCATCGCGCGACGCTGCTGAAGGCGATGCTCCTCTGGCGCGGCGGGCCACGGGTGATCGTGATCAACACGCCGTGGTATCTGCGGGATCCGGAGGACGATGAGAGGGGCGAGGGGCGTGGGTAGTGAAGGGTCGAGGGTCGAGGGTCGAGGGTCGAGAAGGGCAGGGGCGAGTGGCGAGTGGCGAGATGCTCGGATGCTTCTCGCCACTCGCCCCTCGCCACTCACCACTCAAGCGCTCGACCCTCGACCCTCGACCCTCGCCCCTCGCCCCTCCTTCACCCCGGCGCCGGCAACTCCGGCCCCTTCGCATGCCTGACGAACGCCTCCGCCTGCTGGCAGCCGAACTCCATCCCGCGGAAGCGGCTCATGCGCTCGTGCACCGCGTAGAACTCCTCCGGGTGCTGGCTGGCGTGGGCGAAGCACGCGGCGCGCTTGCGGGCCGCCACCGCGGTGATGTCCACGTAGTCCGTCGGATGGAAGAGCTGCGTCTGGTCGCCCGTGAGCACCTCGAAATACGCGAGCGCCGCGGTGCGCCCCATGCGCAGCCAGGCGTCGTAGACGAGGAGCGAGGCCGCGCGGTGGTCGGGATGCGTGTCCACCGGCCAGTGGGTGAAGATGACGTCGGGTCGCTCCCGCTCGAGGAGGTCGCGCATCGCGGCGTAGGCGGCGCGGTCGACGTGGGTGTCGCCGTCGACCTGGCCGAAGAAGAGCGGCCTCGCGTGCAGGATCGAGCACGCCCGCTCGGCTTCCGCGGTGCGGATCCGCGCGGCGTCGGCGTGCGAGGTTCCCGGGATCCCCGCCTCGCCGCGCGTCAGGTATAGCGCGATCACCTCGTGCCCCGCGTCCGCGTAGCGCGCCATCGTACCGCCGCAGCCGCTCTCCGGGTCGTCCGGGTGGCCGCCGGCCACCAGCACCTTCAATCGCCGAGGCATCCGGGGGCGCTGGCCCTCGAGGACCGCCAGGGGCGTGAGCCCGAGCGCGGCGAGTCCGACCGGGGCGACGAGGAGCCGCAGCGCCTCGCGACGGGTGAGTGTCGACATGGAGCTCGTGGTGGGAGGGGCCGATCGTCGGAGCGACACGAGAATGGCCGCCCAGCCCCGCGGCGGCAACCCGGGCACGCCGACGACGCGCCGACGGCAGGGAGGTTGCCATACGATGTGGCAGGAGTGCCGCGCCGAGGGTCCTCGCGATCGTGCGCGCCCCGGAGCGACGGGGATGCCGCCCGGTCGTGCCACCCACTATCTATCGTGTCGCCGTGTCGCAGTCATCGAGTCGTTTCGTGAATATCTCTCCGCTTCTTCTCGCATCGCTCGTCGCCGCAGCCGCCTGCAATCCCGAAGGGATGGGCCGCGCGGCGAAGCAGGAACCCAAGCCCGACGCCGCCACCGTCGTCACCTCGGCGGGCAGCGTCGGCACGTCCACCGGGGCCGTGGGCGTCGCGACCGCATCTGTGGGTGGGATCGCCCCGGGCGCCGCCCAGCCGGCAGCCGCCGCGCCGCCGCGGGACACCGGGAGGACCGCCACCGCCACGACGGCGGCCTCGGCCAGGAGCGCGACCGGCAAGCTGCAGCTCCACATGGCGCCCGGCCGGACGAAGCAGGACAGCACGTCCTTCTACGCCGCCGTCCGCGCCGGGCTCCGGAACGAGCACTGGCCCACCGGCCCCGCCCGCCTCGCGGGCTCGCTCCTGCCCGCGAAGCGGATCGTCGCCTTCTATGGCAATCCGCTCTCGAAGAAGATGGGCATCCTCGGCGAGCTCCCGCCCGACCAGATGCTGGCGAAGCTCGACCAGACCGTCGCCCAGTGGCACGCCGCGGATCCGTCCACCCCCGTGCAGCCGGCGCTGCACCTCATCGCCGTCGTCGCCCAGGGCGCGCCCGGCAAGGACGGCATGTACCGGCTGCGCATGGACAGCTCGCTCATCGAGAAGGTGTACGGCTGGGCGCAGTCGCGGCACGCCATCCTCTTCCTCGACATCCAGGCCGGACAGAGCACGCTGCAGGCGGAGCTGCCGCGGCTCATGCCCTTCCTCGCGCGCCCGGACGTCCACCTCGCGGTGGACCCCGAGTTCTACATGCACTACGACAAGCAGGGGCTGCGGCCGGGGTCGAAGATCGGGACGATGCACGCGAGCGACGTCAACGACATGATCCGCGCGCTGACCCAGCTCGTCATCCAGGACCACCTGCCGCCGAAGGTGCTCGTCGTCCACCGCTTCACGAAGCGCATGGTGCCCGACGCGGAGGACATCCGCCCCACGCCGCAGGTGCAGGTCGTGATGGACATGGACGGCTGGGGTCCGCCCTGGCTCAAGTTCGACTCCTACCGCGACTACGAGGTCCTGCACCCGGTGGAGTTCACCGGCTTCAAGCTCTTCTACCACAACGACACGAAGAAGGGCGACGCGCTGCTGATGCCGTTCGAGGTGCTGCAGCTCGTGCCGAAACCGCTGTACATCCAGTACCAGTAGTGGCGAGAGCCGAGGGGCGAGTAGGCACGTTGAGATGATGTGGCAGGATGTGGACATGGGCGACGGCGTCGCCAGTTCCCGCTTCCTGCATCACGGGATCGCCCTCTCGCCCCTCGCCGCTCGCCCCTATCCCCTGATCATCCCGATCGTCCGCAGCCATCGCTCGACGAGTCGCGGCCAGTCGGTGATCGGATCCTTCGTGCGTCGCAGGCCGAAGGCGTGGCCGCCGTTGGTGTACAGGTGCATCTCCACCGGCACACCCGCGTCCTTGAGCGCGATGTAGTACACGAGCGACTGGTTGACGTTGTCGACGCTGTCCGTCTCCGCCTGGAGCAGGAACGTCGGCGGCGTGTCGCGTGTGACGTGGATGTTCGGGTTGAACGCGAGCCCGCCGCGCGACTCGACCCAGAGATGCCCGGGATACAGCGCCACCGCGAAATCGGGACGGCAGCTCTCGCTGTCCGCCGCATCCACCGGTGGATACAGCCGGCGACGGAAGTCGTTGCTGATCGCGGCGACGAGGTGCCCACCCGCGGAGAAGCCGAGCACGCCGATCCGGTGCGGGTCGATGTGCCACTCGGCGGCGTGCAGTCTGACGAGTCCCAGCGTCCGCTGCGCATCCTCCAGCGCGGTCAGCGGTCTGGGAGTGATCTCGCACCGGCAGGTCGCGTCCCAGTGCGGCCCCGAGTTCGGCACGCGGTACTTCAGCAGCACGCACGTGATCCCTCGGCTCGTGAGCCAGTCGCAGACCTCCGTCCCCTCGAGATCGATCGCGAGGATCTGATATCCGCCGCCGGGGAACACGACCATCGCGACGCCGGTGTTCTTCCCCTCCGGCGAATACACCGTCATCGTCGGCCGCGACACGTTCTGCACGTACGTCCACGGCCTGCCGGCGACCAGGTGGCCGTGAACCGTGGTGATCGCCGCCTCGGGTCCGGCGGCCGGCTGCGAGTCGGGAACCGCACCCGGCCAGATCGGCAGCTGCGTGTGTCCGGGCGACGGCTGCCACTTCGTCGCCTGCGCGCCGAGCGCGCCGAAGGCGATCGGGAGGCAGAGCGCCAGCGCGGCGAGCCGCCTCACGACGCGCGTCGCCCCATCGATGAGGGCAGCGGGCGCACCTCCCAGTCCAGCGCGAGCCGCTCTCCATCGCCGAGGGACAGCCATCGGGCGTAGATGACGTCGAGCGTCGCGCCGAGCGGTGTCGCCTCGCCGCGCCGCCACGCGAGGTAGTGCCGGTTCACGAGCGCCTCGACGGCCGCGAGCGCCGTCTCGTGCGCGCGGGCGAGCGCGCGCCCCGGCCGCGTCGGCCGCCGCCCGGGGATGCTGGCGAAGGAGGCCCCGTGCGCGACGAGTCCCCAGAAGCCGTCCCTGACGTCGAGCGCCCGCTCGATCGTGAACTGCGCCAGGTCGTGCGGCAGGTCGCGCCCGGCCGCCATCGTCGTGCCCTCGAAGGGCCGGCGGTGCGGCGGGGTGGCGACCCAGCTGCACAGGCGGCCGTCTCCCTGCTTGTAGAACTCGACCTGCATCAGCATCGCTCCCTCCATTGAACTGGTGCGCGAGTCGGAACAGGAGATGGGGGAAGATGCCGATCGGCTGCCGCCGCGCAAGTCGCGCAGCCCCTGCCGTGTTCGTTAGGCGCGGGACGCCGCGGCGGCGGCGCGGATGCGGCGCTCGGCTATCGATCGCTGTTCCAGATGTCCTGCACGATCTCCGTGAACGTGAACGTCAGCCGACGGTCGGCGAGCACGCGCGCGAAGTAGTCACGGATGGCGCTCCCGCCGCGAACCGCTGTGTGGTGGGGCGGCGGCATGACGCCGTGCGGTGCCCAGCAGGCGAGGATCGCGTCGACGTCGCCCGCGTTCACGGCGTGGCGCAACGCCTCCGCCACGGCGTGGACGGCCGCCGCGTCGGCCGCGTGATCCCGAGCCGCGGCGCCGGGCGGTGTGAGAGAGTCGCTGCGGGTCACTCGAGCCTCACGCCAGAAAGGGCATGCCAGTGCGACGACCGTCGCCACCGCGCCGCCAGGAAGCGATCGACCGCTTCGTCACGATCAGCGCCTCGTCAGGCGGCCGCGCGCCGCGTCCAGCCCCCATGCGGGGATCTCCCCGGCGCCGAAGAGCGGACGGCACGACACCGGCACCTCCGATCGCGCGATGGGCCGCGCATCCACAGCGCCGAAGCAGCCGGCGGTCGCGCGGAGCGCGCCGGCCGAAAGAACGATCGCGCTGCCGTCGTCGGCGGCCCACACGAGCGGCTCGGCCCCAGGCGCACGATAGGCCGCGCCCACAGGGCCGGCCAGCGCGCGCGAGAGCGCGGCGATGAAGGCCGCAGCTTCGCCCGGGTCCGGGAACGTGCACCAGTACACCTCCCGCGCCTCCCCTGCCGGCGAACCATCGCGAACGGCGTGCGCGCGCGCCCGCAACTCATTCATGCGCTGCTCGAGGGCGTGCTCGCGCGCCGCGCGGTCGGGCGCGGCGCCGTACGCGTCATGCAGGTGTCGGATCGCCCCACGCAGATGTGGAAAGCGACCGAGCACCTGCGCCTCGCACCACCCGAGGTCGAGTGCCGGCGAATCCCGCCGAGCCTCCTCCCAGTCGAGCACCGCCCGGAGCGCGCCCGTCGCGCCGTCCACGACCACATTGTACGGCGCGAAGTCGCCGTGTGCCACGACCGGGCCCGCGCCGGGAAGGACGTCGGCCAGGGGCTCCGGGTCGACGGCGTGGAGGCGTCGCAGGAAGGCGCCCATGCCGGCGAGCACCTGCGGGGCGAGCCCCGCGGCCAGCGCCTCGTCGCCGGGGACGCCGTCGACATATGCGTAGCGGAGCTCGCCGAACGCGCCCGGCGGGACGAGCCGCGGCAGCGGGAGTCCATCGCCGGAGGCGCCCAGGCGGCCGAGGAGCTCCGTCTCGCGCACCCACGCGGCGAGCCGGTCGCCGTAGCGCTTGATGACGAGCCCATCCTCGCGCGTGAGGTGGTTGCCGGAGGTGGTGCGCTGCCACGAGGCGCCTGCGAGAGCATTGGTCGGTCGGGGCACGGGAATGGGTGCGCGAGGGGAGGAGTCGTACGAGGATGTCAGCGGTCGGCGGCGCTCGGGCGCAACCGCGAGCCTAACGAGCCACGATCGCCAGCTCGAGCACTACGTCAGAAACCCCGCTTGCCGACGGCCGCCTGGCGGAACGCGTCGAGCTGCTGCAGGAACTCGGCGCGGTCCTGCTGCTCCTCGAATGCGCGTGCGGGGATGGCGAAGCCGTTGGCGTTCCGTCCGGTGATGAAGATGTACTCCGGCGTCGTGTCCACCGATGCCACCCGCGCTCACGTAATGGTGCCGGCGAGCTTGCCGACGGTGGTCTCGATGCCGACGGCGTCGATCCTCAGCACGCGCTCGTCCCGCTTGGTCCGCAGGGGCACGACGATCGGCACGGCAAGGGCGAAGACCAGCCCGATGACGAGGCCCGACTTCACATCTGCACCCGTCAGCTGGCCGTGGCTGGCCGCCGCCAGGATCGCATCCATGGCGACGGGACAGAGCGCGACCGCGAGGAGCCCAACCCAGAGCCGCACGGAATGACGCAGGTTGTAGCGCACCAGCGCGCGAACGTCCTTCGGTGTGGCGGTGTAACGAATCTCCATGGCTGGCGCGTTCCCCTATGCGCTGCGGCGCGCCTTCTTCGTCCGGAGCAGCCGCTTCTGACTGATCATGTAGCCGGAATAGGCAAACCGGCGACCGCTCCGATCGGCGCCGAATTGCGGCAGATACTCCTGCCGGACCTCGGCAAGAGGGTGCACCATCCGATCCTTCGCCCGGGAGACCGGTTCGAACAGGTACTCGATTCCGTCCTGGCGGTAGACGATCCAGGCGTGGCGACCGGCGAGCTCGCCGTCCTCGAGACAGTAGCCGGCGATGATGTCCGCGTCGATCCCGAGCTCGACGAGCTTTCGCCACCCCCAGAGGGCGAAGTCTTCACAATCTCCGGCGCGCAGATGCTCGAACGTGGCCGGATGCTGCCAGAAGTCCGGTTCGGCGAACAGGACTTCATCCTCCTCGTAGCGGCAGGCGAGCAGCCAATCCTGGATCTCCTCGATGGACGCGACCGACACGGTGCTTGGACCGGCGAGGTACCTCGGAAAGTCCAGCCGTGCCCCGCTGCCGTACATGTGGAGGGCCGGCGCCACCGCGAGGCGTTCCCACGGATCGTCCTCGGGCATGATCTGCACGAGCAGTCTCCAGACTGGATAGAGCAGCCACGCGAGGGCTCGCCTGATCACACGACTCCTGGACGATGGACGTGCATCCGCCTAACGGCAGATTCAGACCGCGCCAAGATGCTCCGCGGTCGTCCAGTGCACAATGCCCGCGAGGGAACTCCACATGCCACACAGCGGCGCGCTGTGGACGCCATGCCCCGCCGCCGAGCCGCACGACATACGCGCTCGCCTCGAGGAACAGGTCCCTCCTCCAGAGCACGTTGCGCTTTCGCCCCGGCTACCCGCGCGCGCGACGCGCCTCCGCCTCCGCGAGCCAACCTCGCCGCAGCTCCTCCGGCGGCACGCCGGACAGGTATGGCTTGATGTCGAGTATCGGCGTCCCGTCGAGCATGTCGACGCCGCGCACGTGGAGCCGCGGTCCGTCCCGACGCAGCAGCCGCACCACCGTCAGCCCGATCGGGTTGGGCCGGCGGGGCGACCTGGTGGCGAACACGCCATGCGGGCGGTCGTCGACCGGCGGGTGCGCCACGAGATCGCACGTGCCGGCGCGGTCGAAGTGCCAGAGCACGAACAGGTGGGAGAAGCCCTCGATGTCGGCGAGGCCGGGCTCGAGCTCCGCACGGATCTCGAGCACGCCCTCGGCGTCGTGACGGGCGCCGGGGCCCTTGGGGATCTGGTCGGTGCTCGTGAAGGGGCTCCGGACGGTGCCGATCGGCTCGAACGTGATCATGGATGTTGATAGTTCCTCACTTCGGCGCTGCGCGCCTCCGCTCGGAATTCCGCGTTAAAGTCTTCCTCGATCCTGATAGTTCCTCACTTCGGCGCTGCGCGCCTCCGCTCGGAATTCCGCGTTAAAGTCTTCCTCCATACCCGTCGCTATCGAGCCGCCACGGCCGCGCCAGCCGCGACGGCGTCGCTCGCCTGCGGCACCTCGCTCGGCTGGCCATAGCGCGCCGGGAGGTGCGCCGCGACCACCGCCGTCGCTGCCGTCAGCGCCCACGAGACGCAGATCTCTCTCCAGTTGGAGCGCGTGCCGGGCGCCGCGAGGAGGATCGGTATCCAGACGACGACCGTGAAGATCGCCAGCATGGTCGCCTCGAGCTGTGCGGCGAGGCGGGGCCACACCCCCAGGAGAAGACCGAGTCCCGCGGCGAGCTGACATGCGCCGGTGAAGTACGCCCAGCCCTCCCGATATGGAAGCCACGACGGCACCAGGGGCGCCGTGAAGGAGAGATACACGAAGTGTGATAGGCCGACCGGGATGAGGGCGAGCCCCAGCAGCCGGCCGGCGACGTCCATCCCACGCGGCCGCTCCGTGGACATGCCGCCACGCAGGTCGGCGTGGAGGGTCCACGCTCCGACGACGACGATCGCGATCATGCCAGCGCCGAGCCAGCTCATCTCTGCCAGCGGCGCGGTGACCAGCCGCGGCAGCCGGAACAGCGCCCACCAGAGGACGACGAAGACCAGGAGCACCGTCGAGGCCCGGAGGGCGGTCCGGCGAACGAGCAGCGCGATTCCGGCGACGAGCGGCACCGCGGACCAGAGAGCGGCGAGCACCGCCGGCCACGGGAGCCGCGCGGGTGCAGGGCCCCACTCGACGGCGAAGTCGCGAAAGAGGACGCCGATCGCGCCCAGTGCGATCGTGGCCGTGGCGAATCCGACGCGGGCGAGGTGCGTGAAGCGCGGCATGAACGACGCTCAAGAGTGGTGCGAGATGGGCGGAAGGTGGCGAAGGCCGGAGCCGATTTACAGGCGGGGGCCGGCGCGCGCGGTCGACCGTCAGAGTCCGCTTGCCGCGAGCCGCGTCATCCAGAGCGCGTCGGCAGACGATAGTGCAATTGCACAAGGCCGTCCTCGAAACGCTCGACGGAGTGCAATGCCAACGGCACCTCGCGGCGACGATGCGCGATGAGTGGAATGCCATCCCCGATGAACACCGGGACGACGCTGACGACGAACTCGTCGATCGCCTGTTCGTCGAGAAAGGAGGCGATCAGATCGCCGCCGCCCATCAGCCAGATGTCCTTGCCCGGTTGCTGGCGAAGCCGGCTCACGAACGGGCCGATCGCGCCATTCACGAACTCCACGCCCGGCGGGACGTCGGCCGGCGGCGCGTGACGAGAGAACACGAACGTCCGCTCCTTCGCGTCGAACTTCGCGCCCAGCGCCAGGCTCGCCTCGTACGTCTTCCGGCCCATCAGCTTCGTGTCGACCGTCCTCATGAAGGCGTTCATGCTGTAGAACCCTTCCGGCGCCGGGCGCGACGTCAGCCATGCGAGATCACCGTCGGGACGCGCGATATAGCCGTCCGCGCTGGCGGCGATGTGGACGATGATCTTCCGGCGCTCGGTCACGCGACCTCCTCGGGCGGCGGCGGAACGGGGGCGGCTCCGCACGATCGTCACGCCTCGCGCGGCGAGGAGATCGTGAAGCGGAACCCGTCGGGGTCGCGGAGGCGGAAGGCGCGCTTGCCGGCGATGGTCATCGGCTCCGTCTCGAGGACGCCACCCCGTGCTTTGATCCGTGCGGCGAGTTCGTCGATGTCCTGGACCGTCGTGAGCTGCAGCGAGAACCCATCGCCCTTCGCCCGCTCGAGCCCCTTCCTGCCATCGTCCTGCACGACGAGGAGCTCCACGTCACCGGCGCGGAGCGCGACCGCGAACATCCGCCCCTCGCGGCGGTACTCCCGGGCGGCGGCGAAGCCGAGCACGTCGCGGTACCACGCGACGCTCGCGGCGAGGTCGCGGACGGTCAGCGAGGCTTCGAGGCTCCGGGCGACGAGGCCGTCGCTGGGGGCGAGCGGTGCATCATTGCTCATGGAGACCAGGCGACACCACGTGGATTCTGTGCGCGAACGCTGGG
Organism: uncultured Gemmatimonadota bacterium; assembly: GCA_946480295.1. The sequence goes on from CAMLIT010000008.1 coordinate 54,401, forward strand.
CGAGCGGCAACGCCGACGCTCAGCGCTTACCACTGGAGAACTCTGCCAAGCACGACGATCCACAGGCCGCCACTCGCGAGCCCGGCGGCCGCGAATACATACACGGGCCACACTTCCTGATAGCCGAGCCGTGCATCCGCGTCGAGAAGCATCCACGACACGGCCCAGATCACAGTCAATGCTGCCGTGGCGATCCATAGCCGTCGCGATGGGCGCGGCAATTGGTCGTCTCGTGGTGCAACATAGACAGAGGCGCTCGCGCGGGCTCGGCGCAGGAAACCCAAGCTGAACAACACAGCCACCGAGCCCCAGGCCGAGTGGCCGTACGCCATCGCTGTCAGGGACACGATAATCAGCGCCCAGGCGGTGCCATAGAACAGATAGAAACGAGCGCTCTTCGCCATCAGGATACCTCGCAAGGCCTACCACTCTCGCCCTGGCCCGCAGACCGGATCGGATCGGATGATTGATCACGACAGGCCCAGCACGGGCTCGACTCGGAGTTGTCGGTACGGCACGTCGGCGGTGACATGGTCTCCCGACGCTGGGGAGGCGGTATTGGCGACATAGTCCGCGCTTGGCCGCCTAACGCGTTCGGCTCAGCGGCAGGCGGTCGGTCGTCCGGGCGCCGAGCGAGTGAACAGCAATACTGCTGATCCAGGCGATGAACCGCAACGCTTCGAAGTCGCGGCGTCGGCTGCAGCGTGTGTCAGGCGCCTTCCCCCGACTGCCGCGCCTCGCTCATCACTACATTCCACGCGAGAAATGGTCGATGATCACTGAATCAACAGAGCCGTTCCTCGAGCGGAGCACGGTCATGAGGAAACCATCGGCGCCGCCAAGAAGTCCCGAATGGCAAGGCCGCTCGTTCATCATCTCCAGTGGCGCTCCACCAGATGTGTCGCGTGCGGCGCCCATGTGGTCCTGGATGCCGAAGAAACCCAGGGAGTCGACGAGCAGGCGGAGACGATCGGCGCTCGTGCCGCGAGCCAGAAGGCGGTGATAGTCTGTCTCGATCCTTCCACAGCGTGGCTGAAGCGTGGCGAGTCGGACCAGGCCAAGCGTGAGGACCGACAAGACGATGATGCTCTTGATTCCAACTCGGGCCCGCAGCATGGAACCCTCCGCGGATGGAATACGGCGCGGCCGAACGCCCCAGCTCAGCTGCGGCCGAGCCAATGAAGAGCGCAGCGCGCAGCGCTGCGCAATTCGCAGATCGGCCGTCTGCTGCGGCGTACGTTGGGCGGTCGCTTCGTGATGCCGAACTCACCGCCGCTCGAACCACGTGGGTTCGCCACGTGCGTCGGGTCGGCAACGAAGAACACCGGGCGCGTGTACCACCGGTGAACCGTCTGAGCTCCGGCCGTGTTTTCAGTCATAGCCCCTCCGTGACCGCCGAACGCCAGCTTACTCCCCGTTCGCCGCCGGCGGAACAACCGCGCGAGCAATCCTCGTCACTTTAGGCTGCGAGCACCGGGCAGAGGCCGCGACGCACATGCAGCCTTTCCGCACGCGCGCATTCCGCAAGCACCGGCGGCACATCCACTTGGCTCGCCGCACGACCGCGCCTCGTGCACGTTATGCCGCGTGGCACATGCGGCATAAGGTGCACGCGCGCTCGTCGGGTCCCCAGCCGCGCACGAGAGGCCCCTATCCGCTCCGCTCGCGCCGACGCATCGCGCCGCCCGCACCCGCCGGCCGCCGCCCGCCGGCCCCCAGCTCACCCCGTCGTGTAATCCACCGACAACGCCAGCGCCGGATCCCGCACCGGGTACGCCGCCTCCCCCTGCGCGCGCCAGAGCCCGAACCCCAGCGCGCCGCCGCCGACGAACAGCAGCGCCGCCAGATCGAGCCAGTCCGGCCGCAGCACGCGCGGCATGAGCGACGGCAGCACCAGCCAGTAGACGTCGACGTAATGCATGGCGAGCAGCCAGAGCGCGAGCACGCCCATCGCCCGTGCGCTCCGCTTCACCCCCCAGAGCAGCAGCGCCACGAACGGCACGACGAAGTGCCCGATGACGAGCAGCGCGTCCACCACGGTCCATCCCCCGCCGAGCCGCGCCACGTACCAGCTCACCTCCGCCGGCAGGTCGCCGCTCCAGATCACGATGAGCTGGGCGTAGGCGATGTACGCCCAGAAGAGGATGAAGGTGAGCTGGAGCTTCCCGAGCGCGTGGAAGTGGTCGTCGCGCACGGGCGCCTCGCTCGGCACGACCTGCGCGCGCCAGGCGAGCACGGTGAGCAGCGCGAGCGCGCCGACCATCGCCCCGCCGAACACGTACACGCCGTATACGGTCGAGTACCAGACCGGCGACAGCGACATCAGCCAGTCGAACGACGCGAAGGTCAGCGTCAACCCGGTCGCGATGCAGCCGACGGCGCTGAGCGCGCGCTGCCGCCCGGTGAGCGCCGGGTCGCCGGTGGCGTCCTGCCGGAGCGACCAGCGCCGCAGCAGCTCGCCGAGGGCGACCCACACGGCCAGGTAGACGACGGCGCGCACGAGGAAGAAGGGCACGTTGAGATACGCGTGCTTCGCCGCCACGCGCGCGACCGCGGTCGGCGCGGTCCAGGGGTACAGCACCGGCATCGCCACCGCGATGGGCACGAAGAGCACGGCGAGGAGCGGCAGCGTGGCGACGACGTCTTCCGCGCGCCGCCGGAGGAGGACGAACCAGGTGGCGCCCGTCAGGTGCGCGATCATGATCGTGCAGAGGGCACCGAGCACGGTCGTGAGCACGGCGACGTAGGCGGCGAGATAGGCCATCGCCGCGCGCCGCGGCTCGAGGACGGCGCCGATCACGCACGCGACCGCCCCGATCACCGCCGCGATCGCCGCGCCGCGCATCGCGTTCGAGCGCATCATGACGCCGTGTCCGTCGCCGCGAGCCCCGCCGGCGCCCTGTGCTGTGCCGCGTTCAACGAATCCACCGAGTGCAGGAAGGCGGCCGCCAACGAGTCCCCGATCGCCTCGGAGTCGATCGCCGGTTCGTGCTGGAGCCGCTGGACGTAGGCCGCGACCGCCCAGCGGTCGGCCGGCGAGAGCGCCCAGTCGTATGGCGGCATGCGCCCCTTGCCGTGCGTCATCACGTCGAACAGGTATCCCGCCGGGAGCCGCCGCGCCGTGTCGGAGCGGAGCGACGGCGGCCGCGTCGGCACCATGTTCGACGCGACGATGCTGCCGCCGAACCCCGCCGCGCCGTGGCAGACGGCGCAGTAGATGGCGAAGCGCGACTTGCCGCGCGCGAGCAGCGCCGGCGTCACCGGCACCGGAATGGTCGCCACGAAGCCAGCGCCCTCGCGCCCCGTCGCGAGCCCCGCGGGACCGACGGTCGCCTCGCGCGCGATCGTGCCCGCCGGCGGGAGCTGCATCGCCGCGCCGTTCGCGAACACCCCGCTGCGCGCCCAGAGGTCATAGCGATGCTGCTCGCGCATGCGCTCGAAGTCGTACGGCGCGCGCTCGCGGTTCGTGCACCCGACGGCCGCGACCAGCGCGAGCGCGAACGCCATCGCCACGGGCAGCTTCCGATTCACGGCTCCTCCACGAGCGGCTCCACCCGCAGCGCGCCGGCCGCCCGCAGGTCGTCCGGCGTCGCCTCGGCGCGGCAGTGCGGATCCGCCGCGCTGACGCGCACCCAGTACCGGTCGATGGCCGCGCGCTCGAACCCCTCCACCTCGAACTCCGGCCACCAGAGGCGCGGCAGCCGCATCACGCCGAGCACGCCGAAGAACGCCGCCAGCGCCGCGCACAGCACCGTCCCCTCGAACGTCGCGACGATGAACGCCGGCACCGCGTGGATCGGCCGGCCGCCGATGTTCAGCGGGTACGACCAGACGTTCGCGTACCACTGGATCGCGTAGCTCGCGATCGCGCCGAACAGCCCGGCGCCGAAGATGAGCCGCGGCAGCACCGACTTCACGTGCACGCCCTCGGGCTGGGGCTCGCGCACGGGATACGGCGCGTACCACTCGAGATGCGTGTAGCCGCCCGCGCGAAGGCGCCCGAGCGCGTCGAGCAGCGACTCGGCGGTCGCGAACTCGGCGAGGTAGCCGCCGAGCGGCACGGAGAGCGCCGTCCGCGTCACCGTCCCCGCTCCTCGAGCGTGTGCCGCAGCCGCTTGACCTCGTTGAGCGCCACCGAGGGCACGAAGCGCACGAACAGCAGGAACAGCAGCGCGAAGAAGCAGATGCTGCCGAACAGCAGGCTCCAGTCCACCCACGTCGGCGCGAAGAAGTGCCAGCTCGACGGCAGGTAGTCGCGCGCGAGCGACGTCACGATGATGAGGAACCGCTCCATCCACATCCCCGCGAGGATGGCGAGCGACGCGCCGAAGAGCACCGGCACGCTCGTTCGGCAGCGCTTGAACCAGAAGAGCTGCGGCGTCAGCACGTTGAGCGCGGTCATCAGCCAGTACTCCCAGGCGTACGGGCCGAGCGGGCGCATGACGAGGTAGGTGTACCGCTCGAACCGGTCGCCGCTGTACCAGGCGATGAACGTCTCGACGAGGTAGCTGTACGCCAGCATCAGCCCCGTCGCGAGGATGAGCTTCGCGATCATGTCGAGGTGCTGCCGCGTGATCACGTTCTCCAGGTGAAGCACGCGGCGCGTCGGCAGCATCAGCACGAGCACCATCGCGAGCCCGGAGTAGATCGCGCCGACCACGAAGTACGGCGGGAAGATCGTCGAGTGCCAGCCGGGGAGCTGGGCGATCGCGAAGTCGAGGCTGACGACGCTGTGGACGGAGATGACGAGCGGCGTCGCCAGCCCGGCGAGGATGACGTACGCCACGCGGTACTGGCGCCAGTCGTGGCCCGTGCCCCGCCAGCCGAGCGCGAACAGGGCGTAGATGCGCCGGCGGCGCCGCGTCGGGGCCACCGCGCTCGCGGACGCGAGGTCGGGCACCAGCCCCAGGTACCAGAAGAGCAGCGAGACCGTGAAGTACGTCGTCACCGCCGCCACGTCCCACGGAAGGGAGCTCTTGAAGTTCGGCCACACGCCCATCGTCGCCGGATAGGGCACGAGCCAGTAGGCGAACCAGGGGCGGCCGAGGTGCAGGATCGGGAACAGCCCCGCATTCACCAGCGCGAAGATGGTCATCGCCTCGGCGAGCCGGTTCACGGAGCCGCGCCAGCGCTGGTTCAGCAGGAGGAGGAACGCGGAGATGAACGTCCCCGCGTGCCCGATCCCGATCCACCAGACGAAGTTCGTGATGGCGTACGCCCAGGCGACCGGGATGTTGTTCCCCCACGTGCCGATCCCCTTCGCCACCGTCCAGACGATCGCGAAGAGGAGGAGCGCCGTCCCCGCCGCGGAGGCGCCGAAGAGCAGCCACCAGCCGCGAGACGTCGTCCACAGCGGCGACAGGATCTCGGCGCTCAGCGCGGCGTCGTCCGGCGCGCCGCGGATGAGCGGGAACTCGTTGTCGGCCGGGGAGCGGGCGGGGACGGTCACGGCCGGTCGGACAGCTCGGGATTCTCGTTATGCACGGCGGCCAGGTAGCGCACGCGCGGCTCCGTGCCGAGGTCGCCGAGCGCGGCATAGGCGCGCACGTCCTTGCGCCGGCGCACGACCTCGGACTCCGGCTCGGTCAGCGAGCCGAAGGTGATCGCCTCCGTCGGGCACGCCTGCTGGCACGCCGTGCGGACGTCGGCGCCCCGCAGCGGCCGCCCCGCCACGCCCGCGGCGATCTCCGCCTCCCGGATCCGCTGGACGCAGAAGGTGCACTTCTCCATCACCCCGCGCTCGCGGACCGTGACGTCGGGGTTCTTCGCCATCGCCACGGTCTCGGCGATCTCGGCGTTGTAGTCGAACCAGTTGAAGCGGCGCACCTTGTACGGGCAGTTGTTCGAGCAGAAGCGCGTCCCGACGCAGCGATTGTAGATCATCTCGTTGAGCCCGTCCGCGCTGTGCACCGTCGCCTCGACGGGGCACACGTACTCGCACGGCGCCTTCTCGCAGTGCTGGCAGAGCATCGGCTGCTGGACGACGCGCGCGCCCTCGCCATCCCCGACGACGTAGCGGTCGACGCGCAGCCAGTGCATCTCCCGGCGATTCAGCACCCCCTCCCGACCGACGGTCGGGATGTTGTTCTCGGCCTGGCAGGCGACGACGCAGGCGCTGCACCCCGTGCAGCGCGCGAGGTCGATCGTCATCGCCCACTGCGCGCCGCTCCCGTCCTCGCCCGGCGCGGCGTGCGGCTCGTACAGCGTGAGCGCGCGTCCGGGCCGCCGCGCGCCGCGCGCGACGTCGCGATCGTAGCGGGCGAGCGTCGTCGCGCGCGCGGGATCGCGCCCCTCCAGCGACCAGTGCGCCTGGGTGATGGCCAGCGCGCGCGCCGGCGCGGCCTTGTCGGCGGCCAGCGTCGCGCCGCCGGTCGCGTACAGCGTCCCGTTCCACACGCGATGGACGTCCACGCCCACGCCGCGCGCCAGGCTCTCCGCGCCCTCGCGGCCGTAGCCGAAGCGCAGCACCACCGTGTCGTCGGCCACGCCGGGCAGCACCAGGGCGGGGATCCGCAGCTCTCGTTTGGCGGTCCCGATCACGACCTCGTCCCCCGTCGCCACCCCGATCCGCGCCGCGGTGCGCGGCGACAGCTCGGCGGCGTTGTCCCAGGCGAGGGTCGTGATCGGCGCCGGGAGCTCCTGCAGCCACGCGTTGTTGGCGAAGCGGCCGTCGTGCAGCCGCGGGTCGGGCGCGAACAGCACGTCGACGCCCTCGCGGATCGGCGCCGGCGTCGGGAGCTTCGACGCGGGCAGCCGCGTGTCCTGGCGCGGGAACGCCGACCCGGGCACGACCCCGCGCTGCACCGCCTCCCGCCACCCCTGCTCGACATCGCCGGTCGCCGTGGCGCGCCACGTGGCGCGCACGAGCTGCTGGCTCGCCGCCCGCGCATCGCCGCCGAGCGCCGCGAGGAGCTCGGCCGCCGTCCGGCCGTCGTGCAGCGGCTGGACGAGCGGCTGGACGATCGACAGCGTGCCGTCGTACGCGCGTGCGTCCCCCCACGACTCGAGGTAGTGCAGCATCGGCACGTGCCAGCCGCAGAGCCGCGCCGTCTCGTCGTCGTACGCGCCGAGGTAGATCGAGTCGCGCGCCGCGCGGATGCGCTGCGGCATCTCGAGTCGGCCCGGCGCCGTGTACGCCGGGTTGCCGCCGACGATGACGAGCGTGTCCACCTCGCGCCTGTCGAGCGCACTGGCCAGCGCGGCGAGCGAGCGCCGCTGGTCGCCCGCGCCGTAGAGCGGCGACCGCGTGAGCCAGACGGTGCGGCCGATGTTCCCGAGCACCTCGTTCATCGCCCACGCGAGGGCGCGCACGCGCTCCGACTGCCGCGGCCCCGCGATCACGATGCTGCGTCCGGCGTGCGCGGCGAGGTCGCGCGCCGCCGCGGCGAGCCAGTGCTGCTCGTCCGCGCTGGATCCGCCGGTCCGGGCGGCGCCGGCATCGCGGACGAGTTGCAGCAGCCGCGACGCCACCTCCTCCATGTCGGTCGGCCGCACGGCGAGGCGGTGGTCCGCCGTCGCCCCCGTCGGCGTGAACGCCGACTCGACCACGTACAGCCGGTTCATCCCGCCGGCGGCGCCCCGCGGCTCGCGCCGGCCGGCGAAGTCGCGCGCGTAGCGCAGGTGGAAGGGGCCGCTCGCCAGGAAGTCGGCGCCGAGCGAGAGCACGACGTCGGCCGCCGCGAAGTCGAACTGCGGGAGGAGCGTGGCCTCGATGCCCCCGTCCGCCGTCGTGGCGAGCGGCGCGTACACGTGCACGACCGCGTCGGGATACATCGCCTCGATCGCCTGGAGCAGCCGGATCTCCGTCGGCGACGACGTCGGCTCGACGAGCAGGCGCAGGCCGGCCCCGCCGCTCCCCACGCGCGCGCGCAGCCGCGCCGGGGCGAGCGCCGTCGCCAGCTCCGCCCATCCGCCGCCCGCCCCGCCGCGCACGCGGCGCGCGCGGTCGGGATCGTAGAGCTGGAGCACGGACGCCTGCTCCATCGCTCCCGCGGCGCCGACGCTCGCCGGGTGCTCCGGATTCCCCTCGACCTTCGTCGGCCGCCCCTCGTGGCTCTCGACGACGAGCCCCGTCGCGAAGCCGTCGAGCACCATGGCGGTCGCGTAGTGCAGCGCGAGGCCCGGCGTCAGCTCGGCGGGCGCCTTCACGTACGGCAGGATGTCCTGCGCCGGCATGCGCGTGCAGCCGTCGAGCCCCGCCAGCGCGAGCGCCGCGCCGGCGAGCCGCAGGAAGTCGCGGCGCGAGACCTCGTCGGTCGCGCCGAGGCTCTCCAGCCACGCCCGGAGTGCCGTCTCGCGCGTCATCGCCCTCCCCGCCCCCTGCCTAACGGTGACATGTCGTGCAGTCGGTGAGCCGGCGGACGCGATAGAGTCGTGCCAGCTGCTCCCCCGTCGTGCCATCGTCCGCCGGCGGCGTGTAGCCCATCGTCGTCACGGCGGACACCGGCCGGAGGTTCGGCGCCGGATCGCGGTGGCAGGACACGCACCACCCCATGGACAGCGGCTTCACCTGCCGCACCTGCCCCATCTCGTCCACGCGCCCGTGACAGGTCTCGCATCCGACCCCTTTCGCCACGTGGATCGCGTGGTCGAAGTAGACGAAGTCCGGCAGCTCGTCCACGCGGCGCCACGCGATCGGGCGGCCCGTGCGGATGCTCGCCCGCACCGGCGCGAAGATCGCGCTCTGCCGCCACGCCGCGTTGTGGCAGGGCATGCACGTCTCCGAGGCGGGGAGCCCGGCCGTCGACGAGCGCTCGACGGTGGCGTGGCAGTAGCGGCAGTCGATGCGCAGGTCGTGCGCGTGCACGCGATGGTCGAAGGGAATCGGCTGCCGGATCGCCAGGTTCTCGCGGTTGGCGCGCGGCAGGCGCACCCACGCCATGAGCACCAGCGGCGACCCGACGATCGCCGCGATCGCCACCACGAGCGCGACGCGGAAGATCCGGTTCGCCGACCGCGAGTAGAGCGCGCCCACCGCTCACCGCTCGCGTCGCGCGCCGCGCGCCGCCGATCCCGCCGCCACGGCGACCGCGCCGGCGGCGAGCGCCGTCTCGAGCCGGCTCCACTGCGCCTGCCGCAGCGGCGCCGGCGCGAGCGCCAGCGACGCCGCCTCGGGAAGCCGGTGGTCCGCCTCGAGCGCCTCCGGATGCAGCGCGAGCTGCACGACCTCGGCGAGGTGGAGTCCCCGCCGCCCCGTCGTCTGCGCGATCTGCTCCCGGCAGCTGAACCCGTCCGCCATGACGATCGTCTCGGCGTCGGCGGCGCGGACCGCCGGCAGGAGCACGAGCTCGCCCACGCCGATGGACACCTCGTACTTGTCGCGCTCGAAGCCGAACGCCCCCGCCATCCCGCAGCACCCGGAGTCGAGCATCGTGTAGTCCAGCTGGAGCGCCTGCAGCGAGCGCTCCAGGCCGTGCACCTTCATCACCGCCTTGTGGTGGCAGTGCGCGTGCACCACCGCCTTCCGCGGCAGCGTCGGGAGCGTCGCCCCCTCGTCCAGGCGGCGCGCGAGGAACTCGCCGAGCGTGAACACCTGCGCGCTCAGTCGTTTGGCGTTCTCGTCGCGGGCGAGGAGGTTCACCAGCTCGTCGCGGAAGACCGCCACGCAGCTCGGTTCGATCCCGACCACCGGCGTCCCGGCGAGGATGTCGCCGCGCAACGCGTTCAGGATGGCGACGAGCTGCCGCCGCGCCTGGCCGAGCATCCCGAAGTCGTAGAGCGGCCGGCCGCAGCAGAGCCCCGACGGCGGCAGCACCACCGTGCACCCCACCGCCTCCAGCACCTCCACCGCCGCCGCGAGCGTCTCCGGGAAGAAGTGGTCGTTGAAGGTGTCCGGCCAGAGGATGACGCGCGGGCCGGCCGCCCGGTCGGCGAGCGCCCGGCGGCCACGCTCGCGGAACCAGCTCGTGAAGGTGCGCGGCGCGAAGCGCGGCACCGTGCGCTCGGGCGCGATCCCCGCCGCTCGTTTGGCGAGCGCCGACAGCCCGGGCGCGTGCATCACCGCGTTCGCGAGGTTCGGCACGGACGACGCGAGCCGCGCCCACCAGTGGATCAGGCCGAGGGCGTAGGCGTGCCGGGGGCGCGGGCGGTGCTCGTAGTAGTGCGCGAGGAACTCGGCCTTGTACGTCGCCACGTCCACGTGCACCGGGCAGTCGCCCTTGCACCCCTTGCACGCCAGGCAGAGGTCGAGCGACTCCCGCGCCGCCTCGTCCTTCCACCCGTCGGCGAGGATCTCGCCCTGGAGCATCTCGAACAGCAGGTGGGCGCGGCCGCGCGTCGCGTGCTTCTCCTCGCGCGTGACGCGGTAGCTCGGGCACATCGTGCCCCCCTCGTGGCGGCGGCACAGCCCCACGCCGACGCAGCGCAGCGTCGCCCGCGCGAAGCTCCCCTCGTCGTGCGGGAACTGGAAGTACGTCGCCGGCTCCGCGGGATCGTAGTCCGAGCCGAGGCGCAGCTGCTCGACGCGCGAGTCGCCGTCCACGACCTTGCCCGGGTTCATCCGGTCGTCCGGGTCCCAGATCGCCTTGAACTCGCGGAAGGCGCGCACGAGATCCTCGCCGTACATGATCGGCAGGAGGTCGCCGCGCGCCTGCCCGTCGCCGTGCTCGCCCGAGAGCGAGCCGCCGTACTTCCCGCACACGAGCTGCGCCGCCTCGCGCGTGAACTCCTTGTACTTCTCGATCCCCTCCGCCGTGTAGAGGTCGAAGTTCACGCGGCAGTGGATGCACCCCTGGCCGAAGTGGCCGTACAGCGCGGGGTGATAGTCGAACTTGTCGAAGAGCGCGCGCAGGTCGCGGAGGTAGTCGCCCACGTGCTCCACCGGCACGGACGAATCCTCCCACCCCGGCCAGGAGTCCGGCTTGTCCGGCACGAACGCCGTCGCGCCGAGGCCCGCCTCGCGCACCTCCCAGATCTTCCGCTGCGAGGCCTCGTCGGCGTAGAGCCGCATCTCCGGCGCGTCCTTCTCCCCGCTGAGCGCCGCCCGCGCCTCCTCCGCGCGCGCGCACGCCTCCTCCGCGCTGTCGCCGCCGAACTCCACGAGGAGGAATCCCTTCCCCTGCGGCATGAGGCCGATGGCGTCGGGATGGATGTTGTTCTCCCGCATGTCGCGGATGAGCCGCTCGTCCATCCCCTCGAGCCCGACCGGCCGGAGCTGGCGCACGCGCGGGATGTGGTCCCCGGCGTCGAAGACGCTCGGGTAGCCGAGGACGAGGATCGCCCGGTGCTTCGGGTTGTGGATGAGCGTCAGCGTGGCGCCGAGGAGGCAGACGCAGGTCCCCTCGGTGCCGACGAGCGCGCGCGCGACGTTGAACCCGTTCTCCGGCAGGAGCTGGTCGAGGTTGTAGCCGGAGGAGCGGCGCAGCAGGCGCGGGAAGCGCCGGCGGATCTCGTCCGCATAACGATCGCGGAGCTGGGCGAGGGCGGCGTAGATCTCCGCCCGCCGCCCGCCCTCGTGCACGATCCGGTGCAGCTCCTCCTCCGACGTCGGCCCGACCGTGAAGCGCGCGCCGTCGTAGGTGAGCACCTCGAGCTGCTCCACCTGGTGCATCGTCTGCGGGCCGGGGCCGTAGAACTCCGCGAGCACGGAGTGGACGCCGCACGAGTTGTTGCCGATCATCCCGCCGAGCGCGCAGCGGCTGTGGGTGGACGGGTCGGGGCCGAAGGTCAGGCCGTGCGGCGCCGCCGCGCGCCGCAGCTCGTCGAGCACGCACCCCGGCTCGACGCGCGCGCGCCGGTTGGCCGCGTCCACCTCGAGGACGCGGTTGAAGTACTTGGTGGTGTCGAGCACGATCGCGACGTTGCAGCACTGGCCGGCCAGGCTCGTCCCCCCGCCGCGCATGAGCACCGGAACGCCGGTCTCGCGCGCCGCGGCCACCGTGGCGACGACGTCGTCGGCGTCGCGCGGCAGCACGACCCCGATCGGCACCTGCCGGTAGTTGGAGCCGTCGGTCGCGTAGAGCGCACGGTCGCCGTCGCTGAAGCGCACCTCCCCGCGGATGCGACGCGCCAGGCGGTCGTGCAGCGGCGCCGGCTCGCGCCGCGCGTCCTTCTCCACCTCGACGCGCGGCCGCGGATGGACCACCACCTCGCTCCGCATCAGCCGGCGACCGCGTCGAAGACCGCCGCCGTCGTCAGGCCGAACGCCAGGTGCGCCCCGACCGGCACCGCCGTCTCCTCGATCGAGTGCAGCTCCGGCGGCGAGTCCGCCCCGAGCCGCGGGAGCAGCCCGGCGTCCGACATCGTCAGCGCGTACGACAGCCCCGCCATCGCCAGCCCCTCGACGAGCGCCGGCGCATTCACGCGGCTCGCCGCGATGCCGAGCAGCGAGCCCACGACCGCGCAGTAGCCGAGCTGGAGGCCGGCGCCCGCCGCCTGCGCCTCCACCCGCGACAGCTGCGCGCCGCGGTCGCGCGCGATCTGCTGCACCGCCTTCTGCCCCATCCCCGGCGTCGCCGCGCCCTGCGGCAGGAGGACCTTCTGCTCCACCTTCTCCATGAGCATCAGCGCCACCCCACCCACGATTCCCGCGAGTGCGCCCTTCAGCGCCGCCTCGCCGATGCCCGTCCGTGTCGACTCACTCATGATGATGCGCGCTCCCTGACTTGTTGCGGCGCCGACGCCCGTCGGCGCGTTTCCCGTCGCCATCGCCCGTCTTCCTCTCGCCATCGCCGTCGCCCCGCGCGTCCGCCGGACCGGGGATCGCGCCGATCCCCTGCACCATCAGCTCCGTGATCTTGTCGCGGAACATCGTCGCCGCGATGCGCACCGGATCCTTCTGCCCCTTCGCCAGCGCCCGCATGAAGTTCAGCGCCTGCTTGGTCGTGGTGATCGGCGGCAGCGGCGCCTCGTCCGGGTCGACGACGCACTCCACGAGCGTGGGGCCGCCGGTGTTCGCGAACGCGCGCTCGAACGCCGCGTCCAGCTCCTCCGGGCGCTCCACCTTGATCCCCAGCCCGCCGCAGTCGTTG
>CAMLIT010000009.1 GCA_946480295.1 uncultured Gemmatimonadota bacterium
CCGCGCTCGGTGGTGGTGTTGACGGCGGCCTGACCCCGCTGTGCGGCTTTGGCTGACGATGCGGGCTGTGAAGGACGACTGCACGGTCCGCCGCGGATCGGCATCCATTGACGCAGCGCCGGGCGAAGCCGCCCCGGTGCGCCATCCTCGAGTCCCGACCGATGTTTGCCGAGAAGACGCGAGCCGCGCCGCTGGTCCCGCCTGCGCGTGGATCCTGGAATCCCGCCCTCGTGCCGACGAGCATGTCCCGCGCCCCCGCCCTCGCGTGGCCGCGGCGCATCCTCGCGTGCAGCGATGGCTCGGGGCCGTCCGACGCCGCGATCGCGGCGGCTCGGGGACTCGCGGAGCGCACCGGCGGCAGCGTCGAGCTCCTGGTGGTCCACGTGCCGCGGATGGCCGTGCCGGCGCTTCCGAGCCGGCGCGGATTCGACCGCTGCGAGGCGCCGGAGCGCAACTCGGCGGCGCGGCTGCTGCGCGCCGTCCGCGGGCGGTGCCGCGCGCTGCTCGCGCGCCCCCGGAGCTGGCCGCTACGCCTCGAGGTGGGCGAGCCGGTGGCGGTGATCGCGCGCGTCGCCGAGCCGCTGCTCCTCACCGCGCGCTGCTCGGTGCTGGCGGCGCCGGACGACATGGTCGCCGCGCGACGGTCGCGCGGCACCGCGCACGACTGAACGGATCTCTTCTCCCTCGTCCTGGGGCGCGGCGTGCGCCTGGAGGTGCATCGTGAATCAGCTTTCGCCGTCGGGAACGTATCGGGTCTACGAGCGGGAACTGGCGTCGCGTGGCTACGTCGCCATCGACGTCCAGGCGGAGCGCTCGCTCCTCGGCCGGCGCCGGTTTCATGGCGCGGTCGTCGTGGAACGGCGCGCGGAGTCGCGCCGGGCGGGGCACACGCCACCCGTCGTCGCCGAGGCGCGCGGGCGGAGCATCGAGGATGTCGTCCGCCAGCTCCTTCCCGCGGCGCAGTACGACCCGGCGATCGCCGCGGCGCTGCTGCGGCGCGAGCACGCGGCGGCCTAGCCGCCGCGTGCTCGCGGTGGTCCGTCAGAACGTCGACGGGTAGGTGTCGGGCAGCTCCCCGCGCACCCAGAGCGCGCTCCGCTCCAGCGGCTCCACCGCCCGCGTCACGTCGTAGTGGAGCACCGCGTCGAACTGCCGCGAGAGCGACGCGTCGAAGTAGTGGCTGCCGCGCTCGGTCTCCGGCCGGTAGATCACGCCGATGGCGCGCTCCAGCCGCGGCTCGCCGACCGCCCACGCGATCTCGTGCTGGTGATCGGAGAGGAGGAGGAAGTTCCCCAGCCCCGACTCGTGGAAGAGGCGCTCGTAGCTCCCGCCGAGCGCCGGGCGCACCCGCTTCCGCTCCGCCGGGGCGCCCCAACCGCTCGCCGCCGTCACGGTGCCCGCGTACGTCGTGAATCCCACGAGGAAGGCGTCGCGCGGATGCCGCTCGCGCACGAGCTGGCCGACGTTGATCTCGCCCTCGCTCCCCGCCTCCGTCCACATCGCGTCCCCGAGGTGCGTGTTGTGCGCCCAGACGACGATCTTCGCGTCGCCGTGCTCCCGTCGCAGGTGGTCCGTGAGGAAGTCCAGCGTCGCGGCCATGTGCCGGTCGCGCAGGTTCCATGACGCGCTGCCGCCATGGAGCGCGGTGCGGTAGTACGCCTCGGCGTCGCGTACGACGCGCGCATTCTGCTCGGCGTAGAACTGCGCGTCGGGCTCGAGCCGCCCGTCCCGCTTCACGTACTCGCCGGCGGCGCGCTGGAGATCCACCAGCTGCGCGACGACCTCGCGCTCGCACGACGGCGCGAGCCCGAGCTCCGTGGCGGCGCCGTACCGCGACATGTCCGTGCCCACGTGGTCGAAGCAGGAGTAGCGGATCTCGGCGCGCTCCGCCGCCTGCGGATCGACGGTGCGCAGGTAGTCGAGCACGGCCGCGATCGATGCGTGCAGGCTGTAGAGGTCGAGGCCGTAGAAGCCCACGGGCAGTCGCGCGCCGACGGCCGTATCGTTGTGCGCGCGCAGCCAGCCGACGAAGTCGAGCACGTCGGCGTTGCGCCACATCCACTGGGGGAAGCGGCGGAAGGCGCCGAGCGCGTTTACCGCGTCCGCGTCGCCGCCGCGGCCGCGCACGAAGCGGTTCACGCGGAAGGCGTCGGGCCAGTCCGCTTCGACGGCCACCGCCGTGAACCCCTTCTCGCGGATCAGCCGCTTGGTGATCTCGGCGCGCACGTGATAGAAGTCGTGCGTGCCGTGCGACGCCTCGCCCAGGAGGACGAAGTGTGCGTCGCCGATGTCTTCGAGGAGCGGGTCGAAGTCCGCCGCGGTACCGGAGAGGCGGTGCGCCGCGGCGCGAAGGGTCGCGGTGGCCGGAGAGATCAGCGTTGTCGACATGGCGCACCCCGGGGACAGATGTGAACGTCCGTCACGATCCTCACGATGCGACAGGCGGCGGAGGTCCGCATCCGTGAAAACGGCGACGCGCGTCGGGGGCGCGCCGACGGCCTCGTTGTTGCCACGAGTCCCGGAACCACTCGCGCCGCCGCGGGTTCGAGCACCCTGGCCCTCACGCCAGCACACCCCCATCGTCCCTCGCGTGCCCACGCTCTCCACTGTCGCCCGTGCTCGATCCCCCGTGTACGTCGCGGGCGGCGCGATCTCCGCCGCCGTCGCCCTGGCGCTGTCGGCGTGCGGATTCGCCGCGCCCTCGCGCGCCGCGGTCGGCCCGGCGCCGGCGCGACTGCACGCCGAGAACGTCGTGTTCGCGAGCGCGTCGGGCAGCGACATCCACGCCTGGTTCGCACGTGGACGCCGCGGGGGCGGTGCCGTCCTCCTCCTCCATGGCGTCGGCTCGAATCGCACGAGCATGCTCGGCCGCGCGGAGTTCCTGCACGACCGCGGCTTCACCGTGCTCGCGCTCGACTTCCAGGCGCACGGCGAGTCGCCCGGCGAACACGTGACCTTCGGCGCGCGCGAGAGCCTCGACGCGGCGGCGGCGATGGACTTCCTGCGCCGGGCGGCGCCGTCGGAGCGGATCGGAGTGGTCGGCGTGTCCATGGGCGGCGCGGCGACGCTGCTCGGTCCCGGCCCCCTCGCCGCCGACGCGTTCGTGCTCGAGTCGGTGTACCCGACGATCCGGCAGGCGGTGCGCGACAGGCTGACGACGTGGCTCCGTCCCTTGTCGGCCATCGGGCGGCTGCTGACGCCGGCGGTCATCGACGTCGTCGGCGGCGAGATCGGCGTCGCCGAGGGCGAGCTCCAGCCCATCGCGCGGATCGGCCGCATCCGCGCGCCGCTCCTCCTCGTCACCGGGACCGCGGACCACTACACCCCCGTCGCCGAGGCGGAGTCGCTCTACGCACACGCGCCGGCGCCGAAGAGCTTCTGGGCGTTGAGCGGCGCCGGGCACGAGGATCTCCACGCCTACGCGCCGGTGGAGTACGAGCGCCGCGTCGGCGGCTTCCTCGCGCGCTGGTTGCGCGACGCCCCCGTTCAGGTGACGGCCGGACGCCCGTAGCGCCGCGCCCGGCGTCGCTCGCGCCCGCGATACGTCGAGAGCTGGTAGTGGGTGATGCACTCGCGCTCGCGTCCGCGGACCACGCGATGCTTCGCCAGCGGGCCCTTTACGGCGGTCACGACGGTGCACTGCCGTTCGCCGTCCTTCCCGTCGAAGTAGAGCACGACCCAGTCGTGCGTGCGGCCGGTCCGGTGCGCGAGCGCGGTGTTGGAGAAGAGGGCGGTGTACTGTCGCGCGCCGCGCGTCGTGTGCAGGACGGGGAGCCAGCGCTCGCCCGAGGGATTGAACCGACGCGGCGCGATCGTCGGCAGGTCGCCCGCCGACGCGCGCTCGCGATACTCGCGGTCCACGTCGAGCAGCTCGTCGACCGACGGATCCGGCGAGGTGGACACGGCCGGTGCCGCGGCCGCGCGCCGGCGGGACTTCAGTCGCGTCGCGAGCGCGTCGACGATCCCGTCCATGCGCTTGGCGCCGAACCCCTCCACCGTGGACAGCCGTCCGTCGTGCGCCGCGAGCTCGAGCGCCTCCAGCGAGTCCACCCCGAGCTCGTCGTGCACCCGACGCGCGAGGGTCGGGCCGACGCCCGGCACCGACGCGAGCAGCGCGATGGGATCGCTCTCGCCCCGCAGCCGCTCGAGCGTGGCGAGGCGCCCCGTGCGCGCGAGCTCGCCGATCGCGCGGGCGAGCGCGGAGCCGATCCCGGGCAGGCGGTCGAGTCCCTCCACTCCCTCGGCGTCGAGGAGATCGGCGACAGGCCGGTCGAGCGCGCGGATCGTCGCCGCGCCCGTGCGCCACGCCTGGACGCGGTACTGATTCGCGCCCTGCTCCTCGATGAGCGTGGCCACCTCGCCAAGTCGCTCGGCGATCTCCACGTTCGACAGCGCGCGGCCACTCGGAAGTGCACGCAGCGACATGATGTCCTCCTCACGGGCCACGGTTCACACTACGGGACCGTCCCCTCCCGGTCTGTCGGGTGGCATCGTGACTCGATGTCCGACGCCGTGCGCTGGCGGCGCCGCATGCCCCGGACGACGCATGCGGATTCTCCGCGTCGGCGGCGGCGCGGCCGCGATCGGCACGCCGGCGTGCGTCACGGCGGCGAGGCCGAAGAGTCGACGGGCCACCGGGATGCTCCGCAGCAGCTCGGCCCCGAGGAGCGTGCCCGCGAGCGACGCGACCGTGAGAACCATGAGCTCGAGGGGGATTCCCGCCCGCCACTGCACCACGACGAACGCCACGGCGATGATGACCGGCTGGTGCATCAGGTACCAGCCGTAGCCGATCTCGCGCCCGTAGCGGAGCACGAGCGTCTCCCGGGTCAGCACGCGTCGGCCGATGCCGAGCAGGGCGACCATCCACGCCCACGCGCCGACGGCGTACCAGCTCCAGAAGAGCAGGTAGCCCGGCGAGTACGGGGGCGGCAGTCGGTCGGGAAGCAGGTCGGCCCACGTTCCCGCGACGAGCAGCACCGTGCTCGCGCACGCGACGGCGAGCGCGCGTCCCCATTGCCTGTCGATGTCCGCGCCGAGCAGCGGCTCGCCGGCGAGGATGAAGCCGTAGACGTACGCGACGAGCAGCAGCGCGTGATTCGACCAGTCGCTCGTCAGCATGTGCCGCTCGGGGAAGACGCTCCAGAGGGCATGGCGCTCCAGGACCAGCGGCAGCGCCAGCCAGAAGATCCCGCCCGGCCCCGCGCACCACCGGGCGATCCGCCGCAGCTGCGCGCGCCCGGACGGCCGCTGCCAGTGGCGGAAGAGGGGCAGGGCGATGATCGAGTACGCGAACAGGTGCGCGAGGAACCAGAGGTGGTGCCACGAGAGGTTGCCGTTCGGGTAGATCCCGTCGAAGAAGTGCGGCAGGAAGGCCCAGAACGAGCCCGAGAACTGCCCGCGCAGCCGCCGCTCCAGGTAGACCTGCGGCGGGACGAGGAGGAGCGTGCCGACGACGAGCGGCAGCAGCACGCGCGCGAGCCGCTCGCCGAGATACGCCCCGTTGCCGCGGCGCTGGAGCGAGTACCACGCGCTCACGCCGGCGAGGAGCATGAACAGCGGCATGATCCACGGCGCCATGAGCACGACCACCTCGCCGACGAGCCGGCTCCGCGCCGCGTTCGTGATGTGCCATTCGTCCCACGGATTGAACACCTCGCCGACGTGGATCACGAACACGCCGAGGACGGCGAGCACGCGCAGCCAGTCCACGTACACGAGGCGCGTGGAGGGCGACGTACGTGCGGGCGACGGCGCTAGCGGCTGAAGGCTGAGGCGCGACGGCGGCATGAGCGGACCTGGTGACCGTAGCTGGCATGGATACGGGAACGATCCCGTCGTGCGTGCCGGGCATTCTGCTGGTATCGCCATGGCATCCGCGGGAACGTGCCGTGCGGGATTGCTGGACAGCGACGCCGTCGCGTGCCGACGCGTGCTTCCGGGCGCGCGGCGACGCCCGCGTCCGCGCCGGAGGACTACCGTTGTACACGGGATCGCGAGCGCGCCGCACTCCGCGGCGCGTCGCACCGTTCGTGGAGGCGACATGGCCACGCGTGGCATGATGGTGCATCGGCGGGACGCGCGTCGACGCGCGGAGGAGCTCCGGCGCGCCATCCGGCACCACGATCACCGCTACTACGTGCTCGCCCGGCCCGAGATCTCGGACGAGGCCTACGATCGCCTCTACGCCGAGTTGCGCGCGCTCGAGGAGGCGCACCCGGAGGTGGTCGTCGCCGACTCGCCGACGCAGCGCGTCGCCGGCGCGCCGAGCAGCCATTTCCCCAACCTCCGCCACGCCGCGCCGCTCCTGAGCCTCCGGTCGACGCGCGACGCCGACGACGTGCGCCGCTTCTGCGCCGATGCCGCCGTGCGGGGGGGCGTGCGCGTGGAGCCGAAGCTCGACGGCCTGACCGTGGAGCTGGTCTACGAGCGCGGCCGCCTCGTCCGCGCCGTCACCCGCGGCGACGGCGTCGTGGGCGAGGGCGTCACCGCCAACGTGCGCACGATCCGCTCCGTGCCCCACGAGCTGGCCGACGCGGAGCACGCGGTGCCGCGCACCCTCGCCGTTCGCGGCGAGGTGATCATGGAGCGCGGCGCCTTCCAGCGACTGAACCGGAGCCTCGTCGAGCGCGGGGAGGAGCCGTTCGCCAATCCGCGCAACGCCGCCGCCGGCTCGCTGCGGCAGCTCGACCCGCGCATCACGGCGGAGCGCCCGCTCCGCTTCGTCGGCTACGAGATCCTCGCCGGCTCCGGCGACGCCTTCCCGACGGACGCGGCGCTCCTGCGCGCGCTCGGCGGCTGGGGATTCCGGACGCCCGATCGTACGCGCCGCGTCGAGTCCTTCGACGACGTCGCCGGGTATCACGCGGCGATGGCGCGGCGGCGCGACGATCTCGATTACGAGATCGACGGCATCGTCCTCAAGATCGAGGACCTCGCCGCCCGCGAGCGGCTCGGCGTCACCGGCCACCATCCCCGCTGGGCGCTCGCCTGGAAGTTCGAGCCGCGCGCCGAGGTCACGCGCGTCGAGGACATCGCCGTGCAGGTGGGGCGCACGGGCGTGCTCACCCCCGTCGCGCTCCTCCGGCCGGTGGACGTCGGGGGCGTCACGATCGCGCGCGCCACGCTGCACAATCGCGACGAGCTGGCGCGCCGAGACATCCGCGTCAGCGACGAGGTACGGGTACAGCGCGCGGGTGACGTGATCCCGGAGATCGTCGAGCGGCTCGACCGCCGCGGCGAGCGCCGCCACGCGCCGTACCACATGCCGGCGCGCTGCCCCGCGTGCGGCGCGCGGTGCGAGGAGCGCGGCCCCTTCACCGTCTGCCCCAACCGCTTCGGGTGCCCCGCGCAGCTCGAGCGCGCGATCGTCCACTTCGCGTCGGAGCAGGGGCTCGACATCGCGGGCCTCGACGGGTCCACGGCGGCGGCGCTCGTCGATGGCGGGCTCGTGCGCTCCCTGCCCGACGTGCTACGGATCGACGCGGAGGCGCTGCTGTCGCTCGATGGGTTCGCGGAGAAGTCGGCGGCGAAGCTCGCCACGGCGATCGCCGAGCGGCGGACGACCGACCTGCACCGGCTGTTGGTGGCGATCGGCATCCCCGGCGTCGGCACGGCCACGGCACGCGACCTCGCCGAGCGCTTCGGCTCGCTCGACGCCTTCCGGCGCGCGACGCCTGACGAGCTCCAGGGCGTGACCGGCATCGGGGCGCGGAGCGCGGAGGAGATCGCGGCCTTCCTGCGCGACACGCGCACCCGCCGCATGCTCGACGCGCTCGTCGCCGCGGGGCTGCGCGTGCGCGAGGCACCGCGGCGCAAGGGCACGGGAGCGCTGGCGGGAGCGAGCTTCGTGTTCACGGGCACGCTGCCGACGCTCACCCGCGCCGAGGCCGGGCGGCTCGTCGAGGCGCGCGGGGGGCGTGTGGCGACGAGCGTGGGCGCGAGGACGACCTACGTCGTCGCCGGCGACGACGCCGGGGCGAAGCTCGACCGCGCGCGCCGGCTGGGCGTGGCGATCATCGACGAGCGCGGGCTGCGGCGGATGCTGGGCTAGCGACCGCGCGCCCGGTGCAGCAGCGCGAGCAGGTCGCCCAACGCGCGCGTGTTCGCCACGTCGCGCGGGCGCGCCCACGCCCGCCGCGCCTGGTCCACCCCCCAGCGCATGAAGCGCAGCTCGCCCACGGCGTGCGCGTCGGAGCCGATCGTCAGGCGCACGCCCGCGCGCACGGCGGCGCGCGCCAGGACGTCGTCGAGGTCGAGCCGCTCGGGCTGCGCGTTCACCTCCAGCATCACCCCTCGTTCGGCGGCGGCGGCGAACACCTGCTCGGTGTCGAACTGCGCGCCACGCCGCTTGCCGATCAGGCGCCCCGTCGGGTGGGCGAAAATGTCCACCGAGGGATGGCGCAGCGCGCGCAGGACGCGCCGCGTCTGCGCCTCCGGCGGCAGGTCGAGCTTCGAGTGGAGCGACACCACGACGAGGTCGAGCGCGGCGAGCGTCTCGTCGTCGAGGTCGAGGGAGCCGTCGGCGTGGATGTCCACCTCGGCGCCCTCGAGCAGCGTGAGCCCGTGCAGGCGTCCGTTCAGCCGCTCGACGCGGCGCATCTGGCGCCGGAATCCCGCGCGATCGAGCCCGCCGGCGATGCGCACGGTCGGCGTGTGATCGGTGATCGCGAGGTACTCGTAGCCGAGCGCCTCGGCCGCCTCCGCCATCTCCTCGAGCGACGAGCGGCCGTCGCTGTCGGTGGTGTGCGCCTGGAGGTCGCCGCGGATGTCGGCCAGCTGGAGGAGGTGCGGCAGCTCGTGCGCGCGGGCCGCGTCGATCTCGCCACGGTCCTCGCGCAGCTCCGGCGGGATCCACGGCAGGCCGACGGAGGCGAAGACCTCGCGCTCGGTGCGCCCGGCGATGCGCCGCGTCCCGCGGAAGACGCCGTACTCGTTGATCTTGAGCCCGCGTTGCCGTCCCATGCGCCGGATGGCGATGTTGTGCGCCTTCGACCCGGTGAAGTAGTGGAGGCCGGCGCCAAACGAGTCGGCGTCGAGCACGCGGAGGTCCACCTGCAGGCCGGAGCGCAGCCGCACCGACGCCTTCGTGCGCCCGCGCGCGAGCACCTGCTGGACGGCGGGGAAGCCGCAGAAGTGGTCGATGGCCGCCGTTCCGGGCGTGCAGGTGACGAGGAGGTCGATGTCGCCGACGCTCTCGCGGCAGCGCCGGAAGCTTCCCGCGATCTCGGCCTGCTTCACGCCGGCGACGGCGCGCAGGTGGTCGCGGATGGCCTCCGCCGCTTCGGCCGCCGCCGCGCGAAGGACGCGCGTCTCGGCGATCGCCTTGCCCTCGAGCTCCTCGAGCAGCTTCGCCTCGGTTCGCGCCCCGAACCCGCGCAGCCGGCGGATGCGGCCGGCGCGGGCCGCGCGGGCCAGCCCCGACAGCGAGCGCACGCCGAGCTGTTCGCAGAGGATGCGCGCCCGTCGGGGGCCGAGCCCCGGGACGCGCATCAGCTCCACGGCGCCGCGCGGCGCACCCTGCTCGAGCTGGCGCAGCGTGTCGAGGTTCCCGGTACGCACGATCTCCTCGATCTTGCCCGCCAGGTCCTTGCCGATCCCGGGCAGCGCCGTGAGCCGCTTGCCATCGTGCGCGACGAGATCCTCGATCGGCTCGCCGAGGTCCTCCACCGTGCGCGCGGCGTTGCGGTAGGCGCGAACGCGGAAGGTGTTCGCACCCTCCACCTCGAGCACGTCCGCCACCTCGCGAAACACGCGGGCGACGTCCGCGTTCGTCACGGCCAGCGTCGGACTCACACGCTCACCACGATCTCGTCGTGGACGTCGCGCACGCCCGGCGCGGACCACGCGGCGCCTTCGGCCGCCCGGCGATCGGCGAAGGAATCCACCGTTCCCTTGAGCGTCACCGTGCCCTCGGCGGTCGTGATGATGATCTTCTCCGCCTCGCTCTCCGCGCGGCGGCGCAGCGCCTCCTTGATGCTCCGGCTGACGTCGAACGCGGAGACCGCGGTGGGCTTCAGCGTGATGTTGTTGCTCACCCCGCGCACGCCGCTGAGGAAGGTGACCGCCCGCTCGGCGGCGTCCTTCTGATACTTCCACTCCACCTCGCCCTCGAGGGTGACCCAGCCGTTGGTGATCTTCGTCTTGATGTTCTCCGTCGGCACCTGGATGTCCCACTCCAACGCGTCCACCACGCGGTGGGCGATGTCGGTGTCGGAGCGCGTCGCCAGCGCCGGGAGGCTCACCTCGAGGTCGTTGACGATCGCCCTGGCGCCGGCCACGCGTCCCGCGACGCGCTCGGCGGCCCACTTCTCCGGATAGCTCTCGACGACGCCGGTGAGCGTGACGACCCCGTCCTTCACCGCGACGCCGATCTCCTTCTCGTGGATGCTCGGGTCCCAGGTCAGCTCCGCGAGCACGTCCTGGTGCAGCTGCATGTCCGTCTTCATGTGATCCTCCGGTCGCGCGATGCCCGCGCGGGCACCCTCACCCGAAGGTGTGGCGCGCCGGCGGCGGTAGCAGTCGGCGAAGGCGCGGGCGCGGGACCGCGAATGCCGTACGACGATTCGCCGACAGCTCTGGTGCCGGCGCGACTGCTCCTTCGCCCGACTGTCGGCGGCGGTGCGCGGTGCTATGGATGAGAAGGGCGTCCCGCCTCGACCCTCGACCCTCGACCCTCGCCCCTCGAACGATGGACGCGCTCGAGATCTCGCACCTCACCATTCGACTCGCCGGCACGGAGGTCGTCCGGGATCTCTCCCTCCGCGTCCGCGCGGGCGCGTGCGTCGCCGTCATCGGCCCGAACGGTTCCGGGAAGACGGTGCTCTTCCGCGCGCTCATCGGGGCGCTGCCCTACGAGGGGCGCATTCGCTGGGCGCCGGGAACGCGCATCGGCTACGTGCCCCAGAAGCTCGATATCGAGCGCGACCTGCCGATCACCGGGCGCGATCTCGTCGGTGCGCGTGCGCGGATCGCCACGGTGCCCGCGGACGACGTCGAGCGCGCGATCGCGCGTGTCGAGCTCACGCCGGAGGTGCTGCGCCGGCCGATCGGCATCCTCTCCGGGGGACAATTCCAGCGGCTCCTCGTCGGCTGCGCGCTCCTCGCCGATCCCACCGTCCTGCTGCTCGACGAGGCGACCGCCGGCGTGGACGAGCCCGGGCAGCTCCGCCTCAACGAGACCGTGCACGGGCTGCAGCAGGAGGGCGTGACGGTGCTGCTCATCTCGCACGACCTCAGCGTCGTGTTCCGGTACGCGACCGACGTGCTCTGCCTCTCTCGCGATCACCGCTGCTTCGGGCTGCCGCGGCAGGTGCTCACGCCGGAGGTGCTGCAGGAGGTGTACGGGCAGCCGATCGGGTTCCACGTGCATGACGACGGCAACCGTTAGCGCGATCGTCCTCTCGACGGCGATGGCCACCGCCGCGGGGCTGGTGGGCGCCTTCGCGCTCATGCGGCGGATGACGCTCGCCGCCGACGCGCTGTCGCACGTCGCGCTTCCCGGCATCGGCGTCGCTCTCCTCCTGCGGGTGCATCCGCTGGCCGGTGCGGTCGGCGCGCTCGCCGCCGGTGCTTTTCTCGTCTGGCTGCTCGAGCGCCGCACGCAGCTGGCCACGGAGGCGATCATCGGCGTCGTCTTCTCTGCCGCGCTGGCCGTCGGCGCGCTCCTCACCACGGGTGAGGAGCTGATGGACGCCCTCTTCGGCGCCCCCGGGGCATTGTCTCCCTGGGAGCTGGTGGGCGGCCTGACGGCGGCGGGCGCGGTCATCGCGTTCATCGCCCTCGCCCGCGATCGCCTGATCCTCGCCCTCGTCTCGCGCGACCTCGCCGGCACGGCGGGGATCGCCGTGCGACGGCTCGACCTGCTCTTCCTCCTCGCGTTCGCGCTCACGGTCGGGATCGGGCTGCGCTACATGGGCGTGCTGCTCATGGGATCGTTGCTCATCATTCCCGCCGCCACCGCCCGCCGCCTCGCGCGCGACCTCACGCAGATGCTCCTGCTCTCCGCCGCGTTCGCCGTGATCGCGACGGCTATCGGCGGCGCTCTCGCGGCGCGATCCGGGCGCGAGAGCGGTCCGCTCATCGTCTGCGTCGCCGCCGGCGCCTTCCTCGTCGTGACCGCGGCGGCGTGGCGCCGGCGCTGAGGCCGATCGCGCGCATCCGCCTGACGAGCGCCGGATCGCACGCTCCTTGCCCTGCTCCGACGTGGACAGTGTGAGGAGCGGGACAGCATGCCAGTCGACGTGAAGGACAAGGGAAGATACGAGCTCTTCGATTCGACACACGGGCACCGCATCCTGGTGCTCGACGGGAAGCGCTTCTACGCGTGGGTGCACGGACGGCGGGGCGAGATCATCGTCCACACCGACTCGGACCACCAGAAGGATCACACGCTCCAGCGCGGGAAGTTCTTCCTCGTCGACTTCCGGAACGATCCGAAGTTCAAGGACATGATCCACCTCTTCCTCCAGAAGGGCGACCGCTTCGAGGAGATCATGCTCCCCAACGGCCTTCCGACGGAGAGCGACGCGCAGAAGAAGATCGTGCGCACGAAGGACTCGATCGCGACGGAGGACCTGGAGCGCTACCTGAAGCACCCGGCGAAGGCGGGGCCGGGGGAGTCGCGGCTGCGCGGCCACATGAAGCGCCCGACCGGCGGCTCCATGTCGAACGTCGCGCATTACCTGAAGGGGATCGACCTGCCGGCGAGCGGCTCGGAGATCGTGCGCTACGCGAAGCAGCGCCACGCGCCGAAGTCCGCGCTGAACGAGCTCGAGGACCTCGGGAAGAGCACCCGCTATCACTCGATGGCCGACGTGATGAAGGCGATCGGCGGCGAGCACGAAGCCCGCGGCCACGGCGGCGCCGAGCGCGAGCTGCCCATCCCCAGCTACAACGAGCTGACGGCCAGGCAGGCGAGCAAGCGGATCCTGAGCCTGGACTCGAAGGAGCTGAAGAAGGTCAGGAACTACGAGTCACGCCACAAGCATCGGAAGACGGTGCTGGAGGCGATAGACAGGGCCGAGGGGTGAGGGGTGAGGGGTGAGGGGCGAGTGGCGAGTGGCGAGAAGAGCAGGAACGCTCGCTGCCGCTGGCCGCGCCACGCGGAGCGATTCGCACGATTCGGCAGTTCGTTCGTGGTCATCCGCGTTTCCACACCGCGTGACGCCCGTCCGACCACGGAGCCCGACGCACGCCGCGTCCGGACCCTCGCGCCGCCGCTGCTCCCTCTACCCGGCCATCATTCAAAGAGCAGACGCGAATCTCAACGGAGATCGTGCGAATGGGGCGGATGGGGCGAGGGATCCGCGACCTGGCGCCTGGACCCGCCGGGGCGTGAGGCGCCTTCGCGCCTCGCGGAGTGATCCGCGGCATCCGTGACCTCCGTCGAATCCGTGTTCCCCTTGGCCGTGATGCCCGACGGGACGCGATCCCCGCGCACGCCGCGACGAGCCAGGGATTCACGCGCCGCGCGTCCCTCGTCCCTCGTCCCTCACCGCTTCTTCGTCGTGATCACGATCACCCCGTTCCCACCGCGCGACCCGTAGAGCGCCGTCGAGCCGGCGTCCTTCAGGACGTCGATGCGCGCCACGTCGTTCGGGTCGATCGCCAGCAGCCCCTGGACGCCCGAGCTGAGGACGGTGCCGTCGACCACGTAGAGCGGCTCCGTGTCGCCGAGGAAGGAGTTCGTGCCGCGGATGCGCACGCGCATCCCCGCGCCGCTCCCCATCACCTCGACCCCGGGCAGCCCCTGCAAGAGCTCCTGGATCTGCGCGACGTGCCGCTGGCTCAGCGCCTTCCCCTTGACCGTGGTCACCGACGTGCCGGCGCCCGATGTCGCCACCCCCGCCAGGCCGCTGGGTTCGGGGGTCGGCGGCTCCGGTTGCGCGCCGGAGCCGCCGGAGCGGCAGCCTCCCACGAGCACGAGGAGCGCGAGCCCCGTCAGGGCGGATGCGATGCGTGCGACGCTCATCCCGACCTCCTGGTTTGTCGGCGACTGCGATCCTCAGCAGTATACACCGGATTCGGCGCCGCGGACCGTGCGCCCGCGCGCCGTGCGTGCCGTCGACGACCTCTCATGGACAGTGGTGACGCAGGCCCCGCGCCGGCGCCGCTGCCATATATCGAATCCCGTCCGCGGCGCAGGCGCACTGCGAATCCACGTACGAGAGCGCCGGTTCGCGCGATGGATACCCGGGCCAGTGATCCTGGCGGAGGAGAGGGGAGGCGTCCTCATCGAGCGCCCACGGGACGCGTGGGCGCCGGCAGCATCGCGGCGGTGCCGCGCTTCCGCTCCTTCATCAGCAGCTGCGGGCCGGGGGCGAAGTGCTGGTAGATGGGGAGCGTCGCCACGCCTAACGCGGCCGCGTCCGCGCCGGCACGCGCGAGCAGGTGCCGCGGGCCGTCGGCGGTCCCGACGACGCGCCGCGCGGGGATCTCGCGCGCGACCCGGTCCATGAGCGCGGCGATGATCCGCTCGGGCAGTCGGCCGCCGAAGAAGACGGCCTCCGGATCCAGCAGGTACTCGACGGCGAGCGCGAGCCCGCAGAGCCGGTCGGTGGCGGCATCGAGCCAGGCGAGCAGCTCCGGATGTCCCTCGTCGTGGAGCGCCGCGAGCCGCTCCGGCGTGTGCACGTCCGCGCCGCGCGCGCGCAGCCGCTCGTAGAGGAGCGGGAGGTTGAACAGCAGCCCGACGTGCGAGTCGTCCGCCGCCCTCTCCTGCCGCCGCGAGAACGCGGCCGCCAGGTGGACGATCTCCCCTGCGTTCCCGGTGAATCCCTCGTAGGGCCGGCCGTTCATGACGATGCCGCCACCCAGCCCGCTGCCGAAGTAGACGTAGAAGAAGGTGCCGATCTGCTGGCCGTCGCCGTACCAGCGCTCTCCCACCGCCGCCGCCGTGGCGTTGTTCTCGACGTGGATGGGCAGCGCGAGGCGCTCGGACATCCACTGCGCGAGGGGGATGTCGTGCCAGCCGGGAAACGCCTTCGGGTTGACGAGGTAGCCCGCGCCGCCCTTCACCTGGCGCATCGGTCCCGGGATGCCGATGCCCACGCCCCACACCTTCTCGCGCGGGAGCGCCTGCCGCTCGACGAGGGTGCCGACGGTATCGACCATCAGCTCCAGCGCTTCGGCCGGGGTGGGGACCTCGACGTCCACGTGCACGCGCTGCCGCACGGTCCCGGCGAGATCCACGAGGACGCCCGTCAGGTGGTCGCGATCGAGATCGAGGCCGATGGAGAACGCGCCGTCGGGGTTGATGGCGAGCGCCGTGGCGGGGGCGCCGCGTCCCTCCTGCCGACGCTCGGCTTCGTAGATCAGGCCGAGCGCGAGCAGCTCCTTGACCAGGTTGGAGATGGTCTGCCCGGTCAGCGCCGTGCGCCGCGCCACCTCCGCGCGCGAGATGGGGCCGAAGAGGCGGATGGCCTCGTGGACGATGCGGAGGTTGTACTGCTTGGTGTACAGCAGGTTCGTGCCGGTGAGCATCTGTGCCTCGGAAGCCGCGGTATCCGCACCGAACGACAAGCCACCCGGTCATGCCGCGTCCCGTCCCCGCCAGCCTCGCCGTCGCCCCACCCATCGCGGGGCATAGGATAACGCTCATGATTCAGAAATCAACTTGACGAATTAAGGAATTCACCCACATTAGCGCCGTCCGGCAGTCGCTACTGTCGTCTCACCGATACCGTGGGCATGCCGCTGGGCCGCTCGCTACGTGGTTGCACCGTGCTCGCAGCCCTGTCCCTCGGCACCACGGCGGGGACGGGAGCGCCGCATTTAGTCCGGGCCCCGTACAATCGTGCGCCCGCCCCCGTCGCGCCCGCCGCCGACGGCCGCGCTTACGCCGCTCCCGGCCTCCCCGCGGCCCCCTTCCGCATCGACACATGGTGATCCCGCGCGCCCGGTTCGATGCGCGCGCGAGCCCAACGCCCGCCGCGCCCTGAGCGTTTCACACCAGGTCCGCTTCCCCCGGCGGATCGCCGCGCCATTGCTCGTCCCGCACCTCGCTGGTCCTTCCTCCCGTATGTCCCGCAGCCGCAGTCCTTCCCCACGTCTCCTCGGAGGATGTTCGTCATGCGATTCCGTCCCTGTGCAGCGCTGCTGGCGGCGCTGCTCATACCCCTGCTCTGGGCCCGGCCGGCGCACGCCCAGGCGTCCGGCAGCATCACCGGGCGCGTCACCGACTCGGCGAGCCATGCGCCGGTCGTGGGCGCCCGGGTCATCGTCGTCGGTACCACGCGCGCCACGGTGACGCGCGACGATGGCGCGTACACCATCGCCAACGTCGCCGCCGGCGAGCATCGGGTGCGCGTGAGCCGCATCGGCTACGCGCCCGCGGAGCGGCCGGTCACGGTGGCCGCCGGCGCCGCCGCCTCCCTCGACGTCGAGATCGGCCGCGTGGCGACGCAGCTCTCGGAGATGGTCGTCGTCGGCTACGGCACCCAGCGCCGCTCCGACCTCACGGGCTCCATCTCGTCGGTCTCGTCGAGCGATCTCCAGAAGACGACGATCACGACGCTGGAGCAGGGGCTCCAGGGGCGCGTCGGCGGCGTGCAGGTCACGCAGGGCGACGCCGCGCCGGGCGCGGGCATGCGCGTGCAGATCCGCGGCGTGAACTCGATGAACTCGGGGAGCGCGCAGCCGCTGTACGTGATCGACGGCGTCCCGGTCGCGAGCTCGGGGACGTCGAAGATGGCCGGCGGCATGAGCGAGATCAACCTGCGCTCGCTCACCGAGACCGACCCGCTCGCCGAGATCGCGCCGGAGGACATCGAGTCGATCGACATCCTGAAGGACGCGTCGGCGACGGCGATCTATGGCAGCCGCGGCGCCAACGGCGTCGTCATGATCACCACGAAGCACGGGCGCCGCAGCCGGAGCGGCCAGTTCACCCTCAACGTCTCGCAGGGCTACTCGTCGGTCACCCGGCAGATCCCGGTGCTGAACGCGTACGACTTCGCGACGTACGTGAACACGGCGTTCATCAACGCCTTCGGCCCGCAGACGCAGTATCCGTACGGCGGCCGTCCAGGCTCGCTCTCGCCGGACAGCCTGCGCACCGTCGTGGGCAACGGCACGAACTGGCAGAGCGAGATCTTCCGCGACGCGCCGGTCATGGACGGCACGCTGGGCTTCTCCGGCGGCGACCAGGCGGGGAGCTACAACGTGTCGACCAACCTGCTCCAGCAGCAGGGCGTCGTCCGCGGCTCGCAGTTCCGCCGCGGCGGCCTCCGCGTGAACCTGGACCGCAACATGACCGACCGCTTCCACCTGTCCACCAACCTCGCCGTGACGCGGTCGGTGAACGACATGGTGCGCTCGTCGACGATCAACGGCTACAACGCGATCGGCATCATCCGCGAAGCGGTGACGTACATCCCGTTCTCCTTCCGCGACACGACGAAGGCGGACCCGCGCGCCGAGGATCCGAACGTCCTCTCGGTCTACGGCTCCAACCCGCTGCGGTACACCGACGAGGTCCAGGAGGACGACCAGCTCACGCGCGGCATCGGCGGCGTGCACGGCGTCCTGACCTTCGGCCGCGGCTTCTCCTTCGACCAGAACTTCGGCGTGAACTACGAGCGCCGCGCGTACGGCGCGTACTTCCCCAGCACGGTCAACGAGGGGCGCACGGCGAAGGGCGACGCCCTCTCCGACGGCTCCGAGTTCGGCAACCTGCTGAGCGAGAGCATGCTCCGGTACAACGCGCAGTTCCGCGGCATCCACCGCATCGACGCCGTCGGCGGCTTCAGCTACGAGAACGACCGCAGCAACTGGAACTCGCAGGAGGTGCAGGGCTTCCCGAACGACATCCTCGGCGGGAACGTGCTCCAGAACGGCACGGCGCCGCTGTCCCCGTACTCGGGCGTCTCCACCTGGCAGCTCGCCTCGTGGATCGGCCGCGTGAACTACTCGCTCCTCGACCGCTACCTCTTCACGGCGACGGTGCGCAAGGACGGCTCGTCCAAGTTCGCGGCGAACAACAAGTGGGCGACCTTCCCGGCCGTCGCCTTCGCGTGGAAGGCGATCGACGAGCCCTTCCTGCGCGGGCAGCACCTCCTGTCGGATCTCAAGGTCCGCACGAGCTACGGCAAGTCGGGGAACCAGGCGATCGGCGCGTACCAGTCGCTGCCGGCGATCTCCGGCGTGCCGATGACGCTCAACGAGGCCGTGGTGCCGGCGTACGTGGTCACGCAGCTCGGCAACCCGAACCTGAAGTGGGAGACCACCGACCAGTACGACGCCGGCGTGGACGTCGGCTTCCTGGACAATCGCCTCACCGGCACGGTGGACGTCTACAACAAGAACACCTTCGACCTGCTGCAGCAGATCACCCTCGCCCAGAACACGGGCTTCAGCAGCGCCTGGATCAACTCGGGCAACGTGACCAACCGCGGCGTCGAGGTCGCGGTGTCGTACGACGTGCTGCGGTCGGCGCGCACGCGCGGCGTGAACTGGACGGTCAGCGCGAACGCGTCGCGCAACCGGAACCGCATCGCGAGCCTCGGCACGGGCAAGCTCCAGCAGTTCGCCGGCAACCTCGGCGCGGGCGGCAACCTCGAGGTCACGCCCTTCATCCAGAAGCCCGGGCTGCCGATCGGCGCGATGTGGGGCTTCCGCACCGCGGGGATCGTCAAGGACGCCGCCGACTCCGCCGCCTACTCGAAGATCCTCGGGAGCGCGGCGCACGTCGGTGACATCAAGTACGTGGACCTGAACCACGACGGGAAGATCAGCGCCGACTCCGACCAGACGATGATCGGCGACGCGAACCCGAAGTGGATCTGGGGGCTCACGAACACCGTGAGCGTCGGCAACTTCGACTTCAGCGCGCTCCTCACCGCCGTGCGGGGGAACAGCATCATCAACGCCGAGCGGATGCGCTACATGAACTTCGACGGCACGATCAACGTGCCGAAGTACTACATCGACCGCTCGTTCGACCCTGTGAAGAACCCGAACGGCGTCTTCCCGATGATCCGGCAGGACCGCAAGAACGACGCGCGCTTCTCCGACCTGTACATCGAGGACGGCTCGTTCGTGCGCCTCAAGAACGTGCAGGTCGGCTACAACCTCCACCTGCCCGGCGCCTACACCGCGCACGTGTACGTGAACGCGGTGAACCTCCTCACGTGGACGAAGTACACCGGCTTCGATCCCGAGGTGAGCGCCTTCGGCGGGACCGATCGCAGTGGTGTGGACCTGGGCAGCTACCCCCAGGCCCGCACGATCAGCGTCGGCATCAACACGACCTTCTGAGCAGCGAGCCAACCATGACTGTGCATGGAATTCCGAAGCGAGCCACGGCGCGGCGGCTGCTGGCGCCGGCGCTCGCCGTCCTTGCGCTTGCCGCGTGCAGGGACATCACGAACCTGAACGAGACGGCGCGGACCTTCGTCTCGCCGGACAAGTTCTACCAGAACGACGCGCAGGCCGCCGCCGCGGTGAACGGTGCGTACGCGCCGCTCATGGGCTGGAACGGCTGGAAGTCGCCCGCCCAGTACGGGCTGATGTGCGAGGACAACGAGATGCTCTGCTGGAACTGGATGGGCGGCGGGTGGTCGGGGAAGCAGGCGGGCCAGTGGTACATGCAGGACAACAGCGTCTACATCGGCGACTACCAGATTATCGAGCGGGCGAACGAGGTGCTCGCCAACGTGCCGAAGAGCAGCGGCGTCTCGGACGCCGAGAAGAAGGTCGCGAGCGGCCAGGCGCTGTTCATCCGCGGCTACGCCTACTTCGACCTCGTCCGCCGCTTCGGCGGCGTGCCGCTGCGCACCGCGCCGTACACGCCGGATGCGCAGATGGGCGCGCTGCCGCGGAGCGCGCCGGAGGTGATCTGGCAGCAGGTGGCGAGCGACCTGCGCGAGGCGGCGAAGGACCTGCCGCAGAGCTACGCCACGCCGAACGGACAGGGACTGCCGCGCGCCGCCTCGGCGTGGGGGCTCCTGGCCAAGGTCTACCTGCACATGGCCGGCGCCGAAGCCGCCGGCACCCCGCTCGCCGCGAACCGGGCGGCCTACCTCGACTCCGCGCGCCTCGCGGCGCAGCAGGAGATGCAGGACCGGACGGTCGGCCTCGAGCAGAACTACATGGATCTGTTCGACGCGGTGAAGCAGGACAACAGCAAGGAGATCCTCTTCGCCATCCAGGGCGCCGCGGTGAACAACAGCGGCTCGCAGGTGCCCGCGTACCTCGCTCCGCGCGGCGACTGCACGCTGATCGGCGGCTGCGGCCAGGGCTTCCTCAGCATCCGCGAGGACTTCGTCCGGAGCTTCGAACCGGACGACAAGCGGATCGAGCACGGCAAGGCCGTGGCGATGTCGTGGGAGATCACCTATGGCACGTACGGCAAGGTGCGCGCGCTGCAGACCGACTCCGTCGCCGCGCTCCAGCAGGCCGGCCTGCTCGTGAGCGACAAGACCTTCCACTGGGAGAGCTGGAGCGAGGGGTGCGGGACGTTCGGGCAGAACTACGACTCGCTCACGATCCTCAACCCGAGCACCAACACCACGACGACGACCGTCTATGCGGTCGCGCGGCCCTTCTACTCGCTGAAGTACGTCGACCCGCAGCACCTCAGCGCCGACCAGGCGGCGTCGAACAACTTCATCATCCTGCGCCACGCGGATGTGCTGCTGGTGTTCGCCGAGGCGGAGAACGAGAAGAACGGGCCGACCCAGGCCGCGTAC
Source organism: uncultured Gemmatimonadota bacterium (assembly GCA_946480295.1). The sequence continues at coordinate 20,691 of CAMLIT010000009.1, forward strand.
GACGCGATCAACCAGGTGCGCGCGCGCGCCGGCCTCGCGGCGCTCTCCGGGCTGACCCAGGACCAGTTCCGCCAGGCGGTGTGGACGGAGCGGGCCCACGAGCTGTACGGCGAGTTCCAGGCGCGGTTCGACCTGATTCGCGAGGGGCGCTGGCTGCAGGTCATGAACGCGCCGTCGACGGTGCCGGACTACCAGAGCCACGGCATCTGCCGCCCGCGCGAGGAGTACCAGAAGCTGCAGAACATTCCGAACAAGGAGCTGGCGGCGAACCCGCAGCTCCAGCAGAACCCCGGCTGGTGACCAGCCGGGCGTGAGGCAGGGCGGAGGGCCGGCCGGCGACGCCGGACCGGCCCTCCCGCCTGCCGCTCCACCGCGTCGACGCGCTCCTCGCCGACGCCGCCGCTCGGGATCCTTCTCGCGGCATCCCGAGCGGCTGGCCAATGACCAACGACCGAGAAGGTAGTCTCAGCGCTCGAGCTGGTCCGCGCCACCCTCGTCCCTCGTCCCTCCCATGCCCCGCCCCCTCCCCACTCTCCTCCTCGCCGCCGCCCTGCTCGTCCCGGCCGCGGCGGCCCGCGCCCAGGCCCGGCTCACCCCCGCCCAGCGCGCCCGCGTCGAGTCCCTCCTCGCCCGCATGACGCTCGACGAGAAGATCGGGCAGATGACGCAGCTCACCATCGGCCCGCTCGTCGCGCGCGACGTGCACCAGCCCGGCCGCATCGTCCTCGACACGGCGAAGCTCCGCTACGCCATCGTCGACCGGCACATCGGCTCGCTCATCAACGTCGACGACGCGGCGCTGCCGGTGGAGGGCTGGAACGCGCTGCTCACGCAGATCGAGGACGTCGCGACGAAGCGCACGCGGCTCGGCATCCCGCTCATCTACGGCATCGACTTCGTCCACGGCGGGAACTACATCAGCAACGGGACGATCTTCCCGCAGAGCGTCGCGATGGCGGCGACCTTCGACACCGCGCTCGCTCGGCGCGCCGGCGAGGTGACCGGCCGCGAGGCGCTCGCCGCCGACCTCCGGTGGAACTTCGCTCCCGTGCTCGACGTAGGGCGCCAGCCGCTCTTCCCCCGCTTCTACGAGACCTTCGGCGAGGACCCGCTCGTCGCCTCGCTGATGGGCGCGGCGGACGTCCGCGGCATCCAGGAGACCGGGCGCGTCGCGGCGACGCTGAAGCACTACCTCGCGTACAGCGGGCCGCGCACGGGGCGCGACCGCACCCCCGCCGACATCAGCGAGCGCGAGGTGCGCGAGCACTTCCTCCCGCCCTTCCGCGCCGCGGTGAAGGCGGGAGCCCGCGCCGTCATGGTGAACTCCGGCGAGATCGACGGCGTGCCCGTGCACGCCAGCCGCCACTGGCTCACCGACGTCCTCCGCGGTGAGCTCGGCTTCGACGGCGTCATCGTCACCGACTGGCAGGACATCATCTTCCTGCACACGCGCCACCACGTCGCGCCGAGCCTGCGCGACGCCATCCGCCTGGCGCTCGACGCCGGCGTCGACATGAGCATGACCCCCCTCGACTACGACTTCGAGGATACGCTGAAGGCGCTCGTGCGCGACGGCACCATCCCGATGAGCCGCATCGACCAGTCGGTGCGTCGGATCCTCACGCTCAAGGCGGAGACGGGCGTGCTCGATGCGCCGTATCCCCAGGCGGCGGCGAGCGACGGTGCAGGCGCCGGCGCGCCCGCGTCGCGCGACGTCGCGCTCCAGGCGGCGCGCGAGGCGATCACTCTGCTCAGGAACGAGGGCGGCGTCCTGCCGCTGAAGCGCGGCGCGCGCGTGCTCGTCACCGGCCCGGCGGCGGCGTCCATCACCGCGCTCCACGGCGGATGGACCTACACGTGGCAGGGCAGCGATCCGTCGCGCTACCCGCCGGGCACGCCGACGCTGCTCGACGAGATCCGCAAGCGCACGGCTGACGTCGCGTACGTCCCCGGCGCCGGCTTCACGGAGGCGAGCGATTCGGGGATCGCCGCCGCCGTCGCCGCCGCGCGGAACGCCGACGTCGCCGTCGTCGCTATCGGCGAGGAGCCGTACGCCGAGTGGATCGGCGACATCGACGACCTCACCCTCCCCTCGTCGCAGCTCCGGCTCGCGCGCGCCATCGAGGCGACCGGCACGCCGACGGTGCTCGTGCTGCTCGAGGGGCGCCCGCGCGTGATCGCCCCGATCGTCGATCCGGCGAAGGGGATCGTCATGGCGTACTGGCCCGGCATGGCGGGCGCGCAGGCCATCGGCGAGGTCCTGTTCGGCGAGGTGAACCCGAGCGGCCGGCTGCCCTTCACCTATCCGCGCGCGCCGAACGCGCTGCTCACGGACGACCACCGCCTCTCCGAGGACCTCGAGGTCGGCTACGACCGCAAGCCGGGCGGCTTCGATCCGCAGTTCCGCTTCGGGGACGGGCTCAGCTACACCACCTTCCGCTACAGCGACCTGCGCGTCGACCCGACGCTCGCGCCCGACGGACGCCTGAACGTGCACGTGACCGTCACGAACGCGGGACCTCGCGCCGGCCAGGACGCGGTGCTCCTCTTCACGCGCCAGCGCTACGCGTCGATCACCCCGCCGGTGCGGCGGCTGCGCGCCTTCCAGCGCGTCGAGCTCGCGCCGGGCGCCTCGCGCACGCTCACCTTCACCCTCACCGGGAGCGACGTCGCCTACGTCGGGCGCGACCTGCGACCGCATCTCGATCCCGGGACCTTCGACGTCATGGTCGGCGACCTCACGGCCTCGTTCGACGTGGCGCGACGGTGATCGTCGTCACGCTCACGATGCTCGCTCGGCATCGCGCGCGCGCCGCTTGACGCGAGGCATGCCGCCTGTGGATAATGCGAGGAGCCGTACGCTCGTGCACCACTCGCCGACGCTCTCACCAGCGAACCGCTTCCCGATGCTTCGTTCCGTGCTGCGGCACCTCTGCCTTCCGATGATGTGCACGACTCTCGCACGGAGAGGCGGCGCGCCGTCGGTCGCGTAGCAGCGCGACGAGGACACGAGTGAACGCTCGGCGCGACCCCTCCCGCTCGGAGGGGTCGCGCTGTTTTCACCACCTGTAGCCGCCAGTACCCGACAATGGGCATGCGCAAGATCAACACGCGCCACTTCCACCTCGCCACCCGCACCACGGCGCGCGAGGTGAACCGGCAGATCGTGCTGAATCTCATCCGTGAACACCAGCCGATCTCGCGCGCCGATCTCGCCAGGCGCATGCGCGTCCGCCGCAGCGCCGTGACCACCCTCGTCCGCGAGCTCGTGGAGGCCGGCGCCATCTTCGAGCGCGGCACCGCCGCCACCGTCCGCGGCCGTCGCCCGACGCTGCTCTACGTGCGCACCCGCGGCCGGCTCACCCTCGCCGCCGACCTGCGGCCGCGCAACACCTACGTCGCGATCTCCGACTTCGGCGGACGCATCCTCGCCCGCGAGAGCTTTCCCACCCCGGTCTCCCCGTCCGAGCTGATCGACGAGCTCGCCGTGCGCGTCGATCGCCTGCGTCAGGAACACTCCGGCCTCGCGGCCGGCGCCGGCGACGTCGAGGGGATGGGCTTCGTCGTCCCCGGCATGGTGGATCGCCGCACCGGGCGGATGCTCTACGCCCCGATCCTCGGCTGGCGCAACGCCGAGTTCCGCACCGCGCTCGCCGAGCGCCTCGGCCTCCCCGTGTACGTCGAGAGCGCACCCATCGCCTGCGCCATGGCGCGGCTCTGGCTCGCGCCGGAGGAGACGCGCGGCGTCAGCAGCTTCGCCTACGTCCACGTCTCCGACGGCGTCGGTGTGGGGCTCGTGCTCAACGGCGAGCCGCTGCGCGGCGAGGCGCACACGGCCGGCGAGTTCGGCCACGTGTCCCTCGACCCGAACGGCCCGCTCTGCGTCTGCGGCAAGCGCGGCTGCTGGGAGGCGTTCGCCTGCAACTCGGCCACCGTCGCGCGTTATGCCCAACGCGTCCTCGGCGGCCAGGCCGGGGCGGGGGAGACGCGTGCCCGGGGGCGCCGTGCGCCCTCGCTCGACGAGGTCGTACGACGCGGACTCGGCGGCGAGCCCGCGGCCGTCGCGGCCCTCGCCGAGACCGGGACCTACATCGGCCGCGGGCTCGCGACCGTGGTGAACGCGTTCAACCCGGGGCGCATCTACCTGGGCGGCGAGATCACCGCCGCGTGGGAGCTCCTCGAGCAGCCGATCCGTGAGGCGCTCATCGCGGGTACGCTCACCGAGGCGGCGATGGCCACCCCGGTGCTTCCCGACGGCAGCCCGGCGGAGTACCGGCTTCTTGGCGCGGTGGCGCTGGTGACCGCCCCGAGCTTCGCGGCGCCCAGCCTGGCCTGATCGCCGGATGCCGGACAGTCCGCCGGGGGTCGCCGTCTATCCTCCACGGCGTCACGGCGCCACCTTGTTCGCGAAGCGGGTCGGCACCACAGCCCGGGAGGGCGCATGGGGGCACGCGTCGTGGACACCGCCGCACGTCCGCGCGAGCAGGGCGCTGAAGGCGTCGGTGCACCGGCGGTGCGCCCGGTCCTCATCGCCGGGTCCGGAAATCGCCCCCTGGCCGAGGCGATCGCCGCCGAGCTGCGGCTGCCGCTCGCGGCGTGCGTCGCGGAGCGCTTCCCCGACGGCGAGCTGCACGTGCGCATCGAGGAGACGGTGCGCGGCCGCGAGGTCTTTCTCCTCCAGCCGATCGCGCCACCGGTCAACGACAACCTCGTCGAGCTGCTCGCCCTCGCCGACGCCGTCCGGCGCGCCGACGCCGGCCGCATCACGGCGGTGGTCCCGTACTTCGGCTACGCGCGCTCCGATCGTCGGAACGGCAGCCGCGAGCCGATCATGGCGAGCCTCGTCGCCGAGCTGCTCCAGCGGGCGGGGATCGACCACGTGCTCACGCTCGACGTGCACACGCCGGCGGTCGAGGGCTTCTTCCGCATTCCCGTGGACAATCTCTCCGCGGTCGGCCTGCTCGCCGCGGCGGTGCGCCCCCTGCTGCCGCCGGACGCGGTGGTCGTGGCGCCCGACCTCGGCGCCGTGCGCCTGGCGACGCGCTACGGCGCGCAGCTCGACCTGCCGGTCGCGCTCTGCCACAAGCGCCGGCTCGGCGCGCGCGAGGTCGCGGTGAGCCGGGTGACCGGGGACGTGCAGGGGCGGAGCGCGGTGCTCGTGGACGACATGGTGAGCACCGGCTCGACGATCGTCGAGAGCGCCCGCGCCCTGCGCGACGCCGGCGCCGTCGGGGAGCTCGTCGTCGTCGCCACACACGGGGTGCTCGTGTCCGGGGCGCTGGAGAAGCTGGCCGGCGCCGGCGCGAAGCGCCTCGTCGTCACCGACAGCCTGGTCGTGCGGCGGGACGGCGCGCTCGTGCCACACGTGGTGTCGGCCGCGCCGCTCTGCGCGCGCGCCATCCGCACGCTGCTCGACGGGGGCTCGCTGCGCGACCTCCACTGATCGGAGGCGGCGCGCGGCTCGTCGTCAGCGCACGCCGGCCGGCTGCTCGTCGGGAGCGATGACGGTGTTCGGGAGCTGCTCGCGCGTCAGCGTCTCGCGCTCGATGAGCAGCCGCGCCGTCGACGCCAGCGTCTCGCGGTTGAGCGTGAGCAGGGCGACGGCGCGGTCGAGCGCCGCCTGGACGAGCTCCTTCACGGCGTCCTCGATCGCGCGCGCGGTGTGCTCGCTGAACTGGTGCGGCTCGGGCGGGAACGCCGGCGCCACGCCGGGCAGGGCGAAGTGCGTGTCGCCGTAGACGACGTGCCCCACCTTCGCGTCCATGCCGAACGACATCACCATCCCGCGCGCCATCTCCGTCGCCTTCGCGAGGTCGTCGGCCGCGCCCGTCGACAGCTCGCCGAAGGCGACGAGCTCCGCGGCGCGTCCGCCGAGGAGGACCGTCATCTTCGCCTCGAGCTCCGCGCGCGTGGCGATGTGGCGCTCCTCCGCCGGCCGCTGCAGGGTGAAGCCGAGGGCGCTCATCCCGTGCGGGATGATCGACACCTTCTGCACGGGATCGGCGCCGGGCGTGCCGAGCGCGACGAGCGCGTGCCCCGTCTCGTGGAACGCGGTGATCTCGCGCTCGCGCGCGCTCAGGACGCGGCTCTTCTTCGCCAGGCCGGCGACGATGCGCTCGACGGCGACGCTGAAGTCCTCGAGCGTCACCGCGTCGGCGTTCCGGCGCGTCGCGGCGAGCGCCGCCTCGTTCACGAGGTTGGCGAGGTCGGCGCCGGTGAAGCCGGGCGTCATCCCGGCGATCACGTCGAGGTCGAGCTCGCGCGCGACGCGCACGTGCGCGGCGTGGACGCGCAGGATCTGCACGCGGCCGGCGCGGTCGGGGCGGTCCACGAGGATCTGCCGGTCGAAGCGGCCGGCGCGCAGGAGCGCGGGGTCGAGCGTCTCCGGCCGGTTCGTCGCGGCGAGCAGGACGACGCCGCCCTCCGTGCTGAAGCCGTCGAGCTCCGCGAGAAGCTGGTTGAGCGTCTGCTCCTTCTCGTCGTTCGCGCCGCTGACGACGCTCGCCCCGCGCGCCCGGCCGAGCGCGTCCACCTCGTCGATGAAGATGATGCACGGCGCGCTCTGGCGCGCGCGCTCGAAGAGGTCGCGCACGCGCGCCGCGCCGACGCCGACGAACAGCTCCACGAACTCGGAGCCGTTGATCGAGAAGAAGGGCACCTCCGCCTCGCCCGCCACCGCGCGCGCGAGCAGCGTCTTCCCCGTGCCCGGCGGACCGACGAGCAGCACCCCCTTCGGGAGGTGCGCGCCGAGCCGGCCGAAGCTCGCCGGATCGCGGAGGAAGGCGACCACCTCGCGCAGCTCCGCCTTCGCCTCGTCCACGCCGGCGACGTCGTCGAACGTCACGCGCGTGTGCTGCTCGACGTAGATCTTCGCCCGGCTGCGGCCGATCGCGAGCGCCCCCGCCTGCTGTCCCAGCGCCCGGCGCGTGAGGAAGAGCCAGAAGAGCGCGAGCAGCAGCATCGGCGCGACCCACACGAGCAGCGTCGCGACCCAGCCCGCGCTCTCCACGCCGGCGAACGACACGTGGCGGGCCCGCAGCTCCTCGGCCAGCCGCGGCTCGACGCGCGTGGTGAGGATGCTCGCGCGGCCGGCCGCGTCCGGCCGCTTCAGCGCCGCGCGCAGGTACGTGTCTCCCACCTCCACGCGCGCGACCAGCCCCGAGTCGAGGTACTGCTCGAACACGTCGTAGGGGACGCGCTCGGCGGCGCCTGGCCGGTCGCAGAACATCGGCACGACCAGGAGCAGGAGCATCGTCACCGTGAGGATCCACGTCAGCCGGCGCGGCGGCTGCCGTGGCTCCGGCGCGAGCGTGCCGTCCGATCGACGCGACGCGGGCCGCGGCATCCCGTGCTCTCCGCGCGGATCAGCGCAGCGCGTGGGCGGGCGTGGAGATCCGCTCGAGCGTGCTCTCCACCGCCTTCGGATCGCTCGCGCCGATCTTCGTCGCGACGTCCGCCTGGGCGATGATGCCGATCACCCGCCCCCCGCCATCCACCACCGGAATCCGCCGGACCTGCGCCTCGCCCATCAGTGCGAGGACGTCGATCAGCTCCGCGTCCGGCGCCACCGTCGCCAGGGGCCCTGGCGTCATGTGGCCCTCGACGAGACAGCCCGCGTCGTGCTTCGCCGCGGTGCAGCGCACCGTGATGTCGCGGTCGGTGATCACGCCCCGCAGGTGCATGTCGCTCAGGTTGTCCACCACCGGAACGAGGCCGATGTCGAGATCGCGCATGATCTCGGCGGCCCGCGCGACCACCTCGTCGGTCGCGACGACGAACGGATCGCTGGTCATGATGTCGCGTGCCTTCATGCTTCCTCCTTGCGGCTCCCGTCTTCCAGCATAGGCGCCGGCGCGCGTGCCGTCTGTCGGGGCGCCCGTTGGCCGCTTAGTCCGCGCCACCACACGACATGCAGCATCCGCCGACTGACGTCCGGGGCCTCCGCCCTAATCTGCGGATAGGCCGCTGCCGCGCGGAGGTTTCCCATGGCCACCACCGTCCCGCCCTCGATGCCCGTTCCAGCCGGCGCGTCCGCGCCTGCCGCGGCGCCCGTCGTGCCGCTCGTCCGCGATCTCGTGCACGTGCGCCGCGGCGACATCGCGCTCGTCGGCGGCAAGGGCGCGAACCTCGGCGAGATGCTCGCCGCCGGGCTCCCCGTGCCGCCCGGCTTCGTCGTCACCGTCGAGGCGTACCGGCGCTTCGTCGCCGACAACGCACTCGCGCAGGCGTTCGCGAGCATCCTCGCGCCACTCGATCACGACGATCCCGCCGCGCTCGCCGCCACCGCCGATCGGCTGCGCGACCTCGTGCTCGCGTCGCGCATGCCGGACGACGTCCGCGCCTCGATCGTCGACGCCTACCGGCTCGTCGTGCTCGGCGACGGGGAAGCGCCCTGCGTCGCCGTCCGCTCCTCGGCGACCGCGGAGGACACGGCGGAGTACTCCTTCGCCGGCATGTTCGAGAGCTTCCTCGGCGTCCGTGGCGTCGACGCGGTCCTCGATCGCGTGAAGCGCTGCTGGGCCTCCTCGTTTGGCGCGCGTGTGCTCTTCTACCGGCTCGATCGCGGGCTGCCGATCGACATGCCGGTCGCCGTCGTCGTGCAGCAGATGATCGCCGCCGCCAAGTCGGGCGTCCTCTTCACCGCCGACCCCGCGGCGCGCGACCCGTGGCGCATCGTCATCGAGGCCGCGTGGGGCCTCGGCGAGGTCGTCGTCCAGGGACAGGTCACCCCCGACCGCTACGTCCTCGACAAGGCGACCCGGCTGCTCGTCGAGAAGGAGATCGCGACGAAGGAGTTCCTGCTCACCATGGACAGGGGCTCGGGCGAGGTGGGGCGCGTCGACCTCGCCGCGGACGTCCGCGCCGACGCGCGCGTGCTGTCCGACGCCGAGCTCCGCGCGCTGGGCGAGCTCGCCGTCCGCACGGAGGCGCACTACGGCGTGCCGCAGGACATGGAGTTCGCCATCGACAACGGGACGGTCTACATCACGCAGACGCGCCCCATCACGACGCTGGCGACGCTGAAGCCGGCGGCGCCGCCGCGTGCCGCATCGGCCGCATCGGCCGCATCGGCCGCATCGGCCGCGAAGGCGCCGGGGCGCGCCGCGACGCCCTCGCCGATCGTCCGGGGCCTCGGCGCGAGCCCGGGCACCGCCACCGGCCGCGTGCGCGTGCTCGCCTCCGCCGCCGAGGAGGCGGAGATGGAAGCCGGCGAGGTGCTCGTCACGCGCATGACGTCGCCGGACTGGGTGCCGGTGATGCGGCGGGCGGTCGCGATCGTGACCGACGCCGGTGGCATGACCTCGCACGCCGCCATCGTGTCGCGCGAGCTGGGCGTGCCGTGCATCGTCGGCACCCACGACGCGACGCAGCGGCTCGCGACGGGCGCCGTCGTGACGGTGGATGGCGCGGCGGGGACCGTGGTGCCCGCCGAGGCGCCCAGGGCCGCCGCGCCCGCGCCGCCCGCTCCCGCCGCCGTGCGCCCGCCGGGCGAGCATGCCGTGGGCGCGCGCCCCGTCACGGCGACGCGGCTCTACGTCAACCTCGCCGAGCCGGAGCGCGCGGAGGAGGTGGCCGCCCGCGACGTCGACGGCGTCGGCCTGCTGCGCGCCGAGTTCATCATGCTCGACGCGCTCGAGCGCACGCACCCGCGCGCCTTCCTCGCCGCCGGACGCGGCGAGGAGTTCGTGCAGCGGATGTCCGAGAAGCTCGGCGTCTTCGGCAAGGCGTTCCACCCGCGGCCCGTGATCTACCGCGCGATGGACTTCCGCAGCAACGAGTTCCGCGGGCTCACCGGCGGGGCGCAGCACGAGCCGCGCGAGGAGAACCCGATGATCGGCTACCGCGGCTGCTTCCGCTACACGCGCGAGCCGGATCTCTTCGCCCTCGAGATGCAGGCGCTGGCGCGCGCGCGGGCGCGGTGGGACAACCTGCACCTGATGATCCCGTTCGTGCGGACGCGCGACGAGCTGGCGGAGTGCCTGCGCCTCGTCGACGCGAGCGCGCTCGGCGCGGACCGGCGGCTCCAGCGCTGGATCATGGCCGAGGTCCCGTCCGTCGTCTGGCAGCTCGGCGCGTACGCCGCGCTCGGCATCACCGGCGTGTCCATCGGCTCGAACGACCTGACGCAGCTCGTGCTCGGGGTGGACCGCGACAGCGAGCTGCTCGCGCCGCTCTACGACGAGCGCGATCCGGCGGTGCTCGCCGCGGTGCGGACGATCGTCGCGGAAAGCCACCGCCACGGGCTGACCTGCTCGATCTGCGGGCAGGCGCCGTCGGTCCATCCCGAGTACGCCGAGTTCCTCGTGCGCTGCGGGATCGATTCCATCTCCGTCAACCCGGACGCGATCGACCGCGCCCGACGCCACATCGCTTCCGCCGAGCTGCGCCTGCTGCTCGAGGGCTCGCGCGGCGCGGTGGCCACCCGGCAGCCCCTCGAGGGCGGAGGATCCCGTGTATAGGACCATCCTGGTTCCGGTGGACGGCTCGGCCTTCGCCGAGCAGGCCCTGCCCGCGGCCGCGACGCTCGCCCGGCGCGACGGTGCGGCGCTCCACGTCGTGCTCGTGCACCAGCCGCTTCCCATGGAGCAGCCGCACGAGTTCCTCGCCAGCCGGCTGCACGAGGCCGAGGAGGACTACCTCGCGCGCGTCGTCGCCCTGCTCGACGAGCGCTTCCACGTGCGCGCCACCTCGGAGCTGCTCCAGGGCGATCCCGCCCACGTGATCCGCGACGAGGCGCGCTCGCTCGGCGCCGACCTCGTCGTGATGACCACGCACGGCCGGACGGGGTTCAGCCGGTCGTGGCTCGGCAGCGTCGCCGATGCCATCATGCGCGGCGCGACGACGCCGGTGCTGATGATCCGGCCAGCGCCCGACGGCGCGACGCCCCTGCGGCCTACCAACGGCAGCTTCCACTGCGTGCTGGTCCCGCTCGACGGCTCGGCGCTCGCCGCGCAGATCATCGAGCACGCCGTGCGCCTCGGCGGCCCGATGCACTGCCGCTACGTGCTCGCACGCGTCGTCGAGCCGGTGCCGCTCGTGGACTTCAGCACGCCGCCGGCCTTCCCGAACCCGCTCCTCGTCGACGAGCAGGCGACGGCGGGCGTGCTCGCGAACGCGACGGAGCAGACGGAGGCGCAGGCCGCCGCGCTGCGGCGCGATTGCCCCGACGGCGAAGTCGAGGTCGCGATCCGCACGTCGCCCGCGGTCGCGGACACGCTGCTCCAGATCGGTCGCGACCACGCCGCCGACCTGATCGCCGTGGCGACCCACGGTCGCGGCGTGTCGCGCTTCGTGCTCGGCAGCGTCGCCGACAAGCTGCTGCGCGGCAGCACGAGCGCGGTGCTCGTGTATCACCCGGCGAAGGACTGATTCGCGCCGCGGCGGCGCCGGGCGACAGGGGCGGCACGCGCGTCGCGTGCCGCCCCTGTCGCGTCAGGGCGCGACTTCGTGGAAGGCGACGGTGGTCTCCTTCTCCACGGCCCAGCGCAGCGTCCACGCGTCCTCGAACAGCAGGAGCGGATGCCCCTTCGCGTCGTAGAGGAGCGTGCACCCGCGGTCGCGCGCGATGCGCTCGATGTCCTCCGCCGGGCCCACCACCCAGCGCGGGAAGCGCCCGGAGATCTTCTCCAACCGGCAGCGCACGCCGTACTCGTGCTCCAGGCGGTGCAGCATCACGTCGAACTGCAGCAGCCCGACCGCGCCGACGATCGGCGTGGGCCCGGCGACCTCCGTCGGCGACGTGAAGAAGACCTGCGCCGCGCCCTCCTCGGTGAGCTGGCGGAGCCCCGTGTCGAGCTGCTTTCGCTTCAACGGATCCACGAGCACGACGCGCGCGAAGTGCTCCGGCGCGAAGCGTGGAATGCCCTGGAACTCGAGGTCGCCGTCGGCGGAGAGGGTGTCCCCGATGCGCAGCGTCCCCCGGTCCATCACCCCGATGACGTCGCCCGGCCACGCCTCCTCGATCGCCGTGCGCTCGCGCGCGAGGAAGGTCTGCGGCGCCGAGAGGCGCAGCGCCTTGCCGGTGCGGACGTGCTTCACCTCCATCCCCGCCGCGAACCGCCCCGAGCAGACGCGCACGAACGCCACGCGGTCGCGGTGCTTCGGGTCCATGTTCGCCTGGATCTTGAACACGAAGCCCGTGAACTCCGGCTTCGACGGATCCACCGGACCCGCCGACGACTCGTGTGGCAGCGGCGGCGGCGCGAGCTCGAGGAACTCGCGCAGGAAGGGCTCGACGCCGAAGTTGGTCAGTGCGCTCCCGAAGAACACGAGCGACAGGTCGCCGGCGAGCATCGCATCGTGATCGAACGGGTGCCCCGCCGCGTCGAGGAGCTCGATGTCGTGCAGGAGCCGGTCGTGACTCTCGGCGCCGATCAGGTCGCGCGCCTCCTCGAGCGAGACGACCTGCGCCGCGGCGAGACGCGACCCGTGGTCCTCGCCCCGGTCGAATATGTGAATCCGCCGCTGCCGGCGATCGTACACGCCGACGAAGGTGTCGCCGCGGTGGATCGGCCACGTCACCGGATGGCAGGCGATGCCCAGGTCGTCTTCCACGTCGCCGATCAGCTTGAGCGGGTCCTCGCCGGGCCGATCGCACTTGTTCACGAAGGTGAAGATCGGCATCCGGCGCCGCTTGCAGACGTCGAAGAGCTGCCGCGTCCGTTCCTCCACGCCGCGCCGGTTGTCGAGCAGCATGACGGCGCTGTCGGCGGCGACGAGCGTGCGGAACGTGTCCTCGGAGAAGTCCTCGTGGCCGGGCGTGTCGAGCAGGTTCACCTGGTAGCCGTCGTACTCGAACTGCATCACGCTCGACGTGACGGAGATGCCGCGCTCCTGCTCGAGCTTCATCCAGTCGGAGGTGGCGTGCCGGGCGGCGCGCCGCCCCTTCACCGCGCCGGCGAGATGGATGGCGCCGCCGTAGAGCAGGAGCTTCTCGGTGAGCGTCGTCTTCCCGGCGTCCGGGTGGCTGATGATGGCAAAGGTGCGTCTGCGGCCGATGGCGGTCGCGATGTCCTGAGAACCCACGGGAGCGCTTATCTGGAGGTGGGCGGCCGAGCCGCCGGTGCGTCGGCAGGGCGGGTGCTGCGCCCGCGGGGCGGGGCAGCGCACCACCCGCGGAGGCGGGTGGTGGTCATGAGTGACTGATACACCACATGCAAAGAAAACGTCCCGCCGCCCCGGCGCAATCCGCACGGGTGGCGCATGCGGACACGACGGACCAATATGTGCGGTGAAGATTACGCGAAGAACCGACCACGTCCGCCTCCATCTCCTCGTCCCTCGTTATGCCCGTACCGCGCCGCCGCGACCGGCCAGCCGTGGGTGTCGCGTGGTACGGCCATCCGATTCGTGGCTGATCCCCTCCCGTACGAACTGACCGATCTGATCCAGCGCTGCCTCCCGTCGATGGACCACGTCGAGCTCGTGGTGCTCGTCTTCGCGAAGGACGAGGCCGCCGCGTGGACCGTCGAGGATGCCGCGCGCGAGGTGAAGAGCACGCCGGACGCCACCCGCCCGCGCCTGGACGACCTCGTCAACGGCGGCCTCCTCGAGTGCGAGGAGACGCCGAACGGCAACGTCTATCGCTTCGCGCCGCGCAGCGCCGCCTTCCGCCGCGCCGTCGCCGACCTGCGGACCATGTATTCCAGCCGGCCCGTCACCCTCGTGCGGGCCATCTACGAGCGGCCGCCCTCCGCGGTGCGCTCCTTCGCCGACGCTTTCCGCCTGCGGGGCAAGGAGCGCTGAGATGGCCAACATCGTCTACATCCTCTGCGCGCTCACCAGCCTCGCCGGCGCGCTGCTGCTCTGGCGGGGCTACGTCCAGTCGCACGCGCGGCTGCTCCTCTGGAGCGCGCTCTGCTTCGCCGGCTTCTTCCTCAACAACCTCCTGCTGGTGATCGACGTTCACATCCCGCAGGTGGATCTCTCGCTCTGGCGCAGCCTGCCGGCGCTCATCGGCATCGCGCTGCTCATCTACGGCCTCGTCTGGGACGCCGACCGATGAACGGCACCGCCCTCGTTCCCCTCGTGCACGGCCTGCTCGCCGGCGGCTATGCCGTCGCCGCGCTCTTCTTCCTCAAGTTCTGGGTGCGCACGCGCGACCGGCTGTTCGCCATGTTCGCCGCCGCCTTCGCCCTGCTCTCGGTGCACCGCATCCTCGCGGTGGCGACGTTCAACTGGTTCGGCGAGGACGTCTGGCTCTACGTCATCCGCCTCGCCGCGTTCGTCATCATCCTCGTGGCCATCATCGACAAGAATCGCGCGAGTGTCTGACCGGCACGCGGCGCGGTTCGTGCTGAATGGCTGCCAACGACCTACGGCTGGGTGACCCCATGCAGGACGCGCCGAACCGAGTACACGACCTGAAGTGCGACATCGCGGACCGCCTGCGGCCCGTGTGCCCGAGCTTCACCGAGGACGAGCTCCAGCGGCTCGCGGAGCGCATGGCGGCCGTCCAGCTCAAGTACGAGCGGCGCGTCGTCCTCGACTTCAGCCACGCCACCTTCTTCGGCTCGGCGATCACCACCACGCGCGACGACGTCTCCTTCGAGCGCTGAGCCGCCCCCGCGGGGCGGCCCGTCGCTCTGCGCGGCCGATCGCTCAGCGCGCTACGCCCTCCGTCGCGTGCATCAGGTCGAGCAGCATGTCGTCCGGGAGCGTCTGCCAGGACGCGGGGATCGGCGCCACGCGATGCCACTCGTCGCCGTGCTGGAAGCACAGCCACCCGTTGCGGAAGCGCGGCGGCACCGGCACGCGCTCCTCCTCCCGCTGCCGCCGGTCCCCGTACTGCCGCAGGACGCGACGACGGTCGCGGCCATCCCGGCGATCGATGATGCTCGGCCGCGTCTCCCACACTTCCCAGCAGCGGCCGCCCTCGTCCACGATTCTGCGGTAGGCTGTCATGATGTTCGCTGGCATGGTCATCGACGGGGCGCATCCGGCACCGACGTCGGCGCCGGTGTGGACGCAGGCAGCGTGTGCGCCGCATCCGGCGGCGCGCGCCGCAGTACGAGCGTGAAGGTCGAGCCCACCCCGGGCTCGCTCTCCGCCACGAGCTCGCCGCCCATCCCGCGCGCGAGGTCGCGGCTGATCGCCAGCCCGAGCCCGGTCCCCTGCTGGACTCCAGCCAGCGGATGCGACAGCGTCACGAATGGCTCGAACACCGTCTCGAGCTTCTCCGCCGGCAGGCCGATCCCGCTGTCCTGCACGGTCACGCGCACCGTCTGCTCGTCACACTCCGCCGAGACACGCACGCGGCCCTCGTCGCTCGTGAACTTTATCGCGTTGGACAGCAGGTTGAGCAGGATCTGCTGCATCTTCTCCGGATCGCCGAGTGCCTCCACCGCCGGATCGATCCGCGCCAGCTCGAGCCGCTGCCGCTTCGCCCGGATCTGCGGCTCCACCAGCGGCTGGAGCTCCCCGACGATCTGCGCCACCGGGACCGGCACGATGTGGTACGCCACGCGGCCCGTCTCCAGCTTGGCGAAGTTCAGCACGTCGTTGATGAGCGAGAGCAGGTGCCGCTGGCTGCGCTGAATGCGCAGCAGGTCATCGCGCTGCTTGTCGGTGATCGGCCCGCGCACCCCCATCTCGAGCAGCTGGGTGTATCCACCGATCGCGTTCAGCGGCGTGCGGAGCTCGTGGCTCATCCGGGCGAGGAACATCCCCTTGGCCTGGTTCGCCTCCTCCGCCTCCTCGCGCGCCGCCTCGGCGAGGCGCGACTTGGCCGTCACCTCGTGGACCATCTCCTCGAGCCGCTCGCGCGCCAACCGGAGCTCCCGCCGTGCCTCGGCGAGCGCCCCGTGCATCTCCGCCGCCTCCTGTCGCGCGCGCGCATGGGCGAGCGCGAGCCCCGCGCGCCATGCCAGGTCCTCCGCGAGCGCGATCGTCCGGTCGTCGAAGGAGCGCCCCGACTCGCTCTGCGCCAGCAGGATCGTCCCCAGCACGCCGTCGCCGGAGCGCAGGGGCAGGATCAGCCGCGCGCGCAGGCCGAGCGAGCGCCACAGCGTGAGCTGGTCCGGGTGTTCGGCGATCGCGGAGAGGACGGCGTCGGACACCTCGGGGATCAGCTCGCGCTCGCCCGTCCGCGCCACCTTGCCGATGCCGACGGGGGCGTCGGCGAGCGGCGGATGCTTCAGCGCCGCGTCACGGAGGAGCGCCGCGACGGTGGGGTTGGCGTGCATCACCGCCACCCGCTCGAGCGACGGCGCGCCGTTCGCCAGATCCACCGCGCACCAGTCGGCGAGGTGCGGCACGGCCAGGCGCACCAGCCGATCGAGCGTCGCCTCGTGGTCGAGGGAGGGCTCCAGCACGGCGCCCGCCTCGACCATGAATCTGATCGCATCGTCGTCCGACACGCCGGCGGCGACGGGGGTAGCCAGAGGGGCCGCCGTCCGGCTGTCCTTCGCGTGGGGCAGGCGTGGAGACATGGGTCGCTCTCCTGCGGGCGGCACCTCGCCGGCGCAACGCCGGACGTGTGCAGCGGCTGGTTGCCCCTGCACACGTCTGGATGCCGTCGTCGCTGGCAACTCCCGTGCTAACTGGCCGGATGCGCGCCGGCGCGCCTCGCGGCGCGATCGGTGCCGGAGGCCCAGTCGGCGCTGACATCGCCGGCGCCAGAGGGGTACTAGTAATGGGCAGGCGCTCGCGGGCAGCGCCTGCGACCCGGCGACAACCGCATCCACTCCGCAACCGATGCAAGACCTCAGTCCATGGTCGGCGAAGCCCTCCGTGGAGCACGAAACCCCGACACTCCCCGCGGGGAGCGCGGCGCGCCGCGTGTCGCCCGCGCTCAATCGCGCCTGGTGGATCCCCCTCGCGTTCGTCGTCACCGCGCTCCTCCTGCTCCTCCTCACCCCGGTCCTCGTCAATGCACGCGTGTCCCACCTGCGACACGACCTCTCCGATCGGAGCGACCAGGCCCGGGTGCTCATCAACGATCTCGAGGCCGCGATCGCCACGGAGCTGTACGCGCGCGTCGCCGCGAGCCACGCGGATGGTGTGGCGGTGGACAGCATCGTCAGGGTGTCCGCCGCGCGGGAGCGCCTGGACGAGGCCCAGCTCGACACGCTCGTCCGGCAGATCGACCCGGAGGCGGTCACACGCTTCGTCGAGCTGCGGCAGGTGGTGCGTGCCTGGCGCACCGAGTACGCCCCGGTGAACGGCACGCCATCCGCCGCGGCCGCGGCTCCGCGCCCGGACGTCCTGGGAGCCGCCGAGCGCCTCGACGACTTCCTCGAACAGCGCTCGGCCGACATCCGCGCGCACATCCGGCGACTGGAGGCGTTCAGCGTCTGGTCGGCCGTGGTCCTCGTGCCCATCGCGCTCGGCTCGGTCTTCGCGGTCTTCTGGGCGGGGGGGCGCGTGCTCGCCTTCGCGCACGAGAGCGAGCGCGATCGGGCCGCCCTCGCGCGCTCCATCGAGGCGCGCGCCGCGCTGCTGCGTGGCGTGACCCACGACGTCAAGAACCCCATGGGCGCGGCCGCCGGCTACGCCGAGCTGCTCGAGGACGGCATCGCCGGCACGCTCACCCCCGAGCAGTCGGAGATGATTCGCCGCATCCGCCGGCTCGTCGACGTCTCCCTGGAGACCATCAACGAGCTGCTCGAGCTCGCGCGCGCCGAAGGCGCCGGCCTGCAGGTCGACATCCAGCGCACCGACATCGCCGCGCTCGTGCGCGACGTCGCCGAGGACTACCGCGGCGCCGCGCGCGAGAAGCAGCTCGCCCTCGATGTCGCGCCCGCCGACGGCGCGGCGGTCGTGCGCACCGATCCCGCCCGCGTGCGCCGCATCGTCGCGAACCTGGTGTCCAACGCGATCAAGTACACGCCAGCCGGCGGGCGCGTCGCCGTGCGCGTCTCGGCCGACGGCGCCGACGACGGCGCGCGTCGCGTGTCCGTGGCCGTGTGCGACACCGGCCCCGGAGTGCCGCCCGAGCTGCGTGAGCGCATCTTCGAGGACTTCTTCCGCCTGCCCGGCTCCGAGCGCATGGCGAGCGGGAGCGGGATCGGCCTCGCGATCAGCCGGCGTTTGGCGCGGCTCCTCGGCGGCGACGTCACGGTGGCACCGGCGCCGCAGGGCGGCTCGGTCTTCACCCTCTGGTTGCCCGGCTGACGGCCCGGTTCGGGCGACGGCTGGCACAGGGTCAAGCAATGCCCGATGGCCGCCTCCGCTCCCCGGCGCAGATTCACTGCGGGAGGTGCGCCGACCATGCGCCACATCCGCGGACATGCCCTGCTCGGATTCGCCCTCCTCCTCGTCGCCTGCGGTGCACCCGCCGACAGGGAAGAGCGGGGCACCGCGACCGCCCACCCCTTCGCCGCGAGAAGGGAGGCGCAGCGGCAGCTCGATTCCGCGGTCGCCGCCTTCCGGCTTGGCGCCTTGGACACGGCCGCCGGGCAGCTGCGCGTGGCCGCGCGCTTCTTCCGCGAGCATCCCGATCTCTCGTCGAGCACGGCGCGCGGCGCCTTCGGCGCGGTGGCGCTGGACCTCGACCGCCTCGCCGACGAGATCGCCGCGCGCCGCATGCGCGACACCACCATCCTCGCGACCACCATCGCGCGCGCCCAGCTCGCCGAGGCCGAGCACCATCGCGGACGCGCGGCCGCCGCGTGGATGGAACATCGGGCGGAGATCGCCGGCGAGGAGCTCGCGCTCGCCGTCGATCATCTCGAGCGCGCCATGTGCGACGCGCGCCTGACGCGGTCGCCGGCGGTGCTCCCCATCGTGCAACGGTCCCGGGCCGCGGCGCTCTCGCTCCTGCGCGGCTCGCCCGACGCCGACGTCCAGCCGCGGCTCGATGCGCTCGCGCGCGAGATCCGGCGACTCGACGCCTCCACGCGCACGGGCTCGGGCTGAACGGGTTGACGCGATCCAGGTCCTGGATCACGCGCCGCTCACGTCACGATGACCACGTCTCGATGACCACGACCACGCTCCCCCAGCCGCGTCGCGCGCTGCCGAGCCTCCGCCGCTTCTGGGCGCAGCTCGGGCCGGGCGTCGTGGCCGGGGCCGCGGACGACGATCCGTCGGGGATCGCGACGTACTCGATCGCCGGCGCGCAGCTCGGCACCTCGCTGCTCTGGACGTCGCTGCTCACCTGGCCACTCATGGCGGCGGTGCAGCAGATGTGCGCGCGGCTCGGGATGGTCACCGGCCGCGGCCTCGTCGGGGCGGTGCGCGGCCGCTTCCCGCGCCCCGTGCTCGTCGCGGCGGCGGGCACGCTGTTCGTCGCGAACACCATCAACGTCGGCGCCGACCTCGCGGGAATGGCGGACGCCGCGGACCTCCTCACCGGGATCAGTTCGCACCTCTGGGTGCTCGCGTTCGCCAGCATGATCGCCTGGGCCACGATCCGCCTGCGTTACGTCGTCGTGGCGAGGGTGCTGAAGTGGCTCGCCCTCGTGCTCTTCGCCTACGTGGTCGCGGCCTTCGTGACGGTGACCGACTGGCGCGCCGCGCTGCGCGACACCGTCGTGCCTACCCTGCCGGGCACGCGCGCCGAGTGGGCGACGCTCGTCGCCATCCTCGGCACGACGATCAGCCCGTACCTCTTCTTCTGGCAGGCGTCGCAGGAGGTGGAGGAGGAGAAGGCGCTCGGCCGTCGCACGCTCGTCGCGCGCCGCGGGGCCGCGCCTGACGAGATCCGCCGGCGCACCATCGACGTCGGCGTCGGGACGTTCTTCTCGAACGTCGTGATGTTCTTCATCATCCTCACGACCGCGACGACGCTGCACCGGAGCGGCGTGACGCACGTCGAGACGTCGCGGCAGGTGGCGCTGGCGCTCGAGCCGCTCGCCGGCCGCTTCGCGACGCTGCTCTACACCGTGGGCCTCGTCGGCACCGGCGCGCTCGCCATCCCGACCCTCGCCGGCTCGGCGGCGTACGCGCTCGCCGAGTCCTTCGGCTGGCGCGAGGGGATCGACCTCCGCTTCCGCGGCGCGCCCGCCTTCTACACCGTGGTCGGGCTCTCCATGGCGTGCGGCGTGGCGATGGACGTGCTTCGCATCAACCCGGTGCGCGCGCTCTACTGGTCGGCGGTGCTCAACGGCCTGCTCGCCCCCGTGCTGCTCCTCGGCATCGTCGTCGCCGCGGCGGACGCGAAGCTCATGCTCGGCCAGCCCAGCTCGCGCGGCGCGCGCGCCGTGGTTGCGATCACGACCGCGGCCATGTTCGGGGCCGCGGTCGCGATGTTCGTCCGCTGACGCGCGGCGCGCGGGGGCCGCGCGTCAGCGGGTCGTCCGGTCAGCGGCTGCGCGCGCTGCTGCGGCGGCTCGTCGACCGGCTGCGCGAGCCGGTGCTCGTCCGCGAGCGGCTGCCCGAGCGCGACGATGCCGTGCTGCTGCGGCGCGTGCCGCTCCGCGACGAGGCGCCGGTGCTCCGCGAGCGCGTGGTCCCGCTGCGCGTCGTCGACCGCGTCCCGCTCTTCCGTGCCGTCGTGCCGGTCGAGCGCGAACGGCTCTTCGTCCCGGTGCTCCGCGCCGTGTGCGAGCGGCCGCTCGACGCTTTCGCGCGGCTCGTGGACCGCGTGCGGGAGCGTCCCGTCGTCTTCTTGCGCGCGCCGTGGTGCCGCGACGCGTGGTTGTCGCCGCGCGCGCGTGCCTTCGCCGTCTCGCGACCGACGAGCTTGTTGAAGTTGCTCTTCGGTCCCGACGCCGTGCGGTCCTGGTACACGAGCGCGAGATCGTTGTCGTCGAAGGAGCGGAACCACTCGTCCCAGGTGATCGGCTGCAGCGATTCCGCGCCGCTGTACCCCGGGAAGTCGAGACGGATCATCCCGACGCCGCCCTTCCTGCCCGTGCCCTTCACGCATGCGGGCTGCGCGCCGCGCTCCTCCGCCCACCTGCGGATCGTGTCGTGATCGGTCGTCGTGTTGCCGGTGTGTCTCGCCATGCTACCCTCCTGTCCAGATGAGACGACACGTGGCGTGGTCTCGCGCCTCCGCGTCCATGTGGCGGCGAGTTCCGCAAGTGCGGTGCCGATTGCGGCTTGGGTGCCGCGACGCCGAACGCGAGGGCGCGCCTGACGGCGCGCTTCACGGCGCGCCGCTAGGCGCGCGCGCTCTCCGTGCGTGCACCGTCCGCGCGCGGGATGGTGAAGGTGAACGTGCTCCCCGTGCCGAGCGTGCTCTTCACCCAGATGCGCCCGTTGTGCGCCTCGACGATGCCCTTCGCGATGGCGAGCCCGAGCCCCGAGCCGCGCTTGCGCGCCGTGCGCCGCGCGTGCCAGTACCGCTCGAAGACGTGCGGCAGGTGCTCGGGCGGGATTCCCACGCCGCTGTCGATCACGCTGATCGCGACGTCGCCGTCCTGCCGCTCCGCCGAGAGCGTGACCGAGCCGCCGGTCTCCGTGAACTTCAGCGCGTTGCCGAGCAGGTTCGCGAGCACCTGCAGCACCCGCTCCGCGTCGGCGATCACCGGCGGCAGCCCCGCGGGCGCGTCCACGCGCACGACGATCGAGCGCTCCGCCGCGCCGCGCTCGAACATGTCGGCCGCGCGCTCGAGCAGCGGCAGCACCTGTTCCGGCTGCCGCTCCACCGCGAGTCGCCCCGCCTCGATCGACGCCACGTCCAGCAGGTCCTGGATGAGCCGGTTCATCCATTCCGTCGAATCGTACGCGGTGTCGAGCAGCTCGCGCCGCGGATCGTCCTCGGCGAGCTGGTCGCGAAGCGCGCGCGTGACCATCGCGATCGCGCTCAGCGGATTGCGCAGGTCGTGCGAGACGACGCCGAGGATCTCGTCGCGCGCCCGCGTCGCGCGCTGCGCCTCCTGGTACAGCCGCGCGTTGTCGATGGCGAAGGCGGCGCGTCGCCCGAGCTCCCGCGCGATCCGCAGGTCGACCTCGTCGAAGTGCCGCCCCTTCTCGCCCAGGGTGTAGAGGCTCATCGCCCCGATCACCGCCTCGCGCGCCACGATCGGCACGATGATCAGCGATTGCCGCTTCAGCTCCTTCTCGAGCTCCATCTGCGCCGGCGTCTCCACGTGCGCCTCGAGCCACTCCAGCGTGAGCTGGGGCACGAGCTCGGGGCGCCCCGTCTGCAGCACGTCGATCACCCGGGACGGCGAATCCCAGGTGAGCGAGAACTCGGTGCCGAAGCGGCGCATGAGCGCGTCGAGCTGCACGTCCGCGCTCTCGCTCACGTAGCGGCTGATGCGGCCCCCCGGCTCCACCAGGTCGAGGACGCAGCCGTCGGCGAGGTGCTCCACCGGGAGCTGCACCACCGTGTGGATCGTGGTCTCGACATCGAGGGAGCGCGAGAGCAGGTCGCCGACCGTGGCCAGGAACTGCTGGTTCATCTCCGCGCGCTTGCGCTCGCTGATGTCGCGCAGCACCACGGTGTACAGCCGCCCCTCGGGCGTGTCGAGGCGCGAGATGGACGCTTCGGCGGGGAACTCCTCGCCGCTCTTGCGCAGGCCGTAGATCTCGCGCCGCTCGCCCATGCGGCGGGCCGTCTCGCTGCCGCGGCCGAACATCTGGATGTGGCTCGCGTGGGCGCGGCGATATCGCTCCGGCAGGAGCATGTCGAGCGACCGCCCGATCGCTTCCTGCGGCGTGTAGCCGAAGATGTTCGACGCGCCGTAGTTGAAGTGCACGATGCGCATCGACTCGTCCACGGAGATGATCGCGTCCGCGGCGATCGCGAGGATCGCCTCGAACTTGGCCGCCGTGGACAGGAGAGCGGCCTGCGTCTCCGGCCGACGCGCGCCGTCGGCCGCCGGGGTCGGATGGTCAGACGTCAGACGACGAGCTCTCCCCGCATTGCTCGTGCTCGATCGCGAGCACCTTGCGCAGCCGGCGCTCGTGTCGCTCGGCGCCGGAGAAGCGGGCGCCGAGGAAGGTGCGCACCAGCTCCTCGCACAGCGCCGAACCCACGACGCGCGCGCCGAGGCAGAGGACGTTCATCGAGTCGTCCTCCACCCCCTGGTGAGCGGAGAAGGTGTCGTGACACAGGCCGGCGCGGATGCCGTGGACCTTGTTCGCCGCCACCGCCGCCCCAACCCCGCTTCCGCAGAGCAGGACGCCGCGCTCCGCGGAGCCAGACACCACCGCCTGCGCCACGCGCTCGGCGTAGTCGGGATAGTCGTCGCCCGGGATCAGGCGCTCGGCGCCACAGTCGAGGATCGTGTGGCCCGCCGCGCGGACCGCTTCCAGCACCGCGTCCTTGAGCGGATAGCCGGCGTGATCGCACCCCACGGCGACGATCATCGCGCCACCGCCACGCCAGTTCCCGACATGGCGTGCTCGTACACCATGCGCGAGATGTCGGAGATGAGGGCGCGCGCCACCGGCTGCTGCGGGATCCCCCGCGTCAGCACCACGAGCACGTACGGGGTGCGGCCGCGGGGGTAGACCACCGCGGCGTCGTGAAGCACGCCGGTGATCCACCCCGTCTTGTGCGCCACGGGTGTCCCCGGCGGCAGCCCGGCCGGGATCTCGGCGCTGAATTCCTGGTGCAGGAGGATGTCGCGCATCTGGTCGCAGCTCGCCCGCGACGCCGCGCGCCCCTCCTGGATCGCCCGCAGGAGGACCGCGAGATCGCGAGCCGTCGTCGTGTTGTTCAGCCCCGCGGCGAACGCCTTGTCGTCCTCCACGCCGCGGCGCACCGCGATGTGCCGGGCGCCCAGCGCGTGGGCGGTCGCGTTCACCCGTGCCGCCCCCACCAGCTCGATGAGGGCGTTCGTCGCCAGGTTGCTCGAGCGCGTGATCATCTCGTCGATGAGCCGCCGCACGGGCACGCGCGTCCCCACCAGTGCATACATCGCGCTGTCGGAGTCGTCGCCCGGGTCGAGCTCGTACGGGGAGCCGTCGACGAGGGAGGAGAAGCGGTTCACGAGGAGGATCCGCTGGTCCAGCGGAAGCGCCCCGGCGTCCGCGCGCCGGAACAGCTCGATCATCACCGGGAGCTTCATCGTGCTCGCGGCGTGGAAGGACTCGTCGGCGTCGAGGAAGAGGGTGTCGCCGGAGCCGAGGTCCTCGAAGGCGACGCCCACCACCGCGCCGGGCACGGCGGCGATCCGCCGCTCGATCCGCGCCCGGAGGGAGTCCGTCGCCGAGTGCCTAACGCGGGCCGAAGAGCCACCGAAGACCGGCGCCGCGAGGAGCGTGGCCAGGAGCAGGGGCGATCCCATGTCCGGAATTATAGGACCTCCGTGATGCCCGTTACAAGCATGTCGACGTTGCCATTCTCATTATTGGTCGTGTCTTATGCGAAGCGACGGCGCTCGTCCCCCCGCCTGCATCCGGATCCTCATGCCGCTACAAGTCCAGCCCTCTGACCGTCCTCTGTCCGCCGCGCCGGCATCCCTCCCCGCCTCGCGGCGCGAACGCGTACGCTTCGCGAACTTCGCGTTCACCCGCAGCCCCTCCGGGCAGTGCGTCGCGGACGTGGAGCTCGAGTACGAGGGTCAGCGCGTGCGTGGACACTGTACGGGGCAGTCCAGTCCGCTGGGCGACCTGCGCATCGCCGCCGACGCGGCGCTCCGCGCGCTGGAGGAGTTCACCGAGCACACGCTGCGCTTCGAGATCCTCGGGGTGAAGCTGATCCGCGCCTTCGACGCGAACCTCGTGATCGTCTCCGTCGGCCAGCTCGGGGCGGATGTGCCGGTGCGTCTCGTCGGCTGCTTTCTCGCGGAATCGGACATCCGTCGTGGTGCCGCGGTCGCGGTCCTCAACGCGACGAACCGGTTGCTCGGCAACTATATCGCTACGCGGTGACGCGGGACCATCGGCCGGCCGGCGGGTAGACCGCGGTCGGCCGATCTGCTAGACTCGCTGAGTGCCGCCCGGACGCGCTCCGGCGGCTTTTTTGTCCATGCGCGGAGCGTCACCAGTGACCTCCGCGCCGTGGTCGTGGAGCAAGGAGGACCATTGCCACCGAAGTCGACGTTGTTGGCCCTGATCGCCCTCGCCGCGTGCGCGCACGGCGTCGCGCCAGCCCCCGCTCCCGTGCCGGCGCCTGCCCCTGGGACGGTGCCTTCCGCCGCCTCCTCCGCCGCGGCGACCGACACCGCCGCCGTTTCCGCTGCCGTCGCGACGTCCGCCCCTGCCGCGAGGCAGGCGGACAGCGCCGCCGTGGATTCCGTCAGCTCCACGGAGGTGAGCAAGCGGGCCGCGGAGGTCCTCGGCGATCCGCCGGCAGACAGCGCGGCGGCGGCCGACGACGCCGGCCCCACCTGGGACATGGACGTGCGCTCGTACGAGAGCGTCGACCGCGTCCAGCACTTCGTCCGCATCTTCTCCGGTCCGTCGAAGGAGCATGTCGAGGCGGAGCTCTCCGCCGGCTCGCGCTACGAGCCGATGATCCGCGAGAAGATGCGCGAGGGCGGCCTGCCCGAGGACATGTACTACCTCGGCCTCGTCGAGAGCGGCTTCAACCCGAACGCCTATTCCAGGGCGGCGGCGGTCGGCATCTGGCAGTTCATGACCTCCACCGCCCGGGACATGGGCATGCGTGTCGACTGGTGGGTCGACGAGCGCCGCGACCCGGTGCGGTCGACGATCGCCGCGGTGCGCTTCATCCGCGGCCTGAAGGAGCAGTTCGGCTCCCTCTATCTCGCCGCCGCCGCGTACGACGGCGGCCCGGGACGGATCGCCCGCGGGTTGAGCCGCTACGCCGACGATCTCGAGGGCACGAAGGGGGAGGACGTCTTCTTCGCCCTCGCCGACAAGGACTACCTGAAGAACGAGACCAAGGATTACGTTCCCCAGCTCATCGCCGCCGCGCTGATCGGCAAGGATCCCCAGCGCTACGGCATGGAGATCCGGACCGAGCCCCCATACGTGTACGACTCGGTGCGCGTCGGTCCGGCCACCCCGCTCGCCGCCATCGCGAAGGCGGCCGGCACCTCGGTCGCCACGATCAAGGACCTGAATCCGCACATCCTGCGGGGCATGACCCCTCCGCGCGGCGAGTTCAAGGTCCGCATCCCGCTCGGGAGCCGCGAGCGCTTCGACAGCGCCTTCGCCGAGCTGCCGAAGACGGAGCGCGTCGGCTACCACGTGGTCGAGTCGAGGAAGGGCGAGTACCTGGACAACCTCGCGCACCGCGTCGGTGTGACCGTCCGCGTGCTCACCGAGTACAACCCCGAGCTGCGTCGGTCGCGGAGGACGGGCCGCATCTTCGCCGGACAGCGGGTGCTGGTCCCGAACCCGGAGGTGGCTGCCGCCGCCGTGTCGGTGCCGGATCCCTCCATCGAGCGCTACCCGGGCAGCCTCACGACCAGCGTCCACGTCGTGAAGCGCGGGGAGACGCTGAGCGGCATCGCCCTCCGTTACCACTCGACGGTGAAGTCGCTGATGGCGCTGAACGGGCTGCGCCGTCCGATGATCTTCGCCGGCCAGGAGCTCGTCGTCCGCGGGCGTGTGCCGCGGAGCGGCAGCCACCACCGCCCGGAGATCCGACAGGCGGGGAGCCGGAAGCGGACGCGGACGAAGGCCAGCCACGAGCGCGCCACCACCTCGAAGAAGCACGGGTCCTCGAAGACGCCGGCGAAATAGCGATCGCGCCGCGGCGACGGATATAAAGAAGAAGCGCCACCCCATCGGGGTGGCGCTCCGGTCAGGCTGGTACCGCGGGCGTGGTCACTCGATCACGCCCGATCCTTTGTATCCCCTCATCACCTGCCGGTCGTAGCCGTTGGTCGGGTTCTCGCCCGCGCGGATGGCGTCCTGCACCGCGACCTCGCCGCGGTTGTAGACCAGGAGCGCGAGGTTGACGTTGCCGTGGTACTGGTCGACGAGCGTCCGCAGGTAGCGCAGCCCGACGTGCAGGTTCGTCTTCGCGTCGTACAGGCCGTCGCGGGTGACCCCCTTCCGGAAGAACCTCGCCGTCGCGGGCATGACCTGCGTCAGGCCGACGGCTCCCTTGGGGCTCGTCGCGTGCTCGTTGAAGTCGCTCTCCTGGCGAACCAGCCGGAAGGCGAGGTCGGGATCGATCCCCTCTTCCAGCGCGATGTCGAAGATGCTGGTCGCGAGGTCGCCGGTGACCTTGTAGCGGGAGGAGAACTGGAGGATCCGGGTCGCCCGATCGAGCTGCGCGCGAACCAGATTCAGGTCGCCCTTCGTCGTTTCCAGCTCCGAACGGAGCTTGTCCGATTCACCGCCCAGGCCGAAGAAGTGGGAGGAGTGGTGCAGTTCGGCCGCCATCGCGGTAGTCGGCTCGGCCTTGCGATGCGTGACGAGGAAAGCGCACGCAGCGACAAAGCCTACGACGTAAAGCGCCTGGACCAGGCGTCTGCGTCGTCGCAGACCATCGCCGCGGTGCACGTACGTGCCACGGAGATTTCGCATAAATCGTTTGGGAGCAACAGGTTAACTGCAAGTACAGCCCGCCTACTGCTGCTCTGGACACTAAGGCGCAACGGAGGTGCCATCAAGTCTTGACCATTGGCCGGCCTTGCCACCTGATTTCTCGGCTAACGATATATCGGAGATCGTCATCCCGCGATCGAGCGCCTTCGCCATGTCGTAGATGGTAAGCAGCGCCACCGCCGTCGCCGTCAGCGCCTCCATCTCCACGCCCGTCCGACCCACCGTGCGCGCCGTCGCTTCCACGTGGACGCCCGGCAACGCCTCGTCCAGCGTGAAGGCCACCTGCACGTCGTGCAAGCTGAGCGGATGACAGAGAGGGATGAGCTCCGCCGTGCGCTTCGCACCCATGATCCCGGCCACGCGCGCCACCGAGAGCACGTCCCCCTTCTTCACCTCGTTCGCGCGGATCGCCGCCAGCGTCGCCGGCTGCATCCGGATCGAACCCGTGGCGCGCGC
Organism: uncultured Gemmatimonadota bacterium; assembly: GCA_946480295.1. The sequence continues at coordinate 48,456 of CAMLIT010000009.1, forward strand.
CACCCGCGCCGTCTCCGCCTTCGCCGAGACGTCCACCATCCGCGCCTCGCCCGTCGGCGCCACGTGGGACAGCTCGTCGCTCATCGCAGCGCTCCCGCCAGCTCCCGCAGCAGCGAGGCGGCCAGCAGTTGGGGGTTCACGTTGCCCGACGCGAGCTCCTTCGCCCGCTCGACCGCCTCGACGGCGCGCGCCGATCCTTCGGCGGCGCGGTCGTCGGCCATCCCGACCGCCGACCGCGCGCGCTCGTGCAGGAGCACCGTGAGTGCGTCCAGGGTGTCGCTGAAGGCGCCCCGCGCCTCCTTCACTCCCTGGGCGAAGGCCGTCCTGTACCGGGCCGCCGGATCGCGCGCCGTCGCCGCCTCGATCAGTCGGCGGGCATTGGCCACCGCCTGCGACCACTCGGCCGCCGCGAACAGCCGGCCCGGCGCGCCGCCGGCGATCCGCAGGCGATCCTCGGCGCTGCTCCCGACCCCCTCCTTGTCCAGCCGCTGCGCTACCGCGGGGTCGGCGAGGAAGGCACGCATGTCGGCGTCGCCCAGCGGCGGCACGCGCAGCTGGACCACCCGCGAGCGGATGGTCGGGAGCAGCGCGCCCGGCTCGCTCGACGTCAGGATGAGCTGCGTATCCGCCGGCGGCTCCTCCAGCAGCTTGAGGAAGGCGTTCGCCGCCTGCTCGGCGCCCTCCTGCGGCACCATGCGCTCGGCCTCGCCGACGATGAAGATCTTCCGCTTGCCCATGGCCGGCGACACCGCCGCCGCGCCGACGATCGCATGCACCGTCGCGATGAAGATGCCTTCCATCCCGCCGGGCGCCGCGTACAGGCCGTGGTCGGCGACGCGGTCCGCGGTCGCTTCGGCGAGGTCCTGCAGCGCCTCCTGCGGAGTGAAGTCGGACTCCTTCATCCGCGGCCGGGCGAAGAACCAGTGCAGGTCGGGGTGCGTCAGCTCGCCGGAGAAGCGGCAGTGCTGACATCTCCCGCACGGGCGCGGGCCGTCGCCGGCACAGAGCAGCACCTGCGCGAGCCAGAGCGCGAGCCGCTGCTTCCCGACCCCGCGCGGCCCGACCAGCAGCAGGCTCGCCGGCAGCGTCCCCTGAGCCGCGGCGGAGAGCAGATGGTCGCGGAGCCTGTGGTGGCCGTAGAGAGGGACGATGGGCATGGCGGAAGATACGCGGCGGGAGGCGGGAGGGGGGAGGCGGGAGGCGTCGCGGCTGGCCACTTCCGCCGTGCGCCTGGGCCGCGACCACTATGGCATCAACGCCGATTGGACACGGATGCCGCGGAGGTCACGGATGCCACGGATGGCCCCGGCGCGCCGGGGAAGTGGGCGGTGAAGACCGATGCACGGCGATTCTTGCTCCCTCGCGCCCCCCGCTGATCCTTCTACCCAGCCGGCTACAAAAACGCCGACGCGAATTGAACGAACATCGTGCGAATCGGCGCGAATGGAGGCAGCGGTGGGGGCGCCGGGTCCCGGATTGGCCGCAGTGAGGGGAGCTCTCGCGGCGCACGGACCGATCCGCGCCGATCCGCGGCATCCGTGTTCATCCGCGTTCCCCAACGTGTGATGCCGCCCGATCGCGGAGCGCCACGCACGGCGGTAGTGGCCCGGGATGCCCGCGTCCCTCGTCCCTCGTCCCCCGTCCCTCGTCCCCCCACATTCCCTGTCCCCGCTCCCCACTCCCCGTGTCACCCTCTCGCCCTCAGCGCCGACAGCGTCTCGCGGTAGAGCCGCTCGCTCGCGACGTCGTACAGGCAGGCGATCACCCGATCGAAGGCATTTTCGTGCGCCATCATCGACTCGAGGGCGATCTTCGCCGCGGGCGCCTTGGGGAAGCCGTACGCTCCGGTGGAGATCGCGGGGAACGCGATCGTGCGGATCTCGCCCGATTCGCGGGTGATGCGGAAGACGTTCTCGTAGGCGCGCGCGAGGAGCGCCGCCTCGCCGTGCCCGCCGCCGTGCCAGACGGGGCCCACCGCGTGGATGACGAAGCGGGCTGGGAGCCGATAGCCGCGCGTGAGCACGGCGTCTCCCGTCGGACACCCGGGGTACCGAAGCAGCTCGTGGTAGAGCTCCGGGCCGGCGGCGGCGTGTATCGCGCCGTCCACGCCGCCGCCCCCGCGCAGCGACTCGTTCGCGGCATTCACGATCGCGTCCACCTCGAGCGTCGTGATGTCGCCGACCATGATGTCGATCATCGATCCACCCTCTGATCACGCCACGGAGACCACATGCACCTGGCCAGCACGCTCACCCTCCTCGCGCTCGCCGCGGCGTGCGCATCCACCGTCGAGGCGCAGCGGGCGCGCGCTCGCGACCTCGGCGTCCGGCCCGGAATCTTCCAGCCCGGGCGATGGAACGCCATCACCGACGTCGCGGGCGTTCGCGTCGGGCAGGCCACGGTCGTCGAGGGCGACTCCGTGCGCACCGGCGTCACGGCGATCCTCCCGCACCCCGGCAACCTCTTCCTCGAGCGCGTGCCGGCGGCGCTGTTCGTGGGGAACGGCTTCGGGAAGCTCGTCGGCGCGACGCAGCTCGACGAGCTCGGCGAGCTCGAGACGCCGATCGTCCTCACCTGCACGCTCTGCGTGTGGCATGCCGCCGACGGCCTGGTGGGCTGGATGCTCGAGCAGCCGGGGATGCAGGACGTGCGCTCGATCAACCCCGTGGTGGCCGAGACGAACGACGGGACGCTCAACGCGATCCGGAGCCGCCCGATCACGGCGGCGCACGTGCGCGCGGCGCTCGACTCGGCGGCGAGCGGGCCGGTGGCCGAGGGGAGCGTGGGCGCGGGCACGGGAACGATCGCCTTCGGCTGGAAGGGAGGGATCGGCACGTCGTCGCGCGTCCTCCCCGCCTCGCTCGGCGGATGGACGGTGGGCGTGCTCGTGCAGACGAACTTCGGCGGCGTGCTCCAGGTGCTCGGGGCGCCGGTCGGCAAGGCGCTCGGCCGTTATTCCTTCCAGCGCGACGTGCAGACGCCAAACGAGCGCGGCGACGGCTCGTGCGTGATGGTGGTCGCGACGGACGCGCCGCTCTCCGATCGCAACCTGCGCCGCCTCGCGAAGCGCGCGATCATGGGGCTCGCGCGCACCGGGTCGTCGGCGGCCAATGGCTCCGGCGACTACGTGCTCGCCTTCTCGACCAGCCCGAAGGTCCGCCGTCCCTACGGCGCGAAGCGCCTGACGACGGAGGAGCTGGGGAACGACGAGATGTCGGGGCTCTTCGAGGCGGTGGTCGAGACGACGGAGGAAGCGATCTACGACTCGCTCTTCCAGGCGACGACGGTGACCGGGAACGGCCACATGGTTGAGGCGATCCCGCTGGACAAGGTGCGGGAGGTGCTGGAGCGGTATCGGGTGGGGGAGAGATAGGGCGGGAGGCGGGAGGCGGGAGGCGGGAGGCGGGAGGCGTGGGGCTCCTCGGCCGTCCGGGCTCCGCGCGCGGCCGCCGGTCACTCTACTCAGCCGGCTGCGAACCACTCGACACGGATGCCACGGGAACGGCGGATCGGCACGGATGGGATGAGGGGGGAGGGGACCGGGTCCCGGGCCGGCCGGGGCGCGAGGGGCTCTCCCGCCGCACGGAGCGATTCGCACGATTCGGCAGTTCATTCGTGGTCATTCGCGTCTTCCATCGTGTGATGTCGGCGCGACCGCAGAGCCCGACGCACGGCGCGACCGGGCCCTGTCGCGCCGCCGCTGGCCCCTCTATCCGGCCAGCATCCAAAGAGAAGACGCGAATTGAATGGACATCGTGCGAATGGGGTGAGGGATCCGCGACCTGACGGCCGGGCCGGCGCGGTGCGAAAAGCCGTCTCGCCAGGAGGAGCGATCCGTCGCATCCGTGACCTCCGTCGAATCCGTGTTCCCCGCAGAGCCCGACGCACGCAGCGACGTAGCCGGCCTGATCGCGTCCCTCGTCCCTCGTCCCGTCAGGGCACGCTTCCTGTACCACTCGCCTCGGCATCTCAACCTCGAGGACATATGGGCGGAAAGCGTCCTGACCAGCACAACATCGATCCGGCCGAAGCCGGCTCCACCGATTACAAGTGGCGGCACGAGGGGCGTAGCCGGGGCGAGAATCTCGCCGACGACGACAAGCAGAAGCTCGCGTCCAATCCGCACGACCAGCCGATGATCCCGGAGAGCATCCCGAATCCGGCGCTCCGCGAGCTGCGCGAGCGGAAGGGACAGGCGAACGACGAGAATCTCCCCGACGAGAACGGCTGAGGCGGGGCGCATGACGCTCGGACTGAAGGGAAAGCGGATCGCGATCCTCGCGACGGACGGGGTGGAGCAGGTTGAGCTCGTCGAGCCCCGAAAGGCGCTGGAGGCCGCCGGTGCGGAGACGGAGCTCGTGTCGACGAAGGCGGGGGAGATCCAGGCCGTCAACCACCTCGACAGGGGCGACCGCTTTCCGGTGGATCGCACGCTCGACGATGCGCACGCGGCGCAGTACGCCGCGCTGGTCGTCCCCGGTGGCGTGGCGAATCCCGACGCGCTCCGCATGGACCCGCGCGCGGTGCAGTTCGTCCGCGAGTTCATGGTGGCGGACAAGCCCGTGGCGGCGATCTGCTACGGGCCCTGGCTGCTCGTCGAGGCCGACGTGGTGCGCGGGCGCACGCTCACGTCCTGGCCCAGCCTGAGGACCGACATCAGGAACGCGGGCGGCGAGTGGGTCGACGAGCCGGTGCGCGTCGACGAGAAGCTGATCACGAGCCGCAAGCCCGCCGACCTGGCGGCGTTCGACGCGGCGATCGTGCGCGAGTTCGCCGACGACATCGCCCAGGCCCGGGTGGACGAGCTCTCGGAGGAGAGCTTCCCGGCGAGCGATGCGCCGCCGGGCCCGATCTCCATCGGGGCGGAGCGGCGGGGACCGGCGAGCGGGCGCGGGGAACCGGAAGCGCGGCCCTGAGCGCGGGCGGACGCGTCCCGCGTCGCGTGCCGTGATGCACGCGCGGCGCGGGGCGCGCAGCGCCGGGTGCGTCAGCGGTCTTTGCAATACAAAGTACTTGCTTTCGCTCCACCGCCGCCGTACCATTGGGCATGGCCCGCGTCGTCCCCCTCCAGCCAGCCGCCCAGCGCGATCCGCCCGAGATGCAGGCGCGCGCCATGGACAACCTGCGCTTCATCCGCGAGACGATGGAGCGCGCCGGCACCTTCACCGCCGTCTCCGGGTGGGGTGAGATCGTCATCGGATTGACCGCCATCATCGCGGCCCTCGTCGCGCGCGAGCAGGCCCGCCCCGGGACCTGGGTCGCCGTGTGGCTCGTCGAGGCCGCGCTCGCCGCCGGGCTCTCCGCGGCGTTCATGGCGGCCAAGGCCCGCGCCGCGAAGGTCCCACTCCTCTCCGGGCCGGTCCGCAAGCTCGTCCTCAGCTTCTCCCCGCCGCTCTTCGTCGGCATGCTCATGACCGCGGTGTTCCTCGCCCGCGGCCTCCAGACCATGCTCCCCGGCGTGTGGATGCTGCTCTACGGCACGGGCGTCATGACCGCGGGTACCTACTCGGTGCGGATCGTCCCCGTGATGGGCGCGGCGTTCATGGGCCTCGGCGCCGTCGCGCTCCTCTCGCCGGCCTCATGGAACTTCCCGCTGCTCGTCGCCGGCTTCGGCGGCCTGCACATCCTCTTTGGAACCCTCATCGCACGGAGGCACGGTGGCTAAGCACGGAGCACTCCCCGAGGAGCGCGACGGGCATCGCGACGAGCGCGAGCGCGCCAAGCCCCAGCCTCTCCGCAGCGTCGGCGGGAAGGGAACGGCCGAGGGGCCGCTGGCCCTCGATCGGCTGATCCACGAGCGCATCCGCCTCGGCATCCTCAGCGCGCTCGCCGTCAACGAAGCGATGAGCTTCAACGACCTCAAGAAGCTGCTCGGCACCACCGACGGGAACCTCAGCGTCCACGCCCGCAAGCTCGAGGAGGCGAACTACATCGCCTGCACCAAGAGCTTCGAGGGGCGCGTGCCGAAGACCGAGTACGCCATCACCGCCGCCGGGCGCCGCGCGCTCGAGCGCTATCTCGACCACATGGAGGCGCTCATTCGCGCCACGCGCGAGCGCTGACGCGTTCGCCGCCCACGACAGGAACCCGGCAATGAAGCGAAGCTCACCGGCCCCGACGCCGGGCCAGGCGAGAGGGATCGGATCAGGCATCGGCGACGTCGCCGGCATTCACGTCGGCGTCATCATGGACGGGAACGGCCGCTGGGCCGCCGCGCGCGGCCTCCCGCGCAGCGCGGGGCACCACGCCGGCGTGCGGGCCACGCGCGCCGTCGTCGAGGCGGCGACGCGCGCCGGCATCGGCACGCTCACCATCTACGCCTTCTCCGCCGACAACTGGACGCGGCCGACGACGGAGGTGACGACGCTCATGCGCCTGCTCCGGCGCACGCTCCTCTCCGAGTCGAAGCGGCTGCGCGAGAACGGCGTCAGGCTCTCCATCATCGGCCGGCGCGATCGTCTCCCCGCGCCGCTGCGCGCGGCGATCGCCGAGGCGGAGGCGCACACCGCGGGCGGCACGAACCTGCACCTGCGCGTCGCGATCGACTACTCGGCGCGCGACGCCATGGTCCGCGCCGCGGCGCTCGCCGGCGGCGAGCCGGTGACGCGCGAGCGCTTCGCGCAGCTCATCGGGCAGGCGAACCACGAGACCGGTCCCGCGCGCGACGTCGACCTCCTCATCCGCACGGGCGGCGAGCAGCGGCTGAGCGACTTCCTCCTCTGGGAGTGCGCCTACGCGGAGCTCTACTTCACGCGCCGCATGTGGCCGGACTTCGGCGAGGAGGAGTTCCTCGGCGCGCTGGCGGAGTTCACCGCGCGGGAGCGGCGCTTCGGCGGCGTGCCGACGCAGGCGGCGAGCTGACGCGCGTCGGCATGCAGCGCCGGCGATCGTCGCCACCGCGCCGGCATCACCGCACGTGCTCGATCGCCCACGTCCAGTAGATGCAGTCCTCCGCGGTCATCGTCCCACGGGGCACCAGGCGCGCGTCGGCGTAGCCGTAGAGGCCGATGTCCAGCAGGTACTGTCCGCGCGAGACGAGGGTGCCGCGGCAGACGCGGTCGTCGCTGGGCGGGTTGTCCAGCTCGGCGCGGTAGCGCGTCAGCAGCTCCTCGATCACGGTGCGCGGGATGCGCTGCCGCTCGGACGGATACACGAAGCCGAAGAAGATCAGGTACTGCAGCAGGAGCTGCCAGTTCGAGTCGAACCGCTGCACGAGCCGATCCCACTGCAGCGTCTCCGAGCAGGTGCGCAGCAGGTGCACGATGTCCGCGCCGTCGAACCGCTCGCGCTCCATCACGAACGCCTTCTGCCAGAGCAGCTCCTCGACGGGCGCGAGCTTCACCGGCATCCCGAGCACCTCCGCCTCGACGGCGTTCTGGAACCAGCCGTCGTCCACCCGGCACACGCCGTTGCCGGAGCTGAACACGAGGTCCACCACGTCGTCGCCCTGCTTGGCCTTCGCCAGCCAGTGCGGGAAGGTGAGCTCGGTCCAGTAGCCGGCGAGGCGGAGCGCCTCCATCGCGTCGGCGCAGTCCTCCTTCCGGACGAAGAGATCGAAGTCCTTCGTCTCGCGGACGATGCCGGTGTAGTGCAGGATGGCGTGCGAGCCGCCGACGAGGAACGGGACGCGCGCCTCGCTCAGGACATGGAGCGTCCGACGATAGAAGGTGTTCGTATCCTGGGCCGGATCGTCGTACGTCGATTGATACGCCATGTCGCGCCGAGTGAGGGTGTCCGCGGGGGAAAGTGCAAGACCGGGGCTAGCACGCGGCCTCAGGCGGATGCGCTGGCCCGAATCTGTCGGTAGGGGGCGTGACCCCACGGAGCGAGAATCCCATGGCGATAACGGGCGATGTGGTGCGACTGGCGGCGGTGAGCGACATCCACTACGCCAAGGACTCGCAGGGCGCCCTGCAGCCCCTGTTCGCCCAGATCTCCGAGAGCGCCGACGTGCTTATCCTCGCCGGCGACCTCACGGACTTCGGGCTCGCCGAGGAGGCACGCATCCTCGCGCGGGACCTGACGGCGACGGTGAAGATCCCGGTGATCGGCGTGCTGGGGAACCACGACTTCGAGTCCGACCAGCAGGCGGAGATCGTGCGTATCATGGCCGACGCCGGGGTGCATATCCTCGACGGCGACACGTACGAGGTGCACGGTGTCGGCTTCGCCGGCACGCGCGGCTTCTGTGGCGGCTTCGGCCGCGGCGCGCTCGGCGCCTGGGGCGAGAAGGTGATCAAGGAGTTCGTGCACGAGGCGCTGAACGAGGCGCTGAAGCTCGAGTCGGCGCTCGCCCGGCTGCGCACCGAGCACCGCATCGTCGTCCTGCACTACGCGCCGGTGCGTCAGACAGTGGAGGGCGAGCCGCCGGAGATCTTTCCCTTCCTCGGCTCGAGCCGTCTGGAGGAGCCGATCTCGCGCTTCGAGGTGACGGCGGTCTTCCACGGCCACGCGCACAAGGGGTCGCCTGAGGGGCAGACGCGCAACGGAATCCCCGTCTACAACGTCGCGCTGCCGGTGCTCGCGGCGAGCTATCCGGACCGGCCGCACTTCCGGCTGTTCGAGGTCCCGACGCGCGTCGGCGCGCCCGACCGGGTGACGCCGGTCGCCGATCGGCGGCAGTGGGGAAGGCGCTCGACGGATCGATCGCCGGAGGCGAACGCGGCCAGGGCCGGCGAGCGCGCCTCGCCGGCCTGACCGCGCGTCAGGGCGTCAGGACGACCTTCACGCAGCCGTCCGCCTTGCGCGCGAAGATGTCGTAGCCGCGCGCCGCCTCGGCGAGCGGGAGGCGATGGGTGATGATCGCCGTCGGATCCACGTCGCCATTCTGGATGTGCTGCAGGAGGAGCGGCACGTACCGGTGCACGTCGCACTGCCCGGTGCGGATCGTCAGCGCCTTCCCGAACACGCTCCCCATCGGGAACTTGTCGACGAAGCCGGCGTAGACGCCGATCACCGACACGGTGCCGCCCTTCCGGCACGCCTGCATCATCTGCCGCAGCACCACCGGCCGGTCCATCTCCATCCGCAACGCCTGCTTCACGCGGTCCACCTTCGACAGCAGGTCGGCGCCGTGCGCCTCCATCCCCACCGCGTCGATGCAGACGTCCGGCCCGCGCCCGCCGGTCATCTGCTTGAGCAGCTCCACGGTGTCGTCGGTCTCGGTGACGTTCACCACGTCGGCGTGGCCGACGTCGCGCGCCATCGCCAGCCGCTCGGGGACGCGATCGAGGGCGATGACTCGTTCGGCGCCGAGGATGTACGCGCTCTGGATCGCGAACTGGCCGACGGGTCCGCACCCCCAGACGGCGACGACGTCGCCCTGCTGGATGTCGCCGCGCTCCGCCGCCGCGTAGCCGGTCGGCAGGATGTCGGTGAGGAAGAGCACCTGGTCATCCGTCAGCTCGTCGGGCACGACGAACGGGCCAACGTCGGCGAAGGGCACGCGCACGTACTCGGCCTGCCCGCCGGCGTAGCCGCCGAACAGGTGCGAGTAGCCGAAGATCCCCGCGCCGCTGAAGCCGTACATCCCCTCGAGAAGGTGCGCGTTGGGATTGGTGTTGTCGCACTGCGCGAACAGCTCGTGCTGGCAGAACCAGCAGTGGCCGCACGCGATGGGGAAGGGCACGATCACGCGCTCGCCGACATCGAGACCGTGCACGTCGGGCCCGATCTCGACGACCTCGCCCATGAACTCGTGGCCGAGGATGTCGCCGGGCATCATCCCCGGGACGAAGTTGTCGTAGAGGTGCAGGTCGGAGCCGCAGATCGCCGTGGACGTGACGCGGATGATCGCGTCGCGCGGGTTGAGGATCTTCGGGTCGGGCACGCTCTCGACGCGCATGTCCTGCCTGCCATGCCAGCAGACGGCCTTCATCGCGACTGGCCTCCGGAGCCGGGGTGGGGGTGCGTCACGAGCGGCACGACGACTGGCCGTCGGTGGTCGGGATCTCGCCGCTCTCCATGAGCTGCTTGAAGCGCCGCAACTCCTCGCGGACGAGGGCGTCGGGCGCCTGGCCGAACAGCCGCGCGATCGCGGCGATCATGGCGCCGGCCGGCGGCTCGTAGTCGAGGACGACGCGCACCTCGGTGCCCCGTCCGGGGCCGGCGTCGCGGAAGTGCACCGATCCCGCGTGCGCGACGTCGGGGTCGGCCACCGTCTTCCACGCGATCAGCTCGTTAGGCACGTCGTTGACGAGCACCGCGTCCCACTCGAAGCCGCGGGCGGCCGCCGTCGCCACCCAGTGCGACCGCCCGTCGGCCTGCACGGTGACCGACTCGAGGTGTCGCATGAAGCGGGGCAGGTTGCCGAAGTGCCGCCAGAAGTCGTACAGCTCGTTGCGTGGCCGCGCGACGGTGACGGTGCGCTCCACCTTGATGGCGTGGCGCGCGTTCACCGTGGCGGCGTCGCTCGCCAGGGCGCCGTCGGCGCGGCGCGCGGGTGCCCGCCAGCGCGTGCCGGCCACACCGAGGGCATCGTAGGCGAAGGAGTGCCCCGCGGCGCCGCGGTAGACGAGCTCGGCCCCGAGCAGCGCGAGTCCGATCCCCGGCAGGTCGCGGCGGCGCAGCCCGTACGCGGCGATCACCCCGCCGGCGACGACCGAGAGCACACGCTCCGTGTCGCCGACGTTCTGCCGGCCGTCGGTGTGTGCACCACTGATGCGGCTGGCGCCGGCGGTGGCGAGTACCATCTGCGTCCTCCAGTGAAGGCGGGACGCCCCGCGTCGCAAGCTCTATGCTGAGAGCCGGGAGGAATCCTCGGCGTCGATGGCTCGCTCGCGGGCGGCCGGTGGCGCGTGCTCGATGTACTCGCCGATCCGACCGAGGTCGCGCTCGAGCTGCTCCTGGAGCGGCGCGGCGGCGATGGCCAGCAGCGCCTCCGTCAGCGGCATCTCGTGCGGCGTGTACGTCAGCTCGACGTGGAGCTGTGTGCCCCCGTCCTCCGCGGGCGCGAAGCGCAGCAGCCCGGTCGTGTCGACGGCGCTCCCAGGGACGCTGCTCCACGCGATGACGGCGTTGGGCACGTACTTCGTGACCACGGCGTCCCACTCGAGCGGCTGCCCGGAGGGGGTGATCACCTCCCAGTGCGAGCGCCCGTCCTGATAGTCGATCACCCGTCGCAGGGAGCCGACGACGCGCGGGAAGTTCTCGAAATCCTTGCAGAACGTGAACACGTCGTGCACGGGGCGGTGGACGTGGACCATCGTCCGGAGCCGCACCGAGCGACGCGCCTCGCCGGCGCGACGGATGCCGGCGACGGCGGGCGTGCCCATGGCGCGCGCGAGGACGCCCAGGCCGGCGAACGTCGCCAGCGCGCCCCAGCGACCGCCGCGTCGCTGTCCGTAGCCGACGAGCGCGCCGCCGAGCAGCGCGCCGAGGACGCGCCCGCCCGTCAGCTCCGCCTGCGATTCCATCGGCCTGGCAGTCATGCTTCCCTCCTGTCGCGCCCGGTTGCGTCGCGATCGTCCCATTCCAGAGGCAAGCAGCGGGCCGGAGCGGCTGAGCCGGTCAGCGCTCAGCCGAACCGTCGCTCGACGAACGCGTCGAACCGGGCCAGTGCCTCCGGAAGATCGCGTCGGCCGTAGCCGAGGCGGAAGTGATTCCCGGGATAGCCGAACTGCGAGGCGGGCAGGAGCAGCACGCCCTCGCGCTCCACCAGCTCGGCGGCGAAGTCGTCGATGGAGGCGTGGTGCAGGACGGGGAATCCGACGCTTCCCGCGCGCGGCCGTACCCACCCGAGGTGCTCGCGGCGGCGCTCGAAGAAGTCGTCGAGGAGCACGAGGTTCGCGCGCAGCAGCGCCATGCTCCGCTCCAGCACCCGGTCGCGCGCACGCAGCCCCGCGATGGCGAGGATCTCGCTCGGCGCCGCGGTGCAGATGGTCGTGTAGTCCTTCAGCCTCGTGATGCGGCGCAGGAGCTCGCGATCGTGCGTGGCGATCCAGCCGACGCGGAGGCCGGCGAGCGCGAACGCCTTGGACATCACGCCGAGGCTGAGCGCGCGCGGCGACACGTCCACGGCTGCAGGCAGGCGGTCCGCCGGGTCGAGCTCCAGCAGCCGGTACACCTCGTCGGAGAAGAGCACGACGCCGTGCTCCTCGGCGATCGCGACGAGCCGCGCGAAGGCATCGGGCGCGAGCGTCGCGCCGGTGGGGCTGTGCGGGAAGTTGGCGACGATCGCGCGCGTCTCCGGGCGCAGCGCGCGACGCACCTGCTCGACGTCGAGCGACCAGTCGGCGGGGTCGAGGGGGACGAGCGTCACGGCGGCGCCAATCGAGCGCGCGACCTCGAACAGCGACTGGTACGCCGGCCACACGACGGCGACGTGGTCCCCGGGCTCGAGGAGCGCGTGCATGGCGAGGAAGATCGCCTCCTCCGCGCCGGCGAAGGTGAGGACGTCGTCCGGCTCGACGCTCTCGTACAGCGACGCGATCGCGCCGCGGAGCAACGGGTGGCCGGCCGACTCGGTGTAGCCCAGCCGCAGCCCGGACCAGAGCGCGCGCACCTCGTCGTCGGCGAGGGCGAGCACCTCGTGGAGCGTGAGCGGTTCGATGTCCGAGGCGCACAGGAGGTGGCGGCAGGCGAACTCCCACCGCGCGAAGTACCGCTCGAGCGCGAACTCGGCGATGCGCATCAGATCGGCAGCTCGAGCCCCTCGACGACGCGCACCGTGTCGCGCGCGATGAGCAGCTCCTCGTCGGTGGGGATGACCCACACCTCGATCCGCGAGCCCGCCTTGTCGATGCGCCCCTCGGCGCCCGCGACCGTCTTGCCGTTGCGCTCCTCGTCCAGCTCGACGCCGAGCCACTGCAGCCCGGCGCAGATCTGCGCGCGCACCGACGCGGCGTTCTCGCCGATGCCGCCGGCGAAGACGATGGCGTCCGCCCCGTTCATCGCCGTCAGGTACGCGCCGATGTACTTGCGGACCCGGTAGCAGAACAGGTCGATCGCCAGGCGCGCGCGGCGGTCGTCGTGCTCCTCCGCCTCGGCGAGGAGCTCGCGCATGTCGTTCGTCAGGCCGGACACGCCGAGGAGCCCGGACTGCTTGTTGAGCAGCGCCTCGACCTCGGGGAGCGAGAGCCCCTCCTTCGACGCCACGTAGTCGAGGATCGCCGGATCGAGGTCGCCCGAGCGCGTGCCCATCACGAGCCCCTCGAGCGGCGTGAAGCCCATCGATGTGTCCACCGACTCGCCGCCGGCGATCGCGCACGCCGAGCAGCCGTTGCCGAGGTGCAGCGCGACGATGCGCGTCTGCTCGCGGGTGCGGCCGGTGAGCGCGCGGTAGCGGTACGAGACGTAGCGGAACGACGTGCCGTGGAAGCCGTAGCGCCGGACCTTGTGCCGGCGGTAGAGCTGGTAGGGCACGGCGTAGAGGTACGCGCGCGGCGGGAGCGTGTGGTGGAAGGCGGTGTCGAAGACCGCCACCTGCGGCGTCCCCGGTCCGAGCGCGGCGCGCGCGGCGACGATGCCGCGCAGGTTGTTCGGGTTGTGGAGCGGCGCGAGGTCGATCGTCTCCTCGATCCCGCGCAGCACCTCGTCGGTGATGCGCATGGACAGGCGGAAGCGCTCGCCGCCGTGCGTGACGCGGTGTCCCACCGCGTCGATCTCGGCGATGCTGGAGATCGGGACGCCCGACTCGTCGCTCACGATCCAGCGCAGCACGAAGTCGAGCGCGGCGCGGTGGTCGCGCAGCGGCGCCGTGCCCCGCCGCGGCGCGCCGTCGCCGACGCGCAGCGTGTAGACGGCCTCCCCCCCGAGTCGCTCGAACTGCCCCGCGGCCAGCCGCTCGTCGCGATGCGCGGCGATGCGCTCGGCATCGGTGCGGACGAGCTGGAACTTGAGCGACGAGGAGCCGGCGTTGAGGACGAGGACGTTCATTCGACGGACGCGGGACGCGGGACGCGGGACGCGTGCACCACCCGCTCGAAGGCATCCCGAGCGCGTTGCAAAGCCTCGTCAGGCGTCGCTCCGATCGCGGAGAGGTGGCCCATCTTGCGGCCGGGGCGCGCGACCTTCTTGCCGTAGAGGTGCAGGCGCACGCCCGGAAGGGTGAGCGCCGCGTCGAAGCGTGGGAGCTCGCCGTCGAGCCAGAGATCGCCGAACAGGTTCACGATCGCCGCCGGCCGCAGCACGGTCACGTCGCCGAGCGGGAGGTCGCAGACGGCGCGCACGAGCTGCTCGAACTGGCTCGTCGAGCACGCGACCTCGCTCTCGTGATACGAGTTGTGCGGCCGCGGCGCGAGCTCGTTGACGAGCAGGCGCCCGTCGGTCGTGAGGAACATCTCGACGGCGAGGAGGCCGACGAGCTCGATCTCCTCGGCGATCCCGCGCGCCAGCTCCACCGCGCGCGACACGATCTCCGGTGGGAGCACCGCCGGCAGCACCGACCAGGCGAGCACCTGCCGCTCGTGATAGTTGAGCGCGGGCGGATAGACCACCGTCTCCCCGCGCGGGCTGCGCGCGACCATCACCGACAGCTCGGCCTCGAGATCGAGCCGCTGCTCGGCCACCGACGCGCGATGCCCGAGCGCATCCCAGGCCGCGTGCACCTCGTCGAGCGAGAGCACCGGCACCTGGCTGCGCCCATCGTACCCGCCATGGCAGGCCTTCACCAGCGTCGGGCCGAAGCGCCGCACGGCGTCGTGCAGCATGGCGGCGTCGGTGACGTCGGCGTAGTCGCCGAGCGGGAAGCCGTGCGTCGACAGCCAGCGCTTCTGGCGGCCGCGGTCCTGCACGATGCCGATCACGTTGACGTCGGGACGCACCGGCGCGTGCCGCGCCGCCGCCTCCATCCCCGCCGTCGCGATCTGCTCGATCTCCAGCGTCACGACGTCGCAGAAGCGCGCGAGCTCGCCCGCCGCCTCGGCGTCGTCGAAGCGCGCCGTCACCAGGCGGTCGACGACCGGCTTCGCGGGACAGGCGGGATCGGGATCGAGGGCGTGCACGTTGTAGCCCATCGTGCGCGCCGCCATCGCGGCCATGCGTCCGAGCTGGCCGCCGCCGAGGAAGCCGATCGTCGCGCCGGGAAGGATCGGGGTCATGCGCGCGCTCATGCCTGCGAGAGGTCCGTCTGGCGGAGCACCTCCGCCGTGCGGCTGGCGCGCCAGGCGCGGAGCCGTTCGCGCAGCTCGGGGCGGCGCGTCGAGACGATCGACGCCGCGAGGAGCGCCGCGTTCGCCGCGCCCGGCTCGCCGATGGCGAGCGTGCCCACCGGGACGCCCTTCGGCATCTGCACGATCGACAGGAGCGCGTCGACGCCGTTGAGCATCGTGGCCGGCACGGGCACGCCGAGCACGGGCACCAGCGTCTTCGCCGCGACCATCCCGGGCAGGTGCGCCGCGCCGCCGGCGGCGGCGATGATCACCTCGAGCCCGCGCGCCTCGGCCTGGGCGGCGAACTCGAACATCCAGTCCGGCGTGCGGTGCGCCGAGACGACGCGCACCTCGTGCGGGATCTCGAGCTCGCGCAGCAGCTCGATCGCAGGCTGGAGGTGCTTCAGATCGGACTTGCTGCCCATGATCACAGCGACCCAGGGGGCGGCGGCCGTGGGCGACGATGACGCGCTGGTGGACTCGGAAGCCATCGGGTGGGAGCGGGGTTCGGGGTGCGAGCGAAATATAGCCCCGCTCGAACGTGTGGGCCGTCGCGCCGCGCACCCCGCGCGGCCGGCGGCCGCCGCGACGCACGGCGCCCGCGCCTGCGGAAAGACGGAAGGGCGCCGCCCGGCGCATGACGACACGCCGGACAGCGCCCATCCACCGCCGCGCGCCAAACGAGGCGCGCGGCCGCCTGGCTTCGCGGCCCTACTGCTGCCCGCCGAGCTGGTCGCCCCCGGCGACGATCACGAACTCGTCGCGGCGGTTCTGCGACCAGCAGCTCTCGTCGTGCCCGGCGCAGACCGACTTCTCCTTGCCGTTGCTGATGACCTCGATGCGGCTCGCATCGACGCCGTGCGCGACGAGGTACTGCTTCGCCTCGGCGGCGCGGCGGGTGCCGAGCGCCATGTTGTACTCGTCCGACCCGCGCTCGTCGGTGTTGCCCTCGATGCGGATGCGCACCGACGCATTCGCCGTCAGGACGGGCGCCTTGGCGTCGAGCGTGGCGCGGGCGTCGTCGCGCAGATCCGACCGGTCGAAGTCGAAGTAGACCTTCTGGTCGATGGTGGCGCGGGCCGCGGCGGCGCGCCGGGCGGCGGCATCACGCGCGGCGCGCTCGGCGGCCTCGCGCTCGGCGCGGGCGATCGAATCGCGGCGCGCCAGCTCGGCGGCATCCGGCCCCGGCTTCGCCTGGGGCGTGACCGGCGCCGGCTCGGGCGCCGGCGCGGGCTGGGCGTGGTGGCAGGCCGAAAGCATGGGGAACGCCACGGCGGCGAGCACGACGAGGGACATGGGGCGCAGAGCGCGCGACATGAAACGACCTCCGGAGAGATGTGAGGGGAGCTGCGCCGGTCGCCGGGTAGGATGACGACCTGCTGGGGTGATGGGAGTCAATAGAATGACGATGCAGCGGCGGGAAGGGAATACGGGCGAGGGTCGAGCCCGCGCGGGCCACGGTGCGGCCCGCCTTCCTCCCAGACGGCGGCGAGGGTAGCGCGCGGATGGGTGGGCGCGCGGTGGCGGGGGTCACTTACGGTGGCAGGGAAGCAAAAAAGCAGGGCCGCCCTGACGGACGACCCTGCTTCAATGCCTTGCCTGGATCAGGCTCCCGAGGAGGGACTCGAACCCCCGACCCGGTGATTAACAGTCACCTGCTCTACCACCTGAGCTACTCGGGAATGAGCCCGTAACGTATTCAGGGCGTCTCGCGCTGTCAACCGGTCCACCTCCCGAAAAGCGCGCCCCCGTCAGGACTTAGCCGACTCGCCGGGCCGCCGGCGAGTCGGCGCGTCAGGAGGCCAGGACGTGCGACGCCTCGGACTTGAGGTGCAGCGCGTCGAAGGCGGGGAAGCCTGGCAGGACCGTCTGGAGCCACCGGCCGGTGTGCGACGCGGGCACGCGCGCGACGTCCTCCGGCGTCCCGGCGGCGACCACCTCGCCGCCATCCACGCCCGCCTCGGGGCCGAGGTCGATCACCCAGTCGGCGAGCTTGATGACGTCGAGGTTGTGCTCGATGAGCACGAGGGTGTGCCCCGCGTCCACCAGCCGCTCGAACACCTGCGCGAGCTTGCGGATGTCCTCGAGGTGCAGCCCCGTGGTCGGCTCGTCCATGATGTAGAGCTTGCGACCCGACTTCTTCGCCAGCGCGAGCTCGCGGGCGACCTTGAGGCGCTGCGATTCGCCCCCGGAGAGCGTGGTCGCCGGCTGGCCGAGGCGCAGGTAGCCCAGCCCGACCTGCTGGAGCTGCCAGAGGGCCTGGCCGAGCTTCTCCTCGCGCGGGAAGAATCGGATCGCCTCGTCCACGGTCAGCTCGAGGACGTCGTAGATGTTCTTCCCGTTGACGCGGACGTCGAGCACCTCGGGCTTGAAGCGCTTGCCGCCGCAGATGTCGCACGGCACGAAGACGTCGGCCATGAACACCATCTCGACCTCGAGGTAGCCGGCGCCCTCGCAGTTCTCGCAGCGCCCGCCGGCGACGTTGAAGCTGAAGGTCCCCGCGGTGTAGCCGCGCTGCCGAGCGAGCGGCGCGTCGGCGAAGATGCGCCGGATCTCATCGAAGGCCTTCACGTACGTGACGGGATTCGAGCGCGGCGACTTGCCGATCGGGCTCTGGTCGATGCAGACGACATCGTCGATCGCCTCGTGCCCCGTGAGGCGGTCATATGCGCCGACGACCTCGCCGAGGTGCTGCTTGGCCGTGTGCTCGCCGCGCAGCTTCTGCTCGAGGGCGCGCATGAGGACGTCGTGCACGAGGGTGCTCTTGCCCGAACCGGAGACGCCGGTGACGGCGGTGAGCGCGCCGAGGGGGATGCGGACGTCGATCCCCTTGAGGTTGTGCTCGCGGGCACCGGTCAACGTGATCCACTGCGGCCCGACGCGGCGGCGCTGCTCTGGGACGGCGATCTCGCGCGCGCCGCTCAGGTACTGTCCCGTGAGCGGGCTCTCGGCGACGCGCGACA
>CAMLIT010000010.1 GCA_946480295.1 uncultured Gemmatimonadota bacterium
CCGACATCAAACACCGGATCACTGCACCACGAACTTCAGTTACAGGCCACTAGGCCTCCCGGTCGCGAAGGTCGGCCAAGGGCTCGACAAGGTCGTTCAATGATGTGACGTCTCCGATCTCCTCCACATCGTGGGTGCTCTCGAAGACTTCGCGCTCAATGTGGCCATCTGCGAAGAACTCCACTTCCCAGCGCTGGCCGGGCACGGCCACTTCAACCAGGATTGCATCGCGAATCTTGCTCAGCCGGTACCAGATCCGGGCGGCATCCAGCCGCTCCAGGAAGGTGAGGAGATTCGCGAACGGATCTCGCTGTCCAGTCATGGCTCCCTGTGGAGGCTTAACGCAGGCTAGCGGACGCGGAAACCTCGTCAGCTTATGCTGCGCCCGCGCGCGAAACCCCGCAAGGCACGCGCAGCCTTTCCCCGGCAACACAGCACCGCCGACCCGCAACCGCCCACCACGCCTCACGTTGCACGCAGCCGCCAGGCGCCACGCCGGCGTTATGCAGCGTCGCACATGCGTGATAAGCTGCGCGGTCGTCGCCCGATCGCCGAGCGGGCCGCAGTACCCCCCGGTCCCTCGCGCCCCACCGGCGTCCCGCGCGGCGCCCGCCCGCCAACCGCGCCTAACGCCGCCCCCGGAAATCCGCCGTCCCCACCCGCACCACCGTCCCCGGCGCCCGGAACCGCGCCCCGGCTCCCGCGCCCGCGGCCGCCGCCGTGTCCGCCGCCGTCTCGGCCCAGATCCCGTATACCCGGCCATCCAACGCCGTCAGCCAGGTGTAGTCGCCGAGGAACGCGCCCTGCCCCTCGAAGCTGCCGCCGCTCCACTCGTAGTTCGTGAACGTCCGCCCGCCATCGGTCGACCGCGCGAGCGTGAAACCGGTCCGCAGGTCCTGCGGATCGTCGCGCCGGTCGTAGAACTGCACGTACACGTCGCCGTTCGACGGGTCCACGGCCATGAACTGGAAGAACTGGTCGCGGCCGTCGTGCAGCGAATCGCTGTTCACGCGCACCGGCGCCGACCAGTGCCGGCCATGGTCGCGGGACGCGGCGACGAAGACGTCGATGTCGCCGTTGCGGTAGTCGCTCCACGAGACGTAGAGCCGCCCGCTGCGCGGGTCGATCCCGACCTGCGGGAAGCCGAACA
Organism: uncultured Gemmatimonadota bacterium; assembly: GCA_946480295.1. The sequence continues at coordinate 1,151 of CAMLIT010000010.1, forward strand.
CCCGCCCGACGCCGGGCACGGCGCCCGTCCCGCCGAAGTACGGCGGCCCGACGTCCACGATCGGGCGCGACGGCGTGAAGGTGCGGCCCCCGTCGCGCGAGATGGCCATCGTGATCGTGCTCTTCCAGTTCCAGATCGCGTAGATCGTCCCGTCCGGCCCCACGGTGCCGATGAAGCCGACGACGTCGCCGTTGTCGTCGCGCGGAAAGCCGGGCTGGGTGCTCACGACGATCGGCTTCGACCAGCTCTTCCCCGCGTCCGTCGAGCGCGAGAAGAGCATGATGGACCGGTCGAGCCGCCACTCGATCCACCCCTCGTACAGGTTTCCTGCATAACGACTCCGCGGCTGGTTGTCGGCGAAGATGCGCGGCATGTCCTCGTACTGCATCCCCGGCTCGTCGCCGCGGTACCACGCGTACACCGGGATCGCGTCCTGCTCCCACGTCTTCCCGCCGTCGAGGGAGCGGCGGACGTAGATGCCGTTGCGCCCCGCGCCGTGACGCCAGTACGAGCGCGTGCCGAGCCGGTCGAAGACGAGGTAGGAGAGATACGCGTGGCCGCGCGTGTCGAAGGTGACGCTGACGTCGCCCGCGGTGCGCCAGTCGGTGGGCGCGGTGCCCTCGGCCGTCGTGAACGTCCGCCCGGAATCCACGGACCACACGGCCGCCGCCGGCCCCTGGTACACGCCGACGATGCGCGCCGGATCGTGCGGATCGATCGCGATCGACGGCTCGTTGCCGCGCGCGGCCGGCGGCGCGACATCCACGACGTACGCGCCCGGCGCGCGCGGGAGGGACGACTGCGCCGCGGCCCCGGACGCCGCGCCGAACAGCAGGATGCCGAGGAACCGTCTCACTGTGCCTTCTCGCCTCCCTGTGGCGCGTGATCGAGCACGCCCACGACGTGAAAATCGATGAACCCCTTGTCCGGGTTGACGTGCACGAGCTTGACGCGCACGCGGTCGCCGACGTCCACGCCGCTCTCGCCGTGGACGAGCCGCCCTTCCGCCGGGGGCGTCAGCAGCCGCACGAAGGTCCCGTTCCTGTTGACGCCCGTCACGATCCCCTCGAAGCTCTGGCCGATGCGGTCCGCGAGGAGGAGCGCCGCCGCGACCTTCCGCATCGTGCGCTCGACCTTGCGCGCCGCGTCCTCGCGCTCGGTGCAGTGCGCGGCGACCTGCGCCAGGTCGTCGTTGCCGTACGGCTGCGCGGCGCCGGCGAGCACCGCCTTCACGAGCCGCTGGGTCACGAGGTCCGCATAACGACGATTGGGCGCCGTGGCATGGGTATAGTCGTGCGCGGCGAGCCCGAAGTGTCCGCCGGGGTACTTGCCCGGCAGGTCGAGCGCGTACTCGCCGGGGCCGAGCAGCTTGACCACCGACAGCGAGAGGTCGGGGAAGCGCAGCGGGTCGGCGGCGCGGCGGGCGGCGAGGAAGCGCGACAGCGCCACGGAATCGGGCTCGCTCGGCAGGGTCGCGCCGTAGCGCTGCGCCAGCTCGACGATGCGCCCCCACCGCTCGGGCTCGCGGACGACGCGCCGGATCCCCGACGAGCCGTGGGCCTCGAGGAACTTCGCGATCGCCACGTTCGCCGCGATCATGAAGTCCTCGATCAGGTCGCGCGCGAGGTTCTTGCGCGTGAGGGCGAGGTCGACGACGCGGCCGTTCTTCGCCACCGGCCGCGCCTCGATCGTGTCGAGCTCCAGGGCGCCGGCAGCATCGCGCTGGGCCTTGAGCCGGCGCGCCGCCTCACGCTGGAGGCGGAGCTGCGCCTGGAGCCCGTCCACGGCGGCGATGGCCGGCGCGGGCGCGGTGACCTTCCCGGTCTCCTGCCCCTCCAGCCACTCGCCGACCGCGCCATACGCGAGCTTGGCCTTGTTCCGCACCAGCGCGCGGTACGCGTCGTACCGCGTCACGGTGCCGTCCGGCGCGACGTCGACCTCGATCGCGATCGCCAGCCGCTCCTGCTCGCCGAGGAGCGAGGTCTTCCCCGTCGACAGCGCCCCGGGAAGCATCGGGAACACCGTCACGCCGGTGTAGACCGACGTGGCGTTATGCGCCGCGTGCTGGTCGATCGGCGAGCCCTCGGGCACGAGCACGTCCACGTCGGCGATCCCGACGATCACGCGGATCGTGCCGTCCGGCAGCTGCTCGGCGACCTCGATCTGGTCGAGGTCGAGCGACTCGTCGTTGTCGATGGAGGACCAGAGCCGGTCGCGGAGGTCGCGCACGCCGTCGCTCGGCGCCGGCGCCGCGGCGGACGCCACGCCCTGCGCGAGCTCGCGCTGGACGTCGGGACCGAAGTCCGGATCGAAGCCGTTCTCCACCGCCACGCGTCGCGCGGCGGCGTCCAGGTCGAAATGATTGATGGGACGCTCCCGTTGGCGATGCGATGAAGGATCGACGGTCCACGCGCGGCGCGCAACATCGATCCTTCCTCGCGCCCGCCGCTACCTCACTGCCCCATCGGCTTGATCCGCTTCCCCCACGTCGGCGACGGGGGCTCGCGCGTCGCGCGGTCCACGGGATGCGCGGCGAGCATCTTCAGCGCCTCGGCCACCGAACGCTCGAGTTGCGGATCGTGGCCGGCGACGACCTCCTTCGGCCAGTTCTCCACGTCGACGTCGGGCGCCACGCCCTCGTTCTCCACCGCCCACTTGCCGTTGCGGGTGAAGAAGCCGCCGCGCGGCGCGATCATCGAGCCGCCGTCGATGAACGGCGGCGTGTCCGCGGTGTGCACGAGGCCACCCCACGTGCGCTTGCCGACGAGCTCCCCGAGATGGCGGTTGCGGAACATGTACGGCATCAGGTCGCCGCCCGAGCCGGCCATCTCGTTGATGATCATGACCTTCGGCCCCCAGATCCCCGCCTCGGGGCTCGTGAACGGCTCGCGATCGCCGGCCACGTTGTTGAAGTAGCCGTCGAAGTCGCGCTGGAGGACGTCGATGATGTAGTCCGCCGCCGAGCCGCCGGAGTTGAAGCGCTCGTCGATGATCGCGCCCTTCCGATCCTGCTGCGCGAAGTAGTAGCGGTTGAAGCTCTGGTACCCGCCCTGCGCCGTGTTCGGCAGCCAGACGTAGGCGAGCTGGCCGTGCGACAGCGAGTCCACCACGTGCCGGTTGTGCTCGACCCACGCGCGCGTCCGCAGCCCCTGCTCGTTCGGCACGGGGACGACGGTCACGTGGCGCGCCCCGTCGAGCGTCGGCCGCGCGTTCACGACGAGGTCGGCCTGCTTGTTCGCGGTGCCGTCGAGCAGGCGGTAGATGTTGTCGGCCCCACGCAGCTCCGCGCCGTTGATCGCGAGGATGTACTCGCCCGCGTGCACCTCCGACCCGGGCTGTGCGAGCGGCGCGTAGAGATCGGGGTTCCAGCTCTCCGCGTCGTAGACCGTCGTCACGCGGTAGCGCCCGTTCTCGACGGCGAAGTCGGCGCCGAGGAGGCCGGCCGTGGACGGCGGCACCTCCGGCATGTCCCCGCCGCGCACGAACGAGTGCCCGATGGCGATCTCCGAGCCCATCATGTCGAGCAGGTAGTTGAGATCCGCCCGGTGGTTCACGTACGGCAGGAGCTGGCCGTACATCTTCTCCATCTTCGGCCAGTCGACGCCGTGCAGGTTGGGCACGTAGAGGTAGTCGCGCTGGTTGCGCCACCCCTCGTTGAAGATCTGCGCGAACTCGGCCTTCGGGTCGACGAATGCGCGGAGCTGCGCGGCGATCCGCCCCTGCCCCGCCGCCGGCGGCGCCTTGTCCGCGTCGACGATGAAGAGCTGCGCGGGCGCCGGCGCACCCATCGCGGGACCACCGCCGGCGGCGCGGTAGAGCAGCTTGTGCCCGTCGCGGCTCACGTCGTAGTCGGCGACGACGGGCACGAAGTCCGCCGCCTTGCGCTCGTTGAGCCGATACCGGTGCAGCGCATACCGCGGCGCCGTCGCCGGCGTCGCCGCGGTGCCGACGGCCGGGAGCTGCTCGAGGAAGAACACCGTCCCCGGCGCCCCCGCCTCGAGCTTCGCATAACGACGCTCGGCGATCCAGGGCACGGCGAGGATGCGGTGGGCCAGGCCGGGGAAGTCGACGGCGACCGAGGGTCGAGGGTCGAGGGTCGAGGGTCGAGCGCTGTCCCGCGCCACGATGCGCGTCGATTCCGCCGAGGAATCCGATCTCGACCCTCGACCCTCGACCCTCGACCCTTCTTCATCCGACTCCGGCAGCAGCGGCGAGGCGTCGCCCGCCTTCAGCACCGCCACGTACAGCGCGAAGTTCTCGTCGTGGTCGTAGCTGGTCATGTCCAGCCACTGCGACTTCAGGCCGTAGTCCGTCGAGGCGAGGAACCAGAGATACTTGCCGCTCGCGTCCCACGCCGGCGAGACGGCGTCGGCGAGACCGTCGGTGAACTGGTGCGTCTGGCCCGTCTGCGTGTCGTACACGAAGATCGCGTGGTAGAGCGAGTTGAGGTGCCGCACGTACGCGATCCAGCGCGAGTCGGGGCTCCACACCGGGTCCATCGTGCGCTGCGGCACCATCCACGGATCCTCGCCCACCTGCTTCGCCTGCCCGCTCGCCACGTCCACGACCCAGAGCTTCAGGTCCGTGTCGGTGTAGAGGATCTTCTTCCCGTCGGGCGACCACCGCGGCGTGTAGTAGTGCTTGTGGTTCGGCAGCGCGATCTGGCGCGGCGGCGTCAGCCCGTCCTGGCCCTCGATGTACAGCTTGTATTCGCCGCTGCGGTCGCTGAAATACGAGATGTACCGGCCGTCCGGCGACCACGACGGATCGCGCTCGGCGGCGCCGCTCGTGTTGGTGAGGTCGCGGACGCTCCCCTTCTCCGCCGGGATCGTGAACACCTCGCCGCGCGCCTCGACGAGCGCGCGCTTGCCCGTCGGCGAGAGCGCCATCGACGCGATGCGGCCGCTCACGTCCTTCCACTGCGGCATCATCCACGGGAAGTCCCCCGCGGCGTCGATGTTCACGACGTGCTCGCGCCCCGTCCGCGGATCGAGCTCGTGGACCTCGCCCGCCTGCTCGAAGACGAGCACCCCGGCGCCCGCGTCGAGCGTCTTCACGTCGAAGTCGGAGAAGCTCGTCACCTGCGCGAGCTTCTTCGACGGCGTGTCGTACGACCAGACGTTCGACACGCCGTCACGGTCGGAGAGGAAGTACACGACGTCGCCGAGCCACACCGGATCCATGTCCTTGGAGTCCGGGTTCGCCGGCGACTCGGCGTGCGGCTCGCCCTTCGGGCCGCCCGCGAGCACCACCGCGTCGCCGCTCTTCGGCGGCGTCTCCACGTCGAGCGTCTTCAGGTCGAGGATCCAGATCGGGCGATTCTGCCCGCCGCGGTAGTTGCGCCGCTCCTCGTCCCACGAGTTGTTCATGCGATACGCGACCTTCCGCCCGTCGGGGGAGATCTTCCCCTGGTAGGCGCGCGGCATCGGCATCGCCTGGGGCAGCCCGCCCGTGAGCGGGACGGTCCAGAACTTCGGCGCCCCCACCGGCGCGTCCGTCGCGCGCGTCGACGCGAACACCACCGCCCTGCCGTCCGGCGTCCACCCCTGCACGACGTCGGGCGCGGGGTTCCACGTCAGGCGCGTCGGCTGCCCGCCCTCGACGGAGACGACGTAGACGTCGGTGTTGCCGCCATACTCGGCGCTGAACGCGACGAGCTTGCCGTCAGGGGAGAACTTCGGGTTCTGCGTCTGCCCCTGGAAGCTCGTCAGGCGCCGCGCCGTGCCGCCGGCGCGCGGCACGACCCAGATGTTGTTGGCGTAGGCGAAGGCGATGTTGTGGGCGCTCACGGTCGGCGACCGGAGCATGCGCGTCTGCGCGGCGGCGGGCGTCGCGACGGCCGACGCGATCGCGGCGACGAAACCGAGAAGGGCGGCGGAGATCGAGGGGCGGGACATGGTGTGCGAGTGGGGGTACGGACGGGCGCGCGGCCGACCGGGGAGGGCGGCGGCAGCTACTACGATTGTGCGGGGGGCGGGAAAGGGCCAGCCCGGTGATCAACGACGAAGAACCAACGACGTCGGATGATCGACCCAGCTAGGGACACGAGAGCATCGCCCCGCCCCCGCCCGCCCGCTCGACCGACAGCGCCAGCGCGCCGCGCGCCGTCCGCAGCGTCCCGACGATCCGGTCGTCCCACGAGACCGTGCCCGAGAATCGCGGATGGCCGCGCATGCGCCGCACGACGAAGCTGACGGGGACGGAGTCGCCGCGCGCGGCGGCGGGATCGACGCGCACGCTGTCGAGCGGAAAGTCGGCGTCGCGCGCATCGCGGCAGAGGCGCAGCCGACCCGCCCAGCGCTCGTCGTTCCGCTCGAGGATGAGGCGCACCTGGGTCGTGTCGTGCCGCCCGACGAGCGTGCCGCGCCAGACGCCGGTGTCGGCGGGAGCCGCATGGGAGGCGGCCATGGTGAACGAGACGGCGAGCGACAGGATGGCGAGCGTGGGCATGCGTACGAGGCGTCCGGAGGTGGGGTGCGCGTGCGTCGTCTGGCACGGCCATCAGGAAGCTACCGACGCGCGCGTCGGGAAAGGCGCCATACGGCTCAGCTCGCCGCTTCTTGACAACGGCGAGAGCGCGCGCAAGCGTGAGCCCAATCACAGCCAAGCGGTTCGGAGGTTTTCATGACTGCCACGTCGTCTCCGACGGGTGCCCCCACGCCCGCCGCCCCGCTCCTGCCTGACGAAGCCGCGCTCGAACGCCAGTTTCGCGCCCGCTTCGACGCCCTGGCCGACGAAGCCAGGCCCCACCTCGGTGACGCCGCGTCCGCCGCCGGCAAGGTGGTGGAAGGCGCCTTCCTCGGCGCGTGGAGGGATCGCGCGACACTCCAGACACCGGACCAGCTCGACGCGTATCTCCACGACGCGATCAAGCACCTCAGTGCCCGCGAGATCGCGCGCCGCGCCAACGCCCACCGCTTCAGCCACGGCACCACCGGCGCGCACGCCACCGCCAACGGCGCCATCAACGTCGACGACTCCTGGAAGCGCGTCGTCAACACCCTCCACCCCCCCGCCACCGAGTCGTCGGCGCACATGGCCGAGCACCTGCGCCACGACACCGCCGAGCACCTGAAGGGGATGGCGAAGCGGCCGAACTGGATCATGCCGACCCTCATCGGCGTGGTGGGGCTCGCGATCGCGCTCGCCGGCATCTGGTGGTTCGACCAGCTCGGGGAGGAGCCGGCGATCACCAGCGCGCTGCACTCGCCCGAGGTGAAGGTCTTCACGGCGCCCTCGGCACAGCTCGCGAATCTCGAGCTCACCGACGGCACCAAGGTGACGCTGACCCCCGAATCGCGGCTCCTCGTCCCGAAGGACTACGCGGGCGGGAAGCTGCGCGCCGTCCTCGTCGAAGGGGGCGCGAACTTCACCGTCGCCCCCGGACAGGAGAAGGCGTTCGAGGTGCGCGCCGGAAAGGACGCGGTGTTCGCGACGGGGACGAGCTTCACCGTCTTCGCCTATCCGCTCGACAGCACGATGACCGTCGCCGTGAAGGAAGGCTCGGTGACGCTCGAGGCGCCGCTCGGCACGAAGGACAAGAAGACGATCGCCGCCGGCAAGGCGCTGTTCGTGGCGAAGGATGGCACGGTGCGCGAGCCGACGCCGGTCGAGCTCGCGGAGGCGACGAGCTGGCTCGATCACCACGTGACGCTGGCGAACCGGCAGCTCCGCGACGCGATCGCGATGTTCAAGCGGTGGTACGGCATGGACATCAAGGTGCCGGACCTCCCGCTCCTCGACCGGCCGGTGAACGTGGACGCGAACCTCGACTCGTCGCGCGTGGCGATCGCGCAGGTCGAGGCGTCGTCGAACGTGAAGTTCGGCTGGGAGGACAACAACATGCTCTTCGCCGACGCGGCGAAGGTGAAGCAGGCGGGAAAGCCGGCCGCCAGGGCGCGACGGAAGTAGCTCGACGCGCGCCGCGCGACCAGTCGAGACGCGAGGGCCGGGCATCGCTGCCCGGCCCTCGTGCGTTCAGCCCCTGCTCGGACGCCCGCCGGTCATCCGGCGGCGTAGTGGAGCACGGCCATGTAGTGGCAGACGCTGCCGGCGGCGACGAACAGGTGCCAGACGAAGTGGCCGTACCTGATCCGGGTGTCGAAGGCGTAGAACACCGCGCCCGCGGTGTAGGCGACGCCGCCGGCGAGCAGCCAGGCGAGCCCGCCCACGCCGACGTGCACGACGAGCGGCCGGACGGCGACGAGCGCCATCCAGCCCATGGCGAGGTACACGGCGAGGGAGAGGTGCGGGAAGCGGAAGCCGATCGTCGCCTTGGCCGCGATGCCCAACGCGGCGAGGCTCCAGACGACACCGAGGAGCGTCCACCCCCACGGCCCGCGCAGCGCGCCGAGGGCGAAGGGCGTGTAGGTGCCGGCGATGAGCAGGTAGATCGCCGAGTGGTCGAGGACGCGGAAGACTCGTTTGGCGCGGCTGTGCGGCAGGGCGTGGTACATCGTCGACGCGCCGTAGAGCAGCACGAGCGAGCCGCCGAAGATCGACCCGGCGACGAGCTGCCACGGGTCGTGCCGGCCGAGCGCCGTCAGGACGAGGAGCGGGAGCCCCGCCGCGCTCGCGAGCAGGCCCATGCCGTGACTGACGCTGTTCGCGATCTCCTCGCCCATGGTCATCGCGTGCTCCGCCATCGCCCCTCCCTTCGCGGCGTTCCCGGAATGTACACCGCCGCCCGACATGGCGCCGACGGCCGGAAGGAACGACATTCGCAGGGAACCGCTTGGTCGCGTGACCGCATCAACCCGCACGAGGAGAGCTGACCACCGATGATACGCACCACCCCAGGCCGCATCGCATCGTCCGCCGCCGTCCTCGCCCTCCTCGCCGGCTGCTCCTCCGGCGACCGCGGCGCCAATCGAGCGGGGACCAGCGCGGGCACCACGACCGCCGCCGCGACGAAGGGGGCCGCCTGCCCCGGCGACAACGGCGGCATCACCCTCCCCGACGGCTTCTGCGCGACCGTGTTCGCCGACAGCATCGGCCCGGCGCGGCATGTCGCCGTCGCGCCGAACGGCGACGTGTACGTCAACACGTGGAGCGGCGCGGGAGGCGCGAGCGAGGGGACCGGCCCGAAGGCGGGCGTCCTCGTCGTGCTGCGCGACACGACGCACGACGGCAAGGCGGACGTGATCCAGCACTTCGGCCGCACGGGGAAGCGTTCGGGCGGCACCGGGATCGCGATCTACAAGGGGATGCTCTACGCCGAAGCCGGCCCGCAGATCGTCCGTTACAAGCTCCCGGCGAACGGGCTCGCGCCCACCGGCGCGCCGGAGGTCGTCGTCGACGGCCTGCCGACGACGGGCGACCACCCGATGCACTCGATCGCCATCGACAGCGCGGGGCACATGTACGTCGACCTCGGCTCGGCGACGAACTCCTGCCAGCTCAAGAACCGCACGCTGGAGTCGCCGGGCCACCAGCCGTGCACGGAGCTGGCGACGCGGGGCGGCGTGTGGATGTACGACGCGAACAGGACGGGGCAGCACTTCTCGCCGCGCGAGCGCTTCGCGACGGGGATCCGCAACGCGGTGGGGCTGACGATCGGCCCGGACGGCGGCCCCTGGTCCACGCAGCACGGGCGCGACCAGCTGCACGACAACTGGCCGAAGCTCTACACGCAGCAGCAGGGCGAGGACCTGCCCGCCGAGGAGATGCTGAAGCTGGAGAAGGGCGCGGACTACGGTTGGCCGTACTGCTACTTCGACGGCGCGCAGCAGAAGCTCCTGCTCGCGCCGGAGTACGGCGGCGACAGCACGAAGGTCGGCCTGTGCGCGTCGAAGGTGGCGCCGGTGGCGTTCTTCCCCGCCCACTGGGCGCCGGACGGGCTGGTGTTCTACACGGCCACGCAGTTCCCGGCGCGCTACCGCGGCGGCGCGTTCATCGCCTTCCACGGCTCATGGAACCGCGCGCCGGGTCCGCAGGGGGGCTACAACGTGGTGTATCAGCCGATGGCGGGGACGAAGGCCTCGGGCAAGTACGAGATCTTCGCCGACGGCTTCGCCGGCGCGACCAAGCAACCCGACCGCGCCGCCCACCGGCCGGCGGGGCTGGCGGTGGGGCCGGACGGGGCGCTGTACATCACGGATGACAAGGGGGGTCGGATCTGGCGGGTCACCGCGCGGTAGGGCGCGGCGTGCTGTGGACACGGCGTGCTGTGGATGACACGGCGTGCTGTGGATGACACTGCGTACTGCGGATTGCGGACCTCACTTCGGACTGCGTACTGCGTACTGACGACGCGGGGCGTGGGTGCGGGGTCCGTGTTCGCAATTCGCATTACGCAGTCCGGTTCGCAGTAGGCAGCACGCAGTCCGGCTCGCAGTCCGCAGTACGCAATCCAGTGCGCAGTACGGAGTGCGCAGTTGCTTCCGCCCCCTACTCCGCCGCCCTCCTCCTCGCCGTCGGCGGCAGCAGTCCGTTGAGCCGCAGGTAGCCGGCCATCGCCGCGTAGTGGTCGGCGAGGTCCGCCGCGAGGTCGACCATCGCCGCGGCGCGCGTCGCCTTGAAGCTCCCGTAGAGCGGGATCGTCTCGGCGAGGTTCGCGTCGGTCAGCTTGCCGAGGCTCTGGTTGCAGAACTGGAAGGAGCGCTGCAGGCGCGCGACCAGCGCGTCCTTGGCCGCGGTGGCCTCGAGCTTCGCCTCCTGTGGCCGCGCCGCGCCGGCGATGTTCGCGCAGAGCAGCTCGTTGGAGCCGGCGACGTGCAGCACGATCTGGCCGAAGGTCATCTGCTCGGCGGTCGGCTTGTACGCGTACTTGTCGGCTGGCATCTCCTGCGCGGCCCCGACGATGTTGCGCTCGCCGCGCTTGACCGCGGCGCGGACGGCGTCGGCGAGGGGGTTGGCCGGCGCGGCGGTGCCCTGCGCCCCGGCCACGGCGGCGGCGAGGAGCGCGACGGCGACGAGAGAAGAGCGAGCGATCATGGCGAATGCCCCCGCGTTTGAAGACGGTACGATGATGTGGTCCTGAAGCTGGATCGGCGCGGAGCGCATGGCAAGGAGGGTGACGCGCGGACGAGGCACCGTGGTGCGTCGGCCTACTCCCAGGGCGCGCGATGGCCCGCGGCGGCGTGGTACGTCAGGCCTTCGAGCATCCCGCCGCCGACGACGAGCCACGCGTCGTCGCGGCCGCCGGAGGAGAGCTCGAGCGCGCCGCGGTCGCCGAACGAGAGCGTGAGCCGCCCGTCGCGCGTCACCGTGAGGTCGTGCACCGCGGCGCCGACGAGCGCGAGCAGCGGGGCGAGGCTCTCCGGCGTCGCCGGGTCGACCTCCCGCCTTGCGCCGCTCGGCAGCCGCAGCGCGCCGCGCGTCCCGACGCGCAGCTCGAGCGAGCCGTCGAGCGCCCAGGTCTGCACGCGGAAGTCGCGCAGCTCGGCGGCCACCTGGACGACGCGGTGATCGAGGAGGACGAGATGATGCTCGTCGGGGGATTCGATGAGCTGGGATGACACTTTCTGCAGGGGCGAGGGTCGAGGGGCGAGGGTCGAGAGAGAGTGAATCAGTGGGATAGGAACCAGGAACTAGTCACGCCGTCACTAGTTCCAATTTCCTATATCACTACGTTACCGCCTTTCTCGACCCTCGACCCTCGACCCTCGACCCTCGACCCTCGCCCCTCGAGCGCCCGGGCCCGCGGGGGGGGGGGCGAGGCGGTTCATGGACGCGCTGCGCGACTAGAGCGCCGCCGCCAGCCAGAGCCCCGCGCCGATCGCCGCCGCTTCCGCGCCGAGCCCGCCGAGCACGAGGCGGCGGAAGCGCGGCGACCCGAGCGCGACGGCGAGCGTCGACTTGAAGGCGGTGTTCGCCAGGAGCCCGATCGCGATTCCCTGCGCGGCGAGCGACGCCGCATCGGGTGTCGTGGCGAGCCGATTCATGGACACGGTGAGCGCGTCCATGTCGGTGAGGCCGAGGAGCGCCGCCGAGGCGAGCACGCCGGACGAGCCCCAGTGCACCCGCACGATTGCGACCGCGGTGATCGCCACCTGGAAGGCGACGGCCATCTGGACGGCCGACCAGAGCCGGAGGGGCGAGGCGTCGCCTTCGCGGTCCGGCTCGCGCGTCGCGGGCGAGGCGCGGCGGATCGCGATCACGAGCACCGTCGCGCCGACGGCGAGCGGCGGGAGCGCGTACGGCAGGAGCGCGAGCGCGACGCCGCGGTCGAGCAGCGCGCTCACGGCGACGACGCGCGGCACGAGCACCGTGCACGCACCGATGACGCCTAACGCGAGCGGTCCTCCGAGTCGCGCCTCGCGCCGGCTCAGCCGCGCGAACTGGAGGGTCACCACGGTGGACGACACGAGGCCGCCGAGGAGGCCGGTCATGCCGTAGCCGCGCCCCGCGCCGAAGGCGCGCCGGGCGATGTAGCCGGCGAAGTTGAGCCCCGAGAAGAGGACGACGATGCTCCACAGCGCGCGCGGGCGGATGCCGCCGTACGGGCCGTAGGGGCCCGGCGGGAGCAGCGGGAGGATCACGAGCGCGAGGACGAGGAACTGGAACCCGGCGCGCATCTCGTCCTCACCGATGTGCGCGACGAACCAGTGCAAGCGCTGCTTCTCGCCGAGTGCGAGGACGACCACCGCGACGGCGCCGGCGGCGATCGCCATCTGTCCGATGCCGGCGAGCCCGCCGAGCATGACGACGACGAGCGCGGCGCCCTCCGTCGTGCCGTCGAGATCACTGCGCGGGCGGCGCACCGCCATCACGTACGCGGTGGCGGCGAAGAGCGCGCCGGCGGCGATCAGCGAGATGCCGGCGAGGGCGTAGCCCCACGCCGTGAACAGTCCCGCGCCGCCGCCGAGGAGGCCGAGGAGCAGAAGGTGCGCACGCCGGCGAAGCGGGCGCGCGGCCCGCTCGCGTGTCCCGACCATTCGCGCTCGATGCCCACGGCGAGGCCGACGAGGCCGGCGATGGCGAGGCGGGCCGCCGTCGCCAGCTCGAACTCGTAGGTGGCGGCGGCCGGAGGAAGCTGCAGGAGCACCGGACCCTCGGGCGGACGGGAAGAGGAGCTCGGGATACGTGCGCGGCTCTCCCGTCAACCTGCCCGGTGCACCTCGGGACCACAGTCGGACGAAGCCCGCGCGAGCGCGGGGCTTCGCCGGACGGACGTGGCGGCGCGCCCAGGCGCGCCGCCCCGTTGCACCTACTGGGAGGTGCTGGTGCTGCTCGTCGTCGTGGTCGTGGTCGTCGTGCTGGTCGGCGACGCGGTCGTGAACGTGCTGTCGGGTGCGCAGTACGCTGTGCCGTCGCTGTTGTAGGCCACGGCGTAGCCGCTGCGGCAGGTGAGGTCGCGGCTGGGAGCCTGCAGCGTGACGTGGCGCGCCGCCGGAGCGGAGGGCGCGACGTCGGAGCAGCCGGCGGCAACGAGGGCACCGGCGAGGATGAGCAGCTTCTTCACGGATCCTCCGTTCACATTCTCGTGGTGGACGGGCGGAACGAGTAGCAGTTTCCGTGCTCGACCGTGCCCATCGACGGCACAGTCGGGCGCCCCGCACCCCTTGCGCGGACGCGTTCGTCGCGCTTCTCGACGCCGTCGCGTGGATGGACAGCCGACGCCGGCCGTACCCCGCGGGGGCCGTCAGGGTCCACGCGCGCCGAAATCCACCTTCGAATAGCCCGCGGGGACCTCGAGCCTGGTCCGGTCGAGCGCCGCCGGCGACAGGTCGCTCACCTCGGTGGTCTGCACGATGTCGAGCGACGCGCCGACACCCGTCGCCGTCGTCGTCGTCACCTGCTTCATCGGGAAGCCGGGGCCGAGGCTCCGCATCGCCTGCATCGACTTGGTGATCAGCTCGGCCAGCGGGTTGTCCGGTCCCGGGTTGCGGCCGGCGAGCGCGGGGTTCGTGAACGGATTGGAGACCGCCCGCACGTCGGCCAGCCAGAGCTCCACGACGACGTGGTTCGACACGTCCTGGTGGGCGCCCATCGCGTCCACGCCGAGGGCGTAGTCCTGCGTCAGCTTCACCCGGCGAGTCGGCGTCCCGCGCAGCGTGTCGGTCCCCTCGCGCTCGGCCGCCACGCGCACGTTCGACAGGTGCATCGTCGCGCCCGCGGCGGCGAGCGCCGCCGCCGTCATCCGCATCGGGTCGATCTCGGCGTACTGGTGTCGCGCCGGGTACACGAAGACCATCGTGCCCGGCCGGAAGAGCACGTAGTCGCCGGCGGCGATCGGCCCCGGCGACACCGCCCGCTCGATGTCCATCCGGCCTCCCGCGCTGTCGCCGGTGACCTTCGCGACGAGCGTGACGCCGTTCACCGTCGGCGACTGGGTGGTGGTCGTGACCGTGTACGACCACCCCTGCGCCCCCGCCGCCGCGGGCAGGACGAGCGCGAGCGTGGCGGTCAGCAGCGCGCGGCGGCGCCGGGAAACGACGTGCATGGGACTACCTCCTCCGGATGTCGAGCTGCCAGGTGCGCGTCCGCGCGTCGCCCGAGCGCGACGCGAACACGATCGACGCCGACCGCGCCGCCGCCGCTTTGGCGGCGGCGCCTCCGGCGCCATATATCAGGGCGGGCCGGCGATGACCCGATCCACTCGCGTCTTCCGTGTCACGGTGATCGCCATGAATCCGATCGCACGTCCGTTCGCCCGCATCGCGCTCGCGCTGCTCGCGCTGTTCGCCTGCGCCGGCGTCGCCACCGCCCAGAATGCCGCGCCGCAGGGCGCGACCGCCGTCACCGACCTGCTGCGCCAGGCGCGGCAGCTCACCGCCGAGGGGCAGCTCGATCATGCGGTGGCGCTGTACTCGCGAGCGCTCGCGCAGGCGCCCGCGAACTACGAGGCGCACGTGGGGGTCGGGATCGTGCACGACCTGATGGGCCACTACCGGGACGCGCGCGAGCAGTTCGCGCGCGCGCTGGCGCTCGTGCCCGCGGACCACGAGCCGGAGGTGCTGCGGACGATGGCGATCTCGTACGCCTTCGAGAGCGACTGCGCGAGCGCGGCGCGCTACGAGCGCCAGGCGTTCGACGCGCAGGTCGCGGCGCGCGCGTACTCGGCCGCGGCGGAAACGGCGAACGAGCTCGCGCGCATCTGCCTCGAGGCGGACAGCGTCGACCGCGCGTTCGAGTGGTACGAGCGCGGGCACGCCACCGCGCTCCTCCAGCCGCAACTCACCGACTCGGCGAAGACGCTGTGGGAGTTCCGCTGGGAGCACGCGCAGGCGCGGATCGCGGCACGCCGCGGGCAGCCGGACGCGGCGCGCGCGCACGTCGCCGCCGCGAAGGCGCTGCTCGATCGCGGGCTCATCCCCGATCAGCGGCGCTTCTTCCCGTACCTGACGGGCTATGTCGCGTTCCACACCGGCGACTTCCATGGCGCGGCGGGCGAATTGCAACAAGCCGACCAGCACGATCCGTTCATCCTCGCCCTCCTCGCCCAGGCCTACGAGAAGACGGGCGACGCGGCGAAGGCGCTGGAGCTGTACCGCCGGATCCTGACGATCAACAGCCACAACCCGGCGAACGCCTACGCGCGTCCGCTGGCGCGGAAGAAGGCGCTGAGCTGAGCGCGCGACCGCGGCGCGCTCAGGCGCGCGTGCGACGCCGGAGAAGCTCGATCACGGCGATCTCGTCGCGACGGAGCCCGGCGGGCGCGCCGCTGGCGCGGCGCTCGATCGTCGGCTTCTCCTCGGGGCGCGGGATGACGTATCCCTCGCGGTACGCCTGCAGCACCTCGGGATGGATGTAGTACTTCCGGCAGACCGCGCGCGTGTTGCGCAGCCGCTCGCACACCTGGTCCACGGCGCGGATGATGTTCGCCTCGCGCGCCTTCGCCGTCGCCGCCGTGCCGAGCTCGCGCAGGGCGGTGGCGGCGAGCATCGTCCCCGACCAGGTGCGGAAGTCCTTGGCCGTGATGTAGTGCCCGGTGATCGCGCGCAGGTACTCGTTGACGTCCTCGGCGTCGATGCTCTGGCGGCGGCCGCCGGCGTCGAGGTACTGGAAGAGCTCCTGCCCCGGCAGATCCTGGCAGCGCTGGACGATGCGCGCGATGCGGCGATCGGTGACGGCGACGGAATGCGGCACGCCGCTCTTCCCCGTGAACTCGAAGCGGAGCCGCGCCCCGGTGACCTCGACGTGCTTGCTGCGCAGCGTGGTGAGCCCGAAGGAGCCGTTCTCGCGCGCGTACTCGTCGTTGCCGACGCGGATGAGCGTACGCTCGAGGAGCCAGACGACGGTCGCGAGGACCTGCTCGCGCGAGAGGTCGTGTCGACGGATGTCGCGCTCCACGGCCTCGCGGATCCGCGGGAGGATGCCGCTGAACTGGAGGACGCGGCCGAACTTCGTCTCGTCGCGGATGGCGCGGTACTTCGGGTGGTAGCGGTACTGCTTGCGTCCGCGGGCGTCGCGCGCCGTGACCTGGAGGTGGCCGTGCTCGATGGGGCAGATCCAGACGTCGGTCCACCGCGGCGGGATGACGAGCTGGCGGAAGCGCGCGAGGGCGGCGCGGTCGCGGATCGGGCGGCCGGCGGGATCGACGTACGCGAAGCCGCGCCCGGCGCGACGCCGGCGAATGCCGGGCATCGCGTCGGTCACGTAGCGGAGGCCCGCGGCCTTCGCGGATGCGATGTGCTCGCGCGGATCAGCCATGGCGTGCTCCGAAGCCGGGGAGGGGTCGGTCAGGCGCCGTCTTCGCAATACCTGACGGCCGAGCGGGCGGAAGGGCACGGGGGGGGGGCGGGGGGTGGGGAGCGGGGGGACGAGGGACGAGGGACGCGTGCATCCCTGGCGTCGTCGCGGCGTGCGTCGGGGTCCGTGATCGGGACCGGCAGTACGCGGTGGGAACACGGATTCGACGGAGGTCACGGATGCCACGGATCGGCCCTCGTGGCGCGACGCCTCCTCGCGCCCAGCGGCCGGACCGGGGGATCGGATCCCTCGACCCCGCCCCCATCCGCGCCGATTCGCACGATGTCCGATCAATTCGCGTCGGCTCTTTGGATGTCGAATGGGTAGAGCGGCCCGCGGTGGCGCGAGGAGGTCGGTCGCGGCGTGCGTAGGCCGGCCCGGGACCCGGTCCCCGCCCACCTCCGCCCATCCGTGCCGATCCACGGTTTCCGCGGGATCCGTGTCGATTCTCCTGGAGCCGGGCTGGGTAGAGTCGCCCGCGGCGGCGGTCGGAGCCCGGAGCGGCCGAGGAGCCCCACGCCTCCCGCCTCCCGCCCAACTGCACTATCTCTGAATCGCTCCCCCGCCCCACGCCCCATCCCGTTCCCGGAGCTCCCATGACCGCTCGCACTCTCGCCGCGCTGATCTTCGCCGGCGCGCTCGCCTTCCCCGTGCACGGCGCCGCCGCGCAGGCGGCCTCGCATGCCGCGCCCCCCGCGCGCGCGGTGCGCCGCGACATCCCGCTCACGAACATGATCCGGCGGGCCTTCGCCGCCGGTACGCGCGACTCCACCGGACGGCCGGGGGCGCGCTACTGGCAGTGGTGGCTCGACTACCGCATCGACGCGCGGCTCGATGTCCCGACGTCCACCATCACCGGCCGGGAGACCGCCGTCATCCACAACACCAGCGACTCCACGCTGCACACCCTCCAGATCCGGCTGGACCAGAACATCCTCCGCCCCGACGCGGAGCGCGCGGAGACGGACCCCGGCGTCGAGCTGACGGACGGCATGCAGCTCACGAAGCTCGTCGTCAACGGGCAGGCGATCGATCTCGCCGCGCCGCCGCCGCAGAACCAGTTCGGGCGGGGGCAGCCGATCGCCGAGGCGATCACGCGCACCACGGCGCGCATCCCGCTCCCGACGACGATCCCGGCGCACGGCACGGCGACGGTCGAGGCGGAGTGGCACTTCAAGGTGCCGGGCGTGGCCGGCGGACGGGGCATGCGCATGGGGCGGTGGGCGGACACGCTCTTCCAGGTCGCGCAGTGGTATCCGCGCGTCGCCGTGTTCGACGACCTCCGCGGCTGGGACACCGAGCCGTACCTCGGCCCGTCGGAGTTCTACAACAATTTCGGCCACTTCGACGTGCGCATCGACGTCCCCAGCGGGTGGCTCGTCGGCGCGACCGGCGTGCTGAAGAACCCCGACGAGGTGCTGACGGAGCTCGAGCGGCAGCGCCTCGCGCGCGTCCTCGATTCCGACTCGACGCGCGCGATCGTGACGGCGGCGGACGTCGCCGCCGGCAACGCGACCGCGACGGGACGGCAGCGACTCGTCTGGCACTTCGAGGCGGACAGCGTCGGCGACGTCGCGTGGGCCGCGTCGCCGAAGTTCGTGTGGGACGCGACGCGCGCGACGATCCCCGGGCGCGGCGCGCCGATTCCCGTCAACATCCTCTACCTGCCGGGCCACGCGGAGGGGCGCATGGGACGCGCGGGCTTCGCGCAGGCGGGGCCGATCCTCCAGCACGCGCTCGCGTTCTACTCGAAGCTGTGGATGCCCTACGCCTTCCCGCAGCTCACGATGGTGGACGGGCCGGAGACGGGGATGGAGTATCCGATGTTCATCATGTCCAGCCCTGGCGCCGCGGACCACGAGACGGAGCACCAGTGGGCGCCGATGATGGTCGGCACGAACGAGACCTGGTACGGCTGGATGGACGAGGGCTTCAACCAGTACGCCGACATCCTGTCGGCGGCCGACGCGCGGCACGAGCCGCCGCACCTCGACGGCCTCGGCCAGCAGTACGGCGCGGTCAGCGGCAACGAGGAGGAGGCGCCGCTGATGTGGGACGAGAACTACGGCGGGCCGATGTACGGCTTCGAGGCGTACGGCAAGGCGCCGCTGATGCTCTCGGCGCTCGGCGGCATCGTCGGCGACACGGCCGTCTGGCGGGCGATGAGCGAGTACGAGAAGGCGTGGCGGTTCAAGCATCCCTCGCCGTGGGACTACGCCTTCTTCATGAACCACGCGCTGCACCGCGACCTCGGCTGGTTCTGGTACTACTGGCTCTTCACCACGGACGCGGTGGACGGGTCGATCCAGGGCGTGGCGACGCACGGGCGCCGCACCGTCGTGACCGTGCGGCAGGACGGGCAGATGCCCTCGCCGGTGGTGCTGGAGGTCAAGTTCGCGCCGACGGGCCCGAAGATCCGCCGGATGCCTAACGCGGTGCTCACCGACAGCGGCACCGCCGTGGTGACCTGGCCGGTCGACGTCTGGTTCGGCGGGAGCCGCACCTTCGCCGCGACGCTCGACTTCGGGGGCCGCCGGATCGAGTCGATCACCCTCGATCCGCACGGCCGCTTCCCAGACCGGGATCCGAGCGACAACGTCTGGCCGCGGAGCTCCACGGCGGCCGCGCGCGACGCGGGACGAGGGGCGCGGCGGTAGGTGTCGCCGCGCGGAAGCTCCTCAGCCGGCGATGGCCAGCTCCAGGGCCTCGGCGAGCCCGGCGTCGTCCACGTGGCCGACGGCGTGCCGCGCCACGGCGCGGACGCCGGGTTCGGCGTTCGCCATCGCCACCGGGAAGCCGACCATGCGCATCGCCGCCGCGTCGTTCTCCCCGTCGCCGACGAGCATGATCTCGTCGAGCGACACACGGTACGCCGCCGCCAGCGCGCGCACGGCGCTCGACTTGTCGATCCCCTTCCGCGTCATGTTCACGAAGGTCGTGTCGGGCATGACGGGTGACGTCGACGGCGAGAGCTCGAGCCCCGGATGCGGCTCGGCGAGCACGGTCCGCACCTCCTCGTGCCCGAGCAGCCACTGCGCGCGCACGATCGGCCGCTCGAGCGAGGCGAAGGCGCGGCGCTCGAAGGGGATGCCGAGGAGCCCGGCATGGTCGCGCGCGCGCTTCGCCGTGCTCTCCACGGCGTAGCTCTCGTCCGTGTACAGCTCGAGGATGCGCCCCGTGTGGCGGGCGCGCGTCACGAGCTTGATGACGCTCTCCGGCGGGAGGGACTCGGAGAGCGACGCGCCGCTGCCGAGGTTCAGCACGCTGGCGCCGTTCTGGAAGATGTGCCAGCCGTCGGGGTCGAGGCGCAGGGCGTACTCCCGCGTGTTGCCAAACGCGGGCCGACCGGAGCAGATGGCGAGGCGGATCCCGCTCTCGCGCGCCCGCGCGGCCGCCGCCCAGATCTCGGGAAGGACGGTGCCGGACGACCCCACGAGGGTGCCGTCGACGTCGATGCAGACCAGTTGGACCATGATGGAGTCTAATACGCGTGGCCGGCGCGGAGTGCGACTGCGATCACCCTCGCGGCGCGGTCGTGGTCACCGTCGCGGCGCCGGCCGCGCCCGCCGGCCCGACGTGCGTCGCGCCGTAGCGCAGCGTCACCCAGAGCGCGATCACGAGCAGGATGAACAGGACGAGCACCAGCCAGAGCGGGTACACGCGCCGCGGCACCACCCGCTGCCCGGGCACCCCGATCGTCGGCGCCGTCGGCGGGCGCGTGAAGCGCTGGAAGAGGATCACGCCGAGCACGATCGCCACGATCCACACGACCGCGATCACGTACATTCGTCACCTCGCGTTTCGAGACCATTGCCGAGGGACCGCTCCAGCGCCGCGCGCATGCGCCGCGCGTGCGAGCCCTGCCAGTAGACGCGCCCGCAGGCCGGACAGCGACGCACCGGCCCCGGCAGCCCGCGCGACCGGTCGGGCACCAGCGCCAGCGCCTCGCTCTCGCCCAGCTCCACGAGCGGCGTGTTGCACACCAGGCACCGCGTGAACAGCTCGCGCGGGAAACCGATGTCGAACCGGCGCACGACGTCGCGGAGCTGCGCGAGCGGCGCGTCCTCCGTCACCTCCCAGGCACGAACCGGGCGCAGCTCGCGGAGCAGGTGCCGGTCGCGCGTCAGCAGCACGCGGTCCTCCTCGTCGGCCGTCTGCACGAGCACCGGATCGGGGTTCACCTCGTCGTAGAGCGTGTCGAGCCCGAGCACGCGCAGCCAGCGGGCGAGGCGCCCGAGCATGGCGTCGGCCAGGAAGCGCGGCTCCTCGTTCACCGGTCGTCGGCATTCGTCGAGAACCGTGCCCGCACCTCGTCGCTCGGCCGGCGCGGGCGGCCGGTGCGCATGTCCACGGGACACCAGAGCGTGCGCGCCTTCGCCAGCACGCGGCCGTCGGCCGCGCGCCGGATCTCGGTGAAGCGCTCGAAGGTCAGCCGCTCCGCCTCGCCGACCCACGTGCGCAGGACCAGCTCGTCGCCGAGCACCGCCGGCGCGAGGTAGTCGATCTCGTGCCGCAGCGCGACCCAGGCGATCTCCGCCTGCGCCTCGGGGGACGCCAGCGCGCGCCAGTGCGCGGTCGCGACCTCCTGCACCCAGCGCAGGTAGACGACGTTGTTCACGTGCTGCCGCTCGTCGAGGTCCGCCGCCTCCACCACGACCACCTGCTCGAACGCCGTCACGCCGCGTCGCCTCAGATCCGCTCGAGGAGCAGGTTGCCCGCGAAGCGGCGCATCTCCTCGCGCGCGCGCCGGGTGGAGACCGCGCCGATCGCGCGCCAGACGCGGAGGAACCACGGGGCGCGCCGCAGCCGGAAGGCCTCGCGCATCGTGCTCCGCCAGTCCACCTCGCGCCAGCCGTGGCGCTCGAAGAAGGCCGCGCCCTCGGCGGGGGCGAAGCGGAAGGGGGCATTGCCCTCCCGCACGGTCTTCCCCCACCACTTCTCCATCATCTGCCGCAGCCGCGGGCTCGCCAGGTCGACGAGCCACCAGCGGAAGGCGGGCTGCGCGTGCAGCGCGCGCGCCAGCGACGCCACCTGCTCGTCGCTCAGGTAGATGAGCAGCCCCTCGCTGACGACGAGCGCGCGCGTGGACTCGCGGCCGAGCTGCGCGAACAGCGCGTCGCGCCGCGCGGCGTCGGTGACGTCGGTGGCGATCGCCTCGTAGCGGCAGCGCGTCGGCTCGTCCCCCATCTGCGACATCTTGTAGTCGAGGATCCCCGGCAGGTCCACGTCGACCCAGCGGAGCGACGGCGGGAGGTCGAGCCGCCAGGCGCGCGCGTCGAGCCCCGCGGCGAGGTTGACGACGAGGTCCACGCCGCGCCCGCGCACGCAGTCGAGGATGATCTCGTCGAAGACGGCGGTGCGCACGATCATCGACCACGCGGTCTGGCGGCCGCGCTTCATGTCGCGGACGATCGCCTCGCCGCGCTCGCCGGCGAGTCGACGCGCGTACGGATCGCGGAAGAGCGCGTCCGGCCGCTCGCTCTCCATGGCGCGGTAGACGGCGACCCAGCGTGCGGTGTCGGAAACGTTCTCGATCGGCATCGTGAGGCAGCGGGGTTGCGGGACGTGGAATCTGCACGCGCAAGGGGACCCAGTGCCAGCGCCGCGCCCGGCATGGCGCGCCGGCGACTCTGGCCGCTGCCGCGCCGGCGCTGCATGTTCACGCGTCGGGTGTGCCCAACCCCATCCATTTCGAGCGCGGCCCATGACCGTGATCGCGATCGACCTCGGCGGCACGAAGCTCGCCACGGCGGCGTGCTCCGCCGACGGCGACATCCTCCACCGCGACATCGTACCGCTCGACGGATGCACGGGCGCCGCGGTCGGCGCGCTGGTCGCCGAGCGAGCCCGCGCCATGCGCGACCGCGTGCGCGCCGAGGGCGGGCAGCCGGTGCATGCCGTGGGCGTCGCCGTCCCCGGGATCCATCGCGCCGAGCGCGACACCGTCTGGGCCCCGAACATCCCCGGCTGGGACGACTACCCGCTGGGCGCGGAGCTCGCGGACTCGCTCGGCGGCGGGGTGCGCGTGGCGGTGGACAGCGATCGCGCCGCGTGCATCCTCGGCGAGACGTGGCGCGGCATCGCCCGCGGGGCGCGCGACGCGATCTTCCTCACCGTCGGCACCGGGATCGGCGCGGGGATCCTCGTGGACGGCCGCGTGCTGCGCGGGCACGCCGACATCGCCGGCGCCATCGGCTGGCTCGCGCTCGACCGTCCCTTCCGCGACGCGTACGTGAGCTGCGGCTGCTTCGAGCACCACGCGTCGGGCCCCGGCATCGCCGCGGTCGCG
This sequence comes from uncultured Gemmatimonadota bacterium, assembly GCA_946480295.1. Next base: position 24,075 of record CAMLIT010000010.1, read on the forward strand.
CGCGAGCGCCTCGCCGCGGACGCGGCCTACGACGGGGAGCTGCGTCGCGTCGCGCCGCGCGAGCTGACGGCGGAGCACGTCTTCGCCGCGCTGGAGCGCGCGGACCCCGTGGCCACGGCGGTGCTCGACGAGGCGGTAGACTTCTGGGCGATGGCCGCCGCCAACCTCGTCAGCCTCTTCAACCCCGAGATCATCGTCTTCGGCGGCGGCGTGTTCGGCCCTGCCGCCCGCTTCGTCGACCGCATCCGCGCGGAGGCGACGCGCTGGGCGCAGCCGGTCGCCATCCGCGATACGCTCTTCGCGGCGAGCACGCTCGGCGGGGACGCGGTACTCCTCGGCGCGGCCCGCCTGACGATGCTCGCGCCGGAGGCCGTCGCGCTTCCCCTCCCTCCGACTCCGATGCACGCATGACGAATCGCCGTACCCTGTTCGCGATCGCCTGCCTGGGCATGCTCTCGTTCGGCATCGTCCTCACGACGCTCGGCGCCGTGCTCCCGTCGATCATCCCGCGCTTCGGGCTCGACACCACCGCCGCCGGCGCGCTGCTCTTCCTCATGAGCTTCGGCATCCTCGCCGGCTCCGTCGTCTTCGGGCCGATGGTGGACCGGTACGGCTACCGCGGCATGCTCCTCTCCTCGTCGTCGCTGATCGTCCTCGGCCTCGAGGGGATCGCGCTGGCCGCGACGGTCGCCTGGCTCCGCGTCGCCATCCTCGTCGTCGGCTTCGGCGGGGGGATCATCAACGGCGGGACGAACGCGCTCGTCGCGGACGTCAGCGCGGAGAGCCGCGGGTCCGGGCTCAGCCTGCTCGGCGTGTTCTTCGGCATCGGCGCCGTCGGCGTGCCTTTCGCCCTCGGGTCGCTCCTCGGCCGCTTCTCCTACTCCGAGGTCATCGCGGCGGCCGGCGCGATCGTGCTCGTCCCGCTCGTGCTCACCCTCCTCAACCGCTTCCCCGCGCCGAAGCAGGGGCAGGGCTTCCCGATCGCCGAGGCGCGGCGGCTGCTGCGCGACCCGGTGCTGCTGCTCTTCGGGGCAATGCTCTTCCTGGAGAGCGGGATGGAGATCACCGTCGGCGGCTGGACGGCGACGTTCTTCAAGACGGAGCTCGACCTCGCCGCGGACCTCGCGCTCTACGTGCTCTCGCTCTACTGGCTCGGCATGATGGTCGCCCGGCTCGCGCTCGGCTGGCTGCTCCGCCGCGCCGCGCCGGTGCGGGTGCTGCTCGGCTGTCTCGGCCTCGCGTTCGTCGGCGCGCTCCTCCTCGTGTCGACGCACGCCATCGCCATCGCCGCCGCGGGCGTCTTCCTCCTCGGCGCCGGCTTCGCCGCCAGCTACCCCGTGGTGCTCGGCTTCACCGGCGATCGTTATGCGGCGCTCTCGGGCACCGCGTTCGGCATCGTCATGGTGATGTCGCTCACCGGCGGCACGATCCTCCCCTACGCCACCGGCGCGCTCGGCGCGACGTACGGCCTGCGGCTGTCCTTCCTGATCGTACCCACCGCCCTCGTGCTGTTCGCGACGCTGCTCGGGGTGGCGGCGAGGCGGATGGGGGTGCCGGCGGCGGCCGGGGTGCGGTGAACCGGCATCCGCACTCGGCGGTGCGCTGTCCGTTCGAGCGTCGTTGGTCGTCGGTTCTTCGTCACTGGCGAGCCGCTCGGGACGCTCCTCGCGGCATCCCGAGCGGCTCGCCAACGACCAATGACCAATGACGTCTTCCCGGCATGCAGCCACCCGACGGCGCACAGTAGTTCCCTCGGTCGCTGCGCTCCCTCGAGATGACCATGCCTTGTGGCGTCCCGGTCTCGTCCCTCGTCCCTCGTCCCTCGTCCCTCCTTCATGCTCGCCCAGACCTGGCTCTCCAACACCCGCGCCGTCCTCGACGACATCGAAGCGACCCAGCTTCCCGCGATCCGCGACGCCGCATCCCTGATGGCCGACTCGATCGCCGCCGAGCGGTGGGTGCACACCTTCGGCTGCGGCCACGCGACCATCCCCGTCGAGGAGATGTATCCGCGCATCGGCGGCTTCGTCGGCTTCCATCCGATGGTCGAGCTGCCGCTGACCTTCTTCACGCGCGTCACCGGCGAGATGGGCATCCACCAGTTCCTCTTCCTCGAGCGCGCGCAGGGCTACGGCGACGCGATCATGAACAGCTACGACTTCGACCCGCGCGACACGATGTGGATCTTCTCGCACACGGGGATCAACAACGTGAACATCGACGTGGCGCTGCGGGCGAAGGAGCTGGGAATGCGCGTCGTCGCGACCGGCTCCGCCGAGCAGGCGCGGGGCAGCACGCCGCGACACCCGTCGGGGCGGAAGCTGTTCGACATCGCCGACGTCGTGATCGACACGCGCGTGCCGGCCGGCGACTCGTCGGTGCCGCTGAAGCACCACCGCGACAACGTCGGCCCCGTCTCGACGATGGCGTTCGTCGCCGTGGTCTGGATGACGATCACCACCGTCGCGGAGATCCTCGCCGATCGCGGGGTGAAGCTGTACATCCATCCGTCGCACAACGTGCCCGGGGACACCACCGCCCACGACCGGCTCGACGAGGCGCTGGCGGAGTACAAGCGGCGGGTGGCGGGGGTGTAGGGCGGGAGGCGGGAGGCGGGAGGCGGGAGGCGTCAGGGACGAGGGACGAGGGACGCGCCCGGGCGGGCCACGTCCGCCGTGCGCCGGGTCCTGCGCGCACGGCGGGGTCCAACGCCGATTGGACACGGATGCCGCGGAGGGCACGGATCCGACGGATGGAGCCGGGCGCCCGGGCGTTGCTGTCATCCTGAGAGAGCGCGGCGATCGAAGGATCTGGCTCCGGTGCGATCCGCGTTCATCCGTGTCGTGCATCCGTGGCATCCGTGTCGCGTCGTGTGATGCCGGCGCGACGGAGCTTACCGCCCCACCACGATCCGCGCCTGCCCCCGCGCCCGGAGCGGCACGGCGTAGGTGCCTAACGGCGTCTTCACGTCCACCGCGCCGTCGAGGCGGTAGCTGGCGCCGCCGCTGCGCAGCACGTCCACGCCGGCCCGCTGGAGCGCGCCCCAGCTCACGTCGAGCGGGAGGCGCACCGTCGCCGTGTCGTGGCCGGGGATCCGCACCGTGTCCACGCTCGCGCCGTAGCCGACCTCGATCGAGTCGTGCGCGAACAGCCGGTACTGCGCCCCGGTGGCCGTCAGCGTGTACGGGTTCGGGTTGGTGAGGTGGAGGAGGACGTCGATGCTGCCTCCCGCCAGCCCGACCTGCCGCACCTTCACCCCGCGGAACTCCGCGCGCGGCGGCGTGAACGCCAGCCTCCCGACCTCGCGGCAGCCCGCGGCCGCGACGAGCAGCGCGAGCGACGCGACCAGGCGCCCCGCGCGCCGAGTGCCTGACGCCGCGGCCATCATTGCCGTTCCTCCGCCACGATCCCGCTCATCGCTGCTCCTCCGGCCACAGCCACGCCGCGCCGCGCACACCGCTCGAGTCGCCGTGCTTTGCGCGCACGATCGGCGTCACCAGCGTGTCCGAGAAGACGTACTTCCGCACCGCCGTCGCTGCCTCCTCCGGCAGCCCCTCGATGTTCGACATCCCGCCGCCGAGCACGATCACGTCGGGGTCGAGGAGGTTGATCAGCGACGCCAGCGCCCGGCCCAGCCGGTCGTGGTAGCGCGCGAGCGATGCCGCGGCCGCCCCCTCGCCCGCCGCCGCGGCGGCGACGATGTCGCGGCTCGACCGCGATTCGCCGGAGTGCAGCAGGTGATCGGTCTCGAACCCTGGCCCCGAGAGGAACGCCTCGATGCAGCCGTTCTTCCCGCAGTAGCACGACGGGCCCGGATACTCGTCGGCGGCGAGCCAGGGGAGTGGGTTGTGTCCCCACTCGCCGGCGACGAGGTTCGGCCCCGTCAGGCACCGGCCGCCGACGACGATCCCGCCGCCGACGCCGGTGCCGAGGATCACGCCGAACACCACGTCGGCGCCCGCCGCCGCGCCGTCCGACGCCTCCGACAGGGCGAAGCAGTTCGCGTCGTTCATCAGCCGCACCGGCCGGCGCAGCCGCGCTTCGAGGTCGCGACCGAGCGGCTTGTCGTTCAGCCACACCGAGTTCGCGTTCTTCACGAGCCCCGTCTCCGGCACGATCGCGCCCGGGATCCCGATCCCGATGCTGCCGCACTCGCCGGCGCGCTCCTCGATCTCCTCCACGAGGCGCGTGATCGCCACGAGCGACGGCTCGTAGTCGCGCGGCGTGCTCACGCGCTGCCTGACGAGGACCTCGCCCGCGGGCGAGAGCGCGACGCCCTCGATCTTCGTCCCCCCCATGTCGATGCCGATCCGCATGGCGAGGAGACTAGCGACCGGAGGCGCCCACGTCCAACGAGCGCGGGCGCTCAGCGCCGGCGTTCGGCCGACGACGCGGCCCGCACGCGGCGCAGCAGCCCCGCCGCGATCACGAGGAGCGCGATCCCGAGCGTCACGAAGACCGGGTGCCACGGCCTGGCCAGCGCTCCCTCGACCAGGAACACGAGGCCGGCGGCGGCGAACAGCGCGACGGCGAGGCGGTTCGAGCGCATCAGTCCTCGCGCCCCGCGGAACGCGTGCGCCGGGTGGATGGCGGCAGGGGCAGGTCGGCGAGCGTGGCGGCGCGCGGCAGGTACAGCGGGTGTCGCGGCGCGCCGTCCTTCGTCGTCCCGAGGCACCGCGGGCGCGGGAGGTAGCGGAGCACCGCCGCGGCCCGGTCGCGGTGCGCGCCGTGCACGCCCCACGCGGCGACGACGAGGTCCGCCTCGTCGGCGAGCCGGCGCAGCCAGCGGTCGTTCGCGCGCCCCACGGGCGACGCGGCCCGCTTGAGCAGCGCCGGGTGCGGGGTGCGGTACGCGAAGATGTTGCCGACGGCGAGCCGGCCGAAGCCCCACGCCTGCGCGAAGCCGATGCACCGCCGGATCGTCGGGTCGTCCCGCCGGTGGTCGGCGGTCGACGGGTTCAGGCCGATGAAGAGCACGGTCGGCCCGGCCGGGTCCCACTCCCGCCAGAGTGCATAACGATAGGCGCGGCACCGCGAGAAGACCGCGTCGCCCCGCATCCCTCGCTCGGCAGTCCCGGCCGTCCGGCGCATCGCGATCGTCCCCTGGAGAGTGATCCCGGACGCGCCCACCGCGCACCCGGTTCGCCCAATATGCCAGACCGCGGACGCGCGTGGAAGCGCGCGACGCTACGCCGGCGGCATCGTGTCCGGCCGCGTTCTCACGACGCTGTCCCGCCGTGCCCCGCTGTCGGCCCGCGCCGACGGCGTACGCACCGCGATCCCGCTCCCGCTCCCGCTCCCGCGCTCGCGCATGCTGTCGCGACGGATGCTCGTATCCGGCCGCGCCGTCGTGTCGGGGCTCGCCGTCCGGGGCGTGCGCTGCACCGGGGGCAGGAAGAACGGGTTCGCCGCCGCCGAATCGGCCATCGCCGCGCTGTCGCGCACCGCGGGTTTCTCGGCGCGCGGCTGCCGGTGCTTCGGCGTGGTGTGGTGCGTCGCCGCGACCGCCACGCCGCTGTCCGCATGGGCGCTGTCGGCCGCCGCGCTGTCGACAGGCGTCGCGCCCGTGCTCGCGCCGGCCGGCACCGTCGCCGCAGCCGTCGCCGCGGGCGCCGGCATCACCGCGCCGCCCGCGGAGTCGACGACGAGCTGCGCCGAATCGCGCGTCGCGCGCAACTGCGCGGCGCTGTCGACCACCGTCGCGCCATCGCCGGCCAGCGGCACCAGCGTCGGCTGGTCGGGCCCGCGCGACAGCGCCAGCGCCGAGGCGACGACGATGCCGAGCAGCGTGACCGCGCCCGCGGGCACCGCCCACGCGGCATGGCCTGGGCGCGGCTCCTCGTCGCCGGGCGCGGGTATCCCCGCGCCTAACGGCATCGTCTCCCGCTCGATCGAGCGTTCGGCCTCCTCGCTCTGGAGCCCGCGCGCGGCGGGCAGCTCCACCGCGGGGGGCGCGTCGGCCGCCGGCACGAGCACCGGCGCGAGCGCTCGTTCGGCGCCGGCCTTCCCCCGCGCCGGCGCGCTCGCTCCCTGCGCGCCCGCCGTCCCGAGCATCGCCAGGCGCTGACGCTCCAGCTGCTGCCGCTCGAGCGCGAGCTGCTCGTGCGCCGCCGTGATCGCCCCCGTCAGCTCGGCGCGGTCGCGGGACAGCCGCGCGCGCTCCTCCGCCACCGAGCGCTCGAGCTCCGTGCGCTCCGCCGACAGCGCCTCCCGCTGGTCGGCGATCTCGCGCTCGAGCCGGGCGCGCTCGTCCGCGAGCTGCTGCCGCGCCTGGGCGAACTCCTGCTCCTGCTGCGCGCGCTCGGCCGTGAGCTGTTCACGCGTCAGGCGCTGCTCGGTCAGCGCCTCCTGCGTCACCCGCGCCGATTCGTCCTCGCCGACCTTCACCGCGTCGGCCATGGCGATCAGCGCGAGATAGCCCGCGATGTCCGGCGCCGCGCCGCCGCGCGTCGGGTGCAGGAGCATGTCCGTGCGCTCGATGACGCGCTGCGGCAGGTCGGGGCGGAGCTCCGCGAGGCGCTCCTCGGGACGTTCGTCGTCCTCCGCGCCCTCGGCGCTCCGCGCGAGCATGGCGCGCGCGATCGTCGCCACGGTCTGCGCGTCGCCCTCCGCCTCCGGCGCGCCGGTGAGCGGGATCGGCCGCAGGGCGAAGGCGACGAGGACGCGGTCCGTCCCCGGCTCGAGGAAGACGGTGTCCGTCGTGACCGCGCGGTGCACGACGCGCTCGCGCCGCGCCCAGTCGAGGATGCCGTTCACCTCGCGGAGGATGGCCGCGACGCGCGCGTTGGAGAAGCGCTCGCCGCGCGACAGCAGCTCCTCCACGGTGGGCGCGAAGATGCGCTGCCTGACGATGGCCAGCGCGCCGGCGCCGAGCCAGCGGCCCTCGAGCACGCGGACCAGGTGCCGGTGCTCGAGCGTCGACAGGAGCTTCACGTCCGCCGCGAGGTGCGTCAGCGCGTTGCGCTCGTCCCCGGCGGGGGTGCGGGCGACGGTGATGACCACGTCGAGGCCGTCCGCGCGTCGCTTGCCGATGTAGCTGCGGGTGGCCTCGTCCGCGCCGAGCTCGGCGATGATCTCGTAGCTGTCCGCGAGCGGGGTGACGTCGATGCGCTCTTCTCTGCTCATGCCTGATGCCGCCGGGCGGCGTCGAATCGGTCGCACTGGATCGTGCCTCATGCCAGTGCGTGATCCGTGCCGCTGTCGGCTGAGGCGGGTGCGCCCCGCGAGCCGGCCGGCGGGGACGCGCGAGCGCTAGTGCGGCAGCTTCGGGCGCAGGAGCCCGTAGGTGAAGGTGCCGACGAGGGCGCTCGCGATCGCGACCGCGATCACGCCGACGCCCGCGCCGAGGAGCGCGAAGAGCGGGCCCGGGCAGGCGCCGGTCAGCGCCCAGCCGAGGCCGAAGATCACCCCGCCCGCCGCATAACGAACCCCGCGGCCGAGCCGCTTCGGCGGGATGTCGATCGCCTCGCCATTCAGCGCCCGACGCCGCGAGCGCTTGAGCCACTGGACGGTCGCGATCGCCACCGGCATCGCCGTCGCGAAGACGCCGTACATGTGGAAGCCCTCGAAGCGGAACATCTCCTGGATGCGGAACCAGGAGATGACCTCGCTCTTCGTGATCACGATCCCGAAGAGCACGCCGAGGACGAAGTAGGTCCCGATCGCGTTCGCCCACCGCCGGGGCGCGGGTGCCGCGTCCGGCTCGAGCGTGGTCCGTGGCGCGGCCGCCGTCGTCGCCATCGTCAGGCCCTCAGCAGGAGCGGGAGAAGGAGGAAGGTCCCCGCGATCCCGCCGACGAAGAACGCCGCGAGCGCGATGAACGACGGAAGTTGGAGGTCGGCGACGCCGGAGAGGCCGTGGCCGGAGGTGCACCCGCCGGCGTACGCCGTCCCGAAGCCGACGAGGAAGCCGCCGCCGACGATCACGGCGAGCCCACGCAGCGTCAGCAGGCTGCTCCAGCGGAAGAGCTCGTGCGGCACCAGGCCGGTGAAGTCGTGGATGCCGAGCGCGGTGAGGTCGGCCTTCGTGCGCGCGGCGATGGCGACGGGATGCGGATTGCGCAGCAGCACGCCGGCGATGAAGCCGCCGACGAGCGTGCCGAGGACGAACGCCAGGTTCCAGCCGCCGCGGCGCTTCCAGTCATACCGGAAGTAGGGGACGTCGCCCGGGCAGAGCGCGGCGCAGGCGTGGCGCAGGTTGCTCGATACGCCGAACAGCTTGTTGCCGACGAGCAGCAGCGCCGGCGCGAACAGGCCGATGACCGGCCCGGCGACGTACCAGGGCCACGGCCGCAGTAATAGCTCTCGCACTTCTCTTCTCCTGGTGGAAGAGGAAAAGTGTCGCCGCGGACGGCGCCGCGTCTACTGCGGCCCGAGCGCGGCCTCGACCTCCGCCTCCGCGGCGCGCAGCGCCTCCTCGCGCGTGGCGCCGCCGCGTCCGGCACCGCCGCGCAGGACGCGCCAGAAGCGCACGACGCGGATCCCGCCGGCCGCCGGCACGGCGACCGCCAGCGGCGTGCGCGGACGAGAGCCGGAGACCGCGCGGAAGAGCATGACGCGCGGATCACGAGACGCGCCGGCCTCGTCCGGCCACCGAAGGAGGACGACGCGGTCGCCCCAGCGCGGCAGCCACTCGCCCTCGACGTACGCCGCCCAGGGCGACGCCGGCGCGTAGACCAGGAGCAGGTCCCTGCGCTCGGAGCCGTACTTCCGCCGGAAGAGGCGCACCGCCCTCGCCCCCTGCCAGGCGCGGATCGCGGCGTTGAAGAGCGCGAAGAGGACCGCCGCCTCGAGGGCGTAGAGAAGGATGCGCAGCACGCGCTACTTCTTCAGCGCCAGCTTGAAGGCGAGATACGTGACGTGGTCGCCGGACGCGAGCACCATCTGGTGGAACACGCCCGCCGGGACGACCACCGCGTCGCCGGGGACGAGCGCGCGCCGCTCGCCGCCCTCGATCGTGCCGCCGCGCCACTCGCCCGGCTTCTGCTCGCGCGCCCCGCTCGCCTCCGTCCCCGAGACGAGCGTCGCCCGGCCGGACTGGATCACGAACAGGTCCGTCCATGCGTCGTGCCGCTCGACGCCGCCGGTCGCCTCGCGCTTCGTGAGCGCGTAGGTGTAGCCGTCGCCCCTCCCGAGCTGCGCGGTGCGCGACGGACCGGACGGCAGGGAGTCGGCGACGGCGCGCAGCCGCTCGGCGAGGATGACGTCCGCCGCGGTGGCGGACTTCTGCGCGCGCGCCGACGAGGCGGCGCACAGGACGAGGGCGGCGGCGACGACGACGGTTCGCATCGGCTTCTCCGGGCGTGGTGAGTGGTTGGGGCGTGCCGGCAGCGAAGATCGCTCGTCCGACGGGCGAACGCCACCGACGCGCGCGCGCCGCGCGGGCGCTCAGAAGGACGACGGCGGTGCGGCGGCGCCCCCGGTCGTGCCGGTGGCGTAGCGGCGCAGCACCTCGGCCGCGGCCGGGATGAACGCCTCGACGGGCGGGAGGGCGTCGGTGTGCCCCGGTGCATAACGACGGAGCAGGTCCGCGATCGCGCGGCAGGCCGCGCGGACGTCGTGGTCCCCGCGCACGCAGGCGGCGATCACCGGCACGGCGAGGCTCGCGACCTCCTCGACCGCGTCCTCCCCGGCCGCGCGCCAGCCGATGGCCGCGAGCGCTGACGCGATCTCCTCTTCAGCCGCGCGCCCCGCGGCGCCGCCCGTCGCCCGGTCGCGCTCGAACCGCGCGCGGAGGAGGTCGACGCCGACGAGGGGAGGCATGCGTCCGGGGCAGTGGCGTGTGGCGCGGCTCGTCAGGCGGCGCGGCGAGCCGCCCGGCGCTCGCGCAGGACGCGATAGCCGCTGTAGCCGAGGCCGATCGCGCCGCCGAGCAGCACGCTGCCGAGCAGTCCTTCCGCCGCCGACGCCGCTCCCGACCCGGTCATCAACTCGCGCGACAGGAGCACGATGCGCACGACCGAGTAGCCGGCGAAGACGAGCGAGCCCGTGGCCGCGGGGCGCAGCCAGCGGGGGAGCCGCTGGATCCGGTCGCCGAACCAGCCGATGAAGCCCATCCAGCCGGGCACGGGGCGCGGCGGGAGGGGCGGGAACTGCTCGGCGAGGAAGGTCTCGCGCGCCACGCAGGTGGGGCAGACCCGCGTGTGCTCCATGAGCACCTCCAGCCGCGCCCGACGCTGCCGCAGGGAGAGGCCCTGCGAGTCGGCGTGCCACCGCGCCACCCACGCACAGACGGGCAGTCCGCTCGCGTCGAGCGCGCGCGTGCGCTCGTGCACGGCGGCGCGCCACCGCAGCTCGGCCATGATGCGCCGCGGCACCCTCATGCGCCCCGCCTCCCACGCCGACACCACCGCCGGCGTCAGGCCGAGCTCCGGCGCGAGCTGCTCGACCGTGAGCCCCAGCGTCTCGCGGGCGGCCCGCGCCTCCGCGGCGGTTGGCACCGGCGCCTTCTGCGGCCGCGCGCCCTCGTCGTTGTGCACCCCGATGCTCCCCGTCGACATCGTCAGAAGGATACTCTACGCGCCGAACTGGCGCAGGTGGTGGTCGAGGTGCTTGTAGTGGAAGCGGCCCCACTCCCGCCGCGTCAGCCGGCCGAAGAAGGTGTGCTCGCGGCCGTCGATCGTCGCGTCCGCGGCGCAGCGGTCGAGCAGCGCCTCCAGCGTGCACCGATCCGCCGCGAACTCCGTCGGGGGCGTCCCGCCGCGCTGCGCGTCCAGCTCCGGCGCCGCGCGCTGTCCCTTCGGGATGGGGGCCGGCGTGTGCAGGGCGACGAAGCGGATGATCGTGCGCGACACGGCGTTGCCGACCGGCGCCACGGCACGCTCACCGAGCGTCATGCGGCACGTGTCCGCCACGTGGCAGAGCATCTGGTGCGGCGTCATGCGTCCCCACCGCGCCGCGTGCGAGGGCGAGAGGGCGCGCAGGCGCGCGAGGAGCTCGGCCCGGTCGGCCGGGGACTCGATCGTCTTCATGTCGCGTGATCGACGGCGAGGGAGGGTGCGCGTCGCGCGGCCGCGGTGCGCTCTACGACCCGGCGCGGTGAGTCGGGTCCACGTGCAGCACGGTCATCATCCCCGACCCCATGTGCTCGGCGATGTGGCAGTGCAGCAGCCAGTCGCCGGGGTTCGACGCGTCGATGAGCAGGTCGACGGTCGAGCCGACGGGGATGATCGCCGTGTCCTTCCACGCGAGGTTGCGCGTGGGGACTCCGTCGCGCGCGATGACGAGCATCCGCTGGCCGTGCAGGTGGATCGGGTGCTGCATCGGATGGAACGACTTCGGATCGTTGAAGATCCGCAGCTTCACCACCGATCCCTGCTTCACGTGCCAGTCGATGTCCATGTTCTCCTTTCCCGTCGCGTCGTCGCGCAGGATCCAGCGCACCTGCTTGCTGGTGGAGAGCCAGTTCATGTCCGGCATCCCGTCCACCCACTCGACCGGCGCGTAGTACGCCGTGTCGACGGTCATGAACTGCACCGTCGCCAGCGGCAGCCCCGTCGTCTGCACGGTGAGCGTCAGGCGCTTGTCGGGCGGCCGGTCGAAGTACTGCCGGTAGCGGGCGATGTCGCGCGAGACGGCGGCGTTCGCCCGCAGCGTGGCGAAGGCGCGGCCGTAGTCCGGCGACGCCGGCGCGTCGTCCACCGTCACCATCCCCAGGGTGTCGACCTCGGGGGCGAACTCCCCCTGGTAATGGTTGATCGCCTGCACGGCGTTGACGAGCGCGTAGCGGCCCGGCCGGTCGAAGCGCACCTCGACGACGTAGCGCTCCGCCGGCGCGATCACCACGCTCGGCACCCGCTCCTCGTGCTCGAAGCGGCTCTGGCCGGAGGCGACCACCTTCATCGGCGCGCCGCCGAACGAGAGGTTGTAGGTCCGCGAGGTCGCGACGTTGGTGAGGTAGAAGCGCACCACCTCGCCCCGCGTCGCGCGCATCGTCCAGTGCGGCTCGCCGTTCACGAGCAACACGTTGCCGACCCGCCCCATGAGGGCGAAGTCCGGCCCCTCCTTCCCGAACGGGACGAGCGTGTCGCCGTTCACGAGCAGGTCGTCGAGCAGCAGCGCCTCCTCGCGGTTCACCGGCGACCAGTAGCCGCGCTCCGGCGAGTCCACGAGGACGTTGCCGAAGAGCCCCATCGGCTGCTCGATGTCCTCCCGCACGTGGGGGTGATACCAGTAGACGCCCGCGTCGGGGAAATGGACGCGGTAGACGAAGCTGTCGCCCGGCGCGACCGCTTCCTGCGTCACCCCCGGCACGCCGTCGAAGCGGTTGTCGAGCCGCACGCCGTGCCAGTGCACCGCGCTCGGCAGGTCGATGCGGTTATGGAAGCGGACGACGATGGTCGCGTTCTGCGGGACGCGGATGAGCGGGCCGGGGACCTGGCCGTTGAAGCCGTACATGGCGAAGGCGTGCCCGCGGATGGTCCGCCTGACGAGCATCGCCGTGAGGTCGAGCGTGTCGCCGTCGCGCAGGCGGCGCACCCGCGACGGCTTCACGGCGGGCAGGCGCATCGGGTCGACGCCGGCGCCCGGCAGGAACGACGACACCGGCGGCGTCAGGCCGACGAGCCCCGGCATCATCGGCATCCCCGGCGGCATCGGGATCGGCATAGACATCGTCATGGACGAGTGGTCCATGCCCGGCATGTCCTTCATGTCGTCAGGCGGGGCGACCTTCTTCTGCTGTGCGGCGGCGAGCGCGGGAGCCGCGGCGAGGAGGAGGGCGAGGGACGCGATACGCGCGAGGCCCAGCCACCGGCGTGGCACAGCGGATCCCTCGCTGCGCTCGGGATGACTTCGGGATGCTCTGTCCTGCATTCTATCCAGTGATCCCCCTGAACAGCGGATGCGTCAGGAACGACTGCAGCCAGCCGCTCGGGGAGGTGCCGTGCAGCACCGTCGGGCCCGCGTGCGCCGTCGGCGCGGCGCCTCGCTCGGCGGTGATGACCAGCAGGAACTTGTTCATGTCGACGTGGCCCACCGTCGACGTGCCGTTCGTGATCGTGCCGAGCCGCTCCCACCGGCTCAGGTCCGGCGTCACCGCCCAGGCGACGTAGGTCGTGAAGGCGCCGAGCGACGCCGGGGACGGGAGCTGCGCCGCCGTGACGCGCACGTCGTACACCGCGCGCCCGTCCGCCGTCACCGCGACGCCGAACGGCGACTGCGCCCAGACGAGCCGTGCGTGCCCCTGCGCCGCCGGCGCCTTCGGCGTGGCGAACAGGGGGATGTCGTACGGCCCCTCCGGCGCGCCGAGCAGGCTGGCCGCGAGCACCGCGGCGGCGAGCCCCGTCCACCTCATGTCAGCGGCTCCCCGCCCCCGCCGTCGACGCCGTCTTCCGCGCGGCGCCTTCCGGTCCGTGGTCGTAGTCCTGCACGCTCGAGATGTTCGGCATGCCGACGTCGTGGCCGTTCCACCCCGTGAAGCCGTCCATCCGGAAGAGCCACAGCCCGCTGCGCATGTCGGACAGCGCGATCAGGCCGTCGTAGTTGCGCACGTCCACGCCGAAGGCGCCCTGCTCGACGCTCGTCGTGCTCTCCCAGCCGTTGTCCGGTGTGCCGCCGAAGCCGTGCTCGTGCTGGCACTCGCAGGTGAACCAGTAGCCGTCGGTCTTCGGGTTCCGCGGGTCCTTGAGGTCGAAGACCTGGAGCCCGTCCTCGTACGCCGACACGAACACGTACGGCCAGCGCACCTCGTGGTTGTGCGACAGGTCGCGCCAGTCGGCCGCCCACGCGCTGATCGGCAGGTCGATGTTCTGCGTCTTCCCCGTCTGCCCCGGCTCGAGGTCCCACACGCGGAGCGGCGTGTACTGGTACTCGGTCTCCGTCACCGCATAACGACCGTCGGGCGATGGCGTGAAGGTGTGGGCGATGTCGAGCCCGAGCCCCGTGATCGTGAACAGCTCCCGCGGCGATTCGGGGTGCGTGACGTCCCACACCGAGTAGCCGCCGAGTCCCGCGCCGTAGAACTTGTCCTCGTGCGCCGCCGCGTCGTAGGCGACGTAGAAGTCGTGGTAGCCGCCCGTGCCGATCTGCTTGAACGGCGTCGGGTTCGGCACCGCGCCGACGAGCCACGTGCTCTCCGGCGCACCGCTCACCACCTTCGCCAGGTCGTAGACGAGCGCCTTCGGCTGGTTCACCGTCGCGAAGTAGAGCACCCGTCCGTCGGAGTGCTTGTACGCGTAGGTGTTGTGGAAGCCGCCCGGCGCCTGCGGGTAGCGGATGCGCGCGACGACCTTCACCGTGGACGGATCGGGGAGGCCGGTGACGTCGAAGATCACCGCGCCGAGATCGGCGTCCGGGCTCCCCTGCATGAACTGGTACGACTGCGCGTAATAGTACCGCTTGCCGATCTTGAAGTACTTCCCGTCCATCGCGCCGATGCCGCGATGCAGCTCGGGATTCTCGATCGTCCAGTCGAAGATCTTCTTCGGGTGCGCCGGGTCGCGCACGTCATAGATCTGCGCGTCGAAGTTGGTGAAGCCGGAGATGTAGACGTACGGCCGGTCGGGATCCTGCTCCATCTCGATGTCGGCCGCCTTCCACGCGCCTGGATGCGTGACGACGTGGCTGACGAGGTGCATCTTCTCGCTGCCGCCGTGCTTCTGGTCGAAGGGCTTGACCGACGTGCCGGGATCCTGCGCTCGCGCCAGGGACGCGAAGCCGAACACGGCGAGGACGAGGACGGGACCGCGCATCGAGCCTCCAGGTGGGTTAGGGCGGGCGCGCGGGCGGCCGGCGACGAAGCCGGCGGCTGGACGGGTGAACCATGGGCCCGCAAGCGCCGCCGGGCAGTATGCGCCGGCGCGCGCGCGCAGGCAAGGCGGCGACCCCGGCAGCGCTCTCGTGCGCGCTATCCATCCGCGGTAACTTCGCCGACATGGTCCTCCCCCTCCCCCTCCTCGCGCTCCTCCAGCTCACCCAGCAGCCGCGGCGCACCGTGCCCGACCCGGGCGTCATCGCCACCGGCCAGCGCACCACCCCCGCCGGCGTGCAGTCCGTCTTCATCGGCCGCGTCGGCGGCGTGCGCTTCGGCCGCAGCTCCGCCGAGCTCTGGGTCGCCGTCCCCGACGCCGCGTACCGGCTCGACTGGCGCGCCGACCGCGTGCTCGCGCGCGGGGCGATCGCCCGCCCAGGCGTCTTCGCCGTCACGATCGATCCGGCGACGCACCGCGCGCTCGTCTCGTCGGTGAGCAAGCTGCCGCCGACGATGGCGACGAGCCGCCTCCCCGGCGGCGGCCCGCTGCCCACCAACGGCATCGTCGCGCAGCTCGCCGCCTTCCCCGGCGACGCCCGCGGCGACTCGACCCCGCCGGCGTGGACCTCCCCCGCCCTCGGCGACTACATGGCCGGCGCCCCGGCGGTCGCCGCGCGCCCGTCCCCCGACGGCCGGCGCTACGCCGTGATCCCCCTCCCCGCCGACGACGGCCTCGCCGTCCTCGACGCCGATCGCGGCACCCTCGTGCGCATCGTCCCGCTGGGCGTCGAACCGGTGGCGGCCGCGATCTCCGCCGACGGCACGACGGCGTTCGTGACGGTGCTCGGCGGCGCCAGGCCACGCCCTGGCGAGCGGGTGGCGCGTCAGTGCTGCGATCCGCGCGCCGAAGCGGTGCGCGTGGACCCCCGCGGGATCGCCGAGCGCGGCACCGTGAGCCGCGTCGACGTGCCCGCCGGCCGGGTGACGGCGAGCGTGACGGTCGGCCGGCATCCGACCGCCCTTGCCTGGGACGAGGCGGGCGCGCGGCTTTACGTCGCCGACGGCAACTCCGACTCGGTGAGCGTCGTCGACACGCGCGACGCCCGACTCGCCTACACCATCCCGATCGCCCCCTTCCGCGAGCGCACCCCCGGCGTGGCGCCGACCGCGCTCGCCCTCGCCCCGGGAGGTCGCACGCTGTACGTCGCGCTCGGCGGCGCGAACGCGGTCGCCGTCTATGACGTCGCGGCCACGCGCGCCCACTTTCGCGGGCTGATCCCGACGGCCTGGTATCCGACCACGCTCGACGTGAGCCCCGACGGCCGGTATCTCGCCGTCGGCGCGCTGCTCGGCGTGGGCTCCGGAACGGGACGGACCGGCGGGTCGCCCGGCAAGGTCGGCCGCTACGTGCACGCGGTGCGCGGCTCGGTGAACGTCCTCCCCATCCCCACCGACGCCGAGCTGACGGCGTACACCACCGCCGTCGCCCAGAACGACCGGCTCACCCCCGTCGGCAGCCCGTCCACCGTGTCGCTCGCGCCGCGTGCCTCCGCGCCGCCCCGCGCGGTCCCCGAGCGCCCGGGCGAGCCGTCGCTGATCCAGCACGTCGTCTTCGTCGTGCGCGAGAACCGGACGTACGACCAGATCCTGGGCGACCTCGGGCGCGGCGACGGCGACCGCTCGCTCGTGATCTACGGCGAGGACGTCACCCCCAACGCGCACGCCCTCGCTCGGCAGTTCGTCACCCTCGACCACTTCTTCGCGTCGGGCGGCAACTCGGCCGACGGGCACCAGTGGCTGACGCAGGCGAACGAGACCGACTACCCGATGTGGCCCCTGTACTACGGGCGCAGCTACCCGTACAACGACACCGATCCCCTCGCCTACTCGTCAGGCGGCTTCCTCTGGGAGAGCGCGCGGGCGCACGGGAAGAGCGTGGCCGTCTTCGGCGAGTACGCCGACGAGCCGCCGCACGCGTCGGCGCGCACGCGCGACAGCCTGTTCGCCCTCTGGCGCGCGCACCCCGACGACTTCGCCGGCCAGCGCGCGACGCTTGCCGCGCTGTATCACACCGTCTCGCCGATCCCCTCGCTCGACCGGCTGCTCGTGCGCGACTACCCCGGGTGGACGGAGGAGACGCCGGACGTGATGAAGGCGGGCGACATCCTCGCGCACCTCGCCGACTGGGAGCGCGCCGGCGACATGCCCGCGCTCACGATCGCCGTCCTGCCGAACGACCACACCCAGGGCACGGTCCCCGGCTGGTGCACGCCGCGCGCGTGCGTCGCCGACAACGACCTCGGGCTCGGCCGCCTGGTCGAGGGGCTCAGCCACTCGCGCTTCTGGAAGCACATGGCGATCCTCGTCGTCGAGGACGACGCCCAGGACGGCGTGGACCACGTGGACGGCCACCGCACCGTCGCCCTCGTCGCCTCGCCCTACGCGCGCCGCGGCGTCGTCGACTCCACCTTCTACGTGCAGCCGGGGATGGTGAAGACGATCGAGCTGATGCTCGGCCTCCCCGCGCTGTCCATGTTCGACCTCGTCGCCACGGACATGCGCGCCAGCTTCATCGGCCCCGACGAGCAGCCGGACTTCACGCCGTACACCGCCGTGGTGCCGAAGCAGTCGCTGTACGAGACCAACGCCCGCGTGGGCGACATCCGCGGCCCGCACGCCGCCGAACGCCGCCGCGCCGCGCTCGCGTCGATGCGCATGAACTTCCACGAGCCCGACGCCGCGCCGAGCGACGCGCTCAACCGGATTCTGTGGGGGGACGCGAAGGGGTGGACGACGCCCTATCCCGCGGTGCGCCGGTCGCTGTTCTTCCCGATGGCGGTGGAGGTGGAGGATGGGGAGAGGAAGGAGCGGTGAGGGACGAGAAACGACGTGGTTGGTTCTTCGTTATTGGTTCTTGGGGGATGCTTCCCGTGGCATCCCGAGCGGCTTGCCAATGACCAATCACTAACGACCAATAACGTCATTCCTCGCCCGTCCCCCGCTCCCCTGCCTACGATCCGACCCCCTTCAGGTCCGACTGCCTCACCCGGATAGTCAGTCCGCCGAGATCCACCAGGTAGAGCGGGTCGTCGCCGACATCCATAAGCAGGAGGACCGTCCCGCGCCGGCGGGCGTGCCGGCCACGGACGATCTCCACGCGCGCGCGCAGCCCGAAGGCGACGCCGTCCACCTGCTCGCCCGCGAGCCAGCGGTCGCCGAGGCCGTGGTGGTCAGTCATTGGAGGGACGCGGGACGGGGGACGCGCGGCGCGTTCGGGCCGGCTTCGTCTCGCCATGCGTCGGGCTCCGTGGTCGGGGTGGCATCACACGATGGGGAACACGGATCGGACGGAGGATCAGGGATGCCACGGATCGCTCCACGTGGCGCGATGGCGCGTCGCGCCGCCCCCCGGCGTCCATCCGTGACGTCCGCGACTTCCGTGGCATCCGTGTCCAATCGGCTTTGATGCTCGATCTTCATGGCGCTCTGCGCACGGCGGAAGTGGTCAGCCCGGACGCGTCCCTCCGTCCCTCGTCCCTCGTCCCTCGTCCCTCGTCCCTGACGCCCCCCGCCTCCCCCCTCCCGCCTCCCGCGATCGCCACCCCCACCCGCGAATCCGCCGTCCCGTAGTACAGGAACCACTTCCCCCGGAACGGCACCAGCCCCTCGACGAAGGTCGTCCCCTCCGCGTACTGCCCCGTGCGTTCGTACGCCTCCGTCGGCCGGATGAAGGGCGCGCTCGAGCGGGCCAGGAGCTTGAGCGGGTTGCTCGCGTCGAAGAGCGCCTGCCCGCCCGTGTACACGTGCTCCGGGAGCGTCGGGTCGCCGTAGCCGCGGCTGTTGCCGGCGTTGTACAGGAGGACGATCCCGTCCGGCGTCATCACCGCCGGCGCCCCCGCCTCCACGAGCCATGAATCGAAGTAGCCCGGCCGCGGCGAGAGCACGGCGAGCGCGTTCCCCTGCGCGTCCTCGAGGGGCGTCCAGTCCACGAGGTTCTCCGACGTCGCGATGCGCACGGTGGGGACGCCGTAGTACATCCAGTATCTCCCGTTCACCCTCGTCGCGACGAGGTGGTCGCCGACGACGCGGGTGAGGATCGCGCCCGACTTCGACTCCGTCTTCAGGTACTTCCCGTCCGCCGCCTTGGCGAACGCGGGCCCGTGCTTCTCCCAGTGCACGAGGTCGCGCGACGTCGCCACCGCGAGGCGCGGGACGTCGCGGTTCCACTGCGTGTAGGTGAGCACGTACCGGCCGTCGTCGGTCTCGACGACGCGCGGGTCCTCCACCCCGCCCGGCCACTCGTTAGGCCGCTGCGCGTCGCGGTCCGGGTAGAGCACCGGGGTGCTCCGCCGCGTGAAGTGCAGCCCGTCGCTGCTCACCGCCAGGCCGATGCGCGACGTGTGATGCCCGATCCCCTCCGTCCCCGACGCGTCCTCGGCGCGGAAGAGCACGTACACCTTCCCGTCCCGCACGACAGCCGCGGGGTTGAAGGTCGCGTACTCCTCCCAGCGCACCGTGCTGTCGTTCATCGGCGAGACGAAGGTCGCCGAAGCGCCGGGGGAGATGACCGGGTTCACGCCGGCGGGCTTGGTGAAGGGGCCGAGCATCCACGAGGGCTGCTGCGCCGCGAGCGGCGCGCTCCACGCGACCAGGGCGGCCGCCGCGGCGAGCAACCGGCGCGCGGCGCTACTCAAGGTGCACCCCGTGCTGCCGCGCGAGCGCCTCCTTCAGCCACGCCGGTCCCTTCCACGCCCGCAGGTCCGCCTCGGCGATCCGCCGCGCGGCGACCGCCTCGTCGATCACCGGCGCGACCTCGGCGTCGGTGTACTGGAGCGTCTGCATCGCGCGCGCGACCACCGGCTCGCCGCCGGGGACGAGCTGCCCGAACTCGATCTCGCCCCGCCGGCAGAAGCGCTCCTGGCGCGCGCGGTCGGCCATCTCGAGGGGGAAGCCGAGGGCGTGCAGCCGCGCGTGCATCGCCTCGTGCAGGATCGTCGCCGCGACCTGGGCGAGGGAGAAGGCCGGGTTCACGGTGAAGGTGAGCTCCACGAGGCAGGTGCGCGTGGCCGGGAAGAAGGCGCCGCGGCAGGCGTAGCGCCGGACCTCGAGGCGCGCGAAGTCGCGCCGCAGGTGCCGGAAGTAGTGGGGCGTGTGGCGCTCGATCAGCCCGAGCGCGTCGCCGAGGCGGCGCAGGACGTCGGCCGTGTCGATCTCCGCGCGGGTGTTGATCACCGTGCCCGGCATCCCGCGCACCGTGGTCGTCGTCGTCGCGAGCTGCGGAAGGACGGCTCGGATCCAGCCAGGCATCATCGTTTCCCCTCCTGTCCTCCTCGCGTCCGCCGGGGGCGCGCCCGGCCCGTCCGGAGGCCGCCCCGGTCACCTTGCGCCCGGGCCGCCCGGCGGTAGTGTTGCTGCACTCCGGCGCCGCGATGGAGCCGAAACCACCGCCGCGAGGGCGGCGTAGTTCGCCGGGTGTCCGCTCGATCCGAGGACGGGCGAGCGCATCGTCGTCGTCGCGGTCAATAGGCACCCGGCGTCGCCGGGACGCAACCTTCGTCCACCGCCGGCATCCCAGGCTCGCATGAGTCACCCACCGCTTCGTCACGGCCGACTCCCCGTGCTGGTCGCCGCGTTCGCCTCGATCGCCGCGTGCAGCGGCGCGTCCGGCGGCGCGGCGCGCCCCTCCCCCTCCCCCTCCCCCGCCCCGATCGCCCCGTCCGGCGCGGTCGCCAGCCGGTCGGAGGCTGCCGCCATGGCGAAGGCGCGTGCCGACAGCATGCGTCACCCGTACACGGCCGCCGACGTGCGCTTCATGTCGGACATGATCGGCCACCACGCGCAGGCGATCGTGATGTCCCGCTGGGCGGCGTCGCACGGCGCGAGCCCCTCGGTGCGCACGCTGGCCGAGCGGATCATCAACGCGCAGCAGGACGAGATCGCCACCATGCAGCAGTGGCTGCGCGACCGCGGCCAGCCGGTGCCCGATCCGTCCGCGGCGCCGATGAAGATGACGATGAACGGGGTCGAGCAGGAGATGCTGATGCCCGGCATGCTGCGCGAGGCGCAGATGAAGGCGCTCGACGCCGCGCGGGGGCGCGACTTCGACCGCCTCTTCCTCACCGGCATGATCCAGCACCATCGCGGTGCGCTGACGATGGTCAACGACCTGGTCGGCAGCTACGGCGCCGCGCAGGACGACCTCGTCTTCAAGCTCGCGTCGGACATCAACGTCGACCAGACCACCGAGATCGCCCGCATGCAGCGGATGCTGTTCGCGCTCGCGGTCGGATCACCCGCACCGTGATCGCGCCGCCGCGAGCCGACCGAAGTCCCACGTTCCAGTCTCCCCATCGGAGGAGTCACCTCATGCGATCGCCGCACCAGACCCGTCGTCCCCGAACCGGAATCCCAGTCCGGCTCGCCCGGCTCTCCCTCGCCCTCGGGCTGCTCTCCGCGGGCGCGTGCGCCCGCGCGACCACCATGAGCGGCGCCGGCACACCGGCCGCCGCGCAGCAGATGGGGAACGTGAACGTCTCGCCGCTGGCGCCGGTGCCCGACCGGCGCGTCGGCCTCGCCCCCGGGCTGTGGGACGCCGCCACCGCGTCGTGGAACATGCGCCTGGTGTCCACCACGCGCCCCTCGGAGAAGTTCCTCGGCAGCACGAACTCCGACCTCGCGTTCACCGGCAATTACGCGATCCAGGGGAACTACAACGGTTTCCAGGTCTGGGACCTCTCCGACCCGACGCACCCGGCGCTGAAGACGGCGTACTACTGCCCGGCGTCGCAGAGCGACGTGTCCGTGTACCGCAACCTGCTCTTCGTCTCGGCGGAGGGGCTCGGCGGCCGGCTCGACTGCGGCGGCCAGGGGGTGCCGGACACGGTGAGCAGCGAGCGCATTCGCGGCCTGCGCATCTTCGACATCGCCGACATCGACCACCCGAAGTACGTCGGGAACGTGCAGACGTGCCGCGGGTCGCACACGCACACGCTCCTCGTCGACCCGAAGGACACGGACGACGTCTACGTCTACATCTCGGGGTCGTTCCGGGTGCGCTCGCCTAACGAGCTGGCCGGCTGCTCGAGCGGCATGCCGGACGAGAACCCGAACACGGCGCTCTTCCGGATCGAGGTGATCAAGGTCCCGCTCGCCCATCCCGAGCAGGCGGCGATCGTCAGCTCGCCGCGCATCTTCAACGACCTGATGGCGCCGGCGCACCACGGCGAGGCGGCGGCGGATCGCGCCGCGACGGCGGAAGCGCGCGCCCGCGGCGCCTTCACCGTGACGATCGGCGGCGAGGAGATGGTCGCCCCCTCCGGCTTCGTCAACCCGATGCTCGACAGCATCGTGAAGTCGCGCGGCGGCGCCGGCGCGCCGACGGCCGCGGACAGCGCCGCGCTCCGCGCCGCGCTCCCGGGCATCGTCGCGAAGATGATCGGCCAGACGCCGGGGAACGGCCCGCGTCCGGGTCCCACGCAGTGCCACGACATCACGGTGTACCCGGCGATGGGCCTCGCCGGCGGCGCCTGCGAGGGCTACGGGATGCTCCTCGACATCCACGACCCCGAGCACCCGGTGCGGCTCACCGCCGTCTCCGACTCGAACTTCTCGTACTGGCACTCGGCGACGTTCAACAACGACGGCACCAAGCTCCTCTTCTCCGACGAGTGGGGCGGCGGCGGCCAGCCGAAGTGCCGCGCCACCGATCCGCGCGAGTGGGGCGCCGACGCGATCTTCGCCGTCGCCGACCGGCAGCTCAGGTTCCAGGGCTACTACAAGCTCCCGGCGGCTCAGACGCCGCAGGAGAACTGCGTCGCGCACAACGGCTCGCTCGTCCCGGTCCCCGGGCGCGACGTGATGGTGCAGGCATGGTACCAGGGCGGCGTCTCGGTGTTCGACTTCACCAACGGCGAGCACCCGACGGAGATCGCCTACTTCGACCGCGGCCCCGTGCAGGGCGACCGCATGGCGATGGGCGGCTCGTGGTCGGCCTACTGGTACAACGGCGTGATCGTCAGCTCCGAGATCGCCCGCGGCCTCGACGTCTTCGAGCTCGCGCCGAGCCCCCTGCTCACCCAGAACGAGATCGACGCGGCGAAGACGGCGCACCTCGACTACCTCAACGTCCAGGGACAGCCGCACTACACCTGGCCGGCGACCTTCGTGCTCGCTCGCGCCTACGTCGACCAGCTCGCGCGCTCGAACGGCCTCGAGGCCGCCCGCCTCGCCGCGATCCGCGACGAGCTGGCGCACGCCGAGCAGGTGCAGGATGCCCAGGGGCTCTCGTCGCTCCGGCAGCTCGCGACGGAGCTGGACCGCGACGCGACGATCTCCAGCGATGCGGCGAAGGTGACGCTGCTCGCGAGCACCGTCCGCGCCCTCGCGCAGACGACGCACTGAGCGGCGGCCGGACATCGCCCCACGCGACGCCGGCACGCGGGAGCTCCCGCGTGCCGGCGTCTTCTCGTCAGGCACCCGCTCGTCAGGCGGATGCTCGTCAGGCGCCCCGCCGCGGGCGCCGCCGCCTCACGGCGTGATCTCGACGATGCGAACGTCGCCCGCGCGCACCCCGCGCACGGCGAGCGTGCGGCCGTCGAATCCCGCGACCGGGCGACCGGTCCCGTCCAGCGCGTACGACGTCGCCCGGCGGCCGGAGAGCGGGAGCCCGACCGTCGCCGACACCGCGCCCCGCCGCGTCCAGAGCACGACCACCTGCCGGCCGTCGGCGCGCAGGAAGGCGTGCGCGTGGAGGGCGCCGCGCTCCCCCGCGCGCACGTGCACCGTCAGCAGCGAGTCGGCGACGGCGAGGCTGTCCGTGCCGAGCAGCCGCACGAGGAGCTGCACGGTGTGGAAGGCGAGCGTGGGGCGGCGGAGCGTGTCGGTGATGCCGAGGTGGTAGTTGGCCGCGCCGCCGATCGCCGCCGCCGTCGGGCGCAGGTCCTTGATCTCGTAGATGCCGATCTCCTGCACCGCCGGTTCGGCGAGGAAGGTGGCGATCGCGCGCGCCCACCAGAGCGCCTGGTCGCGCTCCGTCCGGCCGGGGACCGTCGCGAACCCCGTCTCGTCGATCCACACCGGCGCGCCGCGGCACCTCGCCCGCTCCACGGGAAGGAAGCGCGCGTAGCCGAAGGCGCGCAGGTAGTTCTCCACCGTCACCGACTCGGGGGTCCACGTCTCCGGGTACGCGTGAAAGGGGACGACGTCGACGCGCGCCGCCGCGCACGCGTGCGCCGTCCACTCCGCGTCGGGCCACACCATCCCGCCGAGCAGCACCTGGAGACCCGGCGCGGCGCGGCGGATCGCGCCGGTGGCGGCAGCGAGCACGGAGTCGTACGCCGCCTCCGGGCCGTCCCACCACTGCGCGGTGTTCTCCTCGTTGTAGATCTCCAGCGAGCGCACGTTCGGGTGGCGCCCAAGCGCGGTCGCGAGGGCGCGCACGAACGCCGTCCAGTCGGCGAGCGAGCGCGGCGCGTCGTTCCACGCGTCGCGATCGTGCCCGCCGCGCGCCGCCCACTCCGGCGTGTAGGCCACGTACGGCCGCAGCGTGATCCCCGAGTCGGCGGCGAGCCGCGCGAACCGGTGCAGCCACGCGAAGTCGTCGCGTCCGCGCGCGGGCTCCACCTCGAGCCAGCTGATGCTCCCGCGCCAGGTCGTGACGCCGAGCCGGCGGAAGAGCGCGAAGTCGCGCGCCGGGCCGGCGAGGTCGTCGCCGACGTCGTAGTCCTCGAGGATGGCGAACGAGACCGGCTTCCAGGCGAGGCGCGACGCGACGCGGGCTCGTTCGGCGCTCGGCGCCTCGCGCGGGGTGGCGTGCACGCACGCGGCCGTGAGCAAGCTGGCGGCGACGAGCTGGAGTGCGGCGAAGCGATGCATGCCGCAGCGCGACGGCAGTTATCGGGCCGGGCTCACCCGCCGTGTGGCGCCGCGCGATCATCGCGTACGCCTCGCGGTCGGTGATCGGCCGCACACCGTCCGGCGTGACGGCGTCGCGCTCGAGGCGTCCCTGCAGCAGGGCCGCCGCGCTGCGGCGGCGGCAACCCGCGCCATCGCCGCGGGTACGATCCACCGTGCAGGAGGACGTCCATGTCTGATCGAATCGGACGCGAGCATCACGAGCCGCAGCCCTGGGAGCGCGATCCCGACGGCTGGCGGAACGGCACGAGCAAGGGGCGCTGCGCCGAACCGTGGCCGCAGCTCTCGGCGGGTCCGGCCTACTGGATGTGGCTCGAGCGCTTCGAGCAGGAGCATGGAATCCGCGGCTGACGTGTGACGGCTCGCGACGGCGCGTCTGAAAGCTGCCGGCACCGCCGCCCCGTCCGCAACACGCCCCGCTTCACCGCCCCTTCAGCGCCGCATCACTCCGGTGCGGGCTCCAGCGAC
The DNA here is from genome assembly GCA_946480295.1 of uncultured Gemmatimonadota bacterium. The sequence continues at coordinate 49,143 of CAMLIT010000010.1, forward strand.
ATCGTCCGCCACACCACGCGCCACTCGTCGTCGTCGAACCGCCGGAAGACGAGGATGTCGCACCCCGCGCCGCTGTCCGACTTCCCGTTCGACACCCACGACATCGCCCAGCGATAGCTCGCGACGGCCGTGTCGCCCCAGACGTCGATCATCGCCGGATCCTCGTGGTACTCGGTGACGATCGCGCTCTCCATGAAATCGCGATAGCTGTCGACCACCGCGGCGCGTCCGACCACCCGGCCCGTGCCGCCGGGCAGCATCATCACGACCTCCTCGTCGAAGCAGTCGGCGAGGGCGCGGTAGCGCCGTTCCCGCCACGCCGCATCGAGCCTGTCGAGCATCGCGGCGACGATGGCGCGGTCGTCGACCGCGGGCTGTCGGGACGCGACGGTGAGGGGGAGGGCCTCGCGCGAGCGCACGTCGGTGATGGACATGGCGACCTCCAGTCGGGGTCTCGCGGGGCGGGCCGCATCGCAGGCGGCGCGCGCCCGGTGGAGCACCGTACCTGACCCTTCCCAATACGTCGCGCGGCGCGGGCAGGCGCAACTCCGGAATTTCCCGATTCATCCATGGCGCGCTCCGACTCGACCGTCGTGGAGGCCACGGCTGAGGTTGCCCGTCCCGCGCACCCGCTGCAGATTCGCCCCTCTCTCGCCCGGAGTGAGGCCGGACCATGGACGCGGAGCAACTGCGCAGCCTCCAGGCGCCGCTGAAGGACCGGTACCGCACCGATCCCGCCAGCGCGCTCGTCACCCTCACCGCGCGCGGCGAGCTTGCCGACGGCATCGCCTGTCGCGTCGACACGGGGCGCGGCGTCGTCGAGGCAGGGCTCCATCCGGCCACCGGCGGCTCGGGTGCCCTCGCCTGCTCCGGCGACATGCTCCTCCAGGCGCTCGTCGCCTGCGCCGGCGTCACCCTCAACGCCGTCGCCACGGCGCTCGGGATCGCGATCCGCTCGGGGTCGATCACCGCCGAGGGCGACCTCGACTTCCGCGGCACCCTCGGCGTCTCGCGCGAGGCGCCGGTGGGATTCCGCGACGTCCGGCTCGTCTTCCGCCTCGATGCCGACGCGAGCGACGAGCAGCTCGAGAAGCTGCTGGGCCTCACCGAGCGATACTGCGTGGTGTACCAGACGCTGCGCACCCCGCCGTCGTTCCAGGTGGAGCTCGCCCGCGCCGAGGCGGCGCGGCCGGGCGCGGTCGCCTAACGCGTCGGCCGCCGCGCCGCGACGATCGCCGCGACCTCGCGGTCCGTCGCCGATGGCGACGCCGAGAGCCCCCGGATCACGCCGTCGATGTCGGCGGCCGGGCGGTTCTGGCTCATCTTCCACTTCCCTTCGACGCGCGTGATCGCCAGCTCGAGGCCGACGATCGCCTTCATCTGCTGCGCGATGAACTCCGCGGGTGCGTCGCTCGGCGCCCACGGCTCCGGGCGCCCCGCCTCGTGCCGCGCCGCGAGCTCCTCCAGGTGGCGGCGGAGGAACGCAGGATCGTCGGTGAAGCGCAGCGTGCCATGGACGTGCACGGCGACGTAGTTCCACGTCGGCACGACGCGGCCGTGCTCCGCCTTCGACGCGTACCAGCTCGGCGTGACGTAGGCATCGGGGCCGCTGAAGATCACGAGCGCGTCGCTCGGGCCATCGCCGCCGAGGCGGTGGTGCGGGTTCGCGCGGGCGACGTGCCCCTCGAGCACCCCGTGCGCGCCGCGCGTGCGGTGCACCACGAGCGGCAGGTGGGTCGCGAAGAGCCCCACGTCGCCGCCGGCGGTGACGAGGATGGCCAGCGGGTGCGCCTCCATGTAGTCGAACAGGACGTCGGGGCGCGCTTCGGCGTTCGAGGGCGGGATGTACATGCGCGAATCGGGATCAGAAGACGCGCCGCTGCAGCCGCGCGATGGTGAACTTCGCGGTGTCGGCGATCGCCATCACCGTCATCACCCCTGCCTGCACCGGGTCCGTCACGACGAGATCCGCCGCCTCGGGCACGCTCCCCGCCATGTTGAGGCTCACCACGAGCAGCCCCTGCGCGCGCACCTCGCGCACCGCCTTCTCGATGTCGCCGCCCATCAGCGAGCCGGCGAGCACCAGCGCCGACGCGCGCGGGAGGCGCGCCACGGCGCGCACCGCGTCGGCGAGCGGCTGCTCGCCGACGAGCGGGATGGTGTCCACCGAGATGCGCTCGCCGCGGATGTTGTGCCGGTCCGCCTCGGAGATGGCGCCGATCGCCACCTGCCCGACCTGCGCGCCGCCGCCCATGATGATCACGCGCTTGCCGTAGATCATCTGCAGCGTCGTCACGCGTCCGGCCTCGTGCACGATCGGCAGCGCGCGCAGCTCGGCGATCAACGCCTCCACGTCGCCCGGCAGCTCGATCTCGAAGTACACGCGCGCCTCGCCGGCGCGCTGGGCGACGATCTCCACCGACGCGATGTCGCCGTTGAAGCCGGCGATCACGCCGGTGAGCTGGTGGAGCACGCCCGGCCCGGACCGGGCCCGCACCAGCACTCCGCATCTCTCCGCCATGCCGCTCTCCTCGTCACCCGGCGAGTGTCATCTCGTACCGCTCCTCCACCACGTCGACCCCCCAGCGGCGCCCCGGCACCGCCTCGACGCGCTCGAACCCCGCCGAGCGATACAGCCGCCCCGCCGTCTCGAGCGCGCTCACCGTCCAGAGGATCATCCGGCCATACCCCTCGGCGCGACTGAACGCGAGCGCCTCGTCGAGCAGCCGTCGGCCCAGCCCGGCCCCGCGCGCGCCCGGCGCGACGAGGAACCACCGCAGCTGCGCGACGTCGGGACTCTCCGCGACGACGGCGACGCAGCCGACGAGCCGCCCGTCGCGCTCGGCCAGCCAGATCCGCTCGCGCGGCGACCCGCGCAGCACGAACTCGGCGAGCGGGCCGGCCACATAGGCCTCGAACGTCGGATCGAAGCCGTATTCCTTCGCGTACACGATCCCGTGCAGCGCGGTCACGGAGCCGATGTCGCCTGGCTGGATGTCAGTGCGCAGTATCGTCTGGGAGTCCGCGGTCATGCTCCAGGTGGGGTGCCACGCCGGCCGAGCCGGCGTCGATGCGCGCGCCGCGGGGTGGTCGTCAGGCGGCGCGATGTGTGGCGAGCGAGCCACGAATCTGCACGCGCCCGGTGCCCCGATCAATCGGCCGCGCCCCGCCGCGTCGAGTACGATGCTTGCGGGCGATGCAGGCGATCCCCGAATGGCACAGAGGCGCGCCCATGTTCGTCGTCCTGATGGCACTGCTCGCGTCCGCGCAGCTCGGCGGCGACACCACACCGCGGCCGCCGGCGGTGCCGGCGCACGCCGCGATGGTGAGGTCGGACACACTCGCCGGCGACAGCGCCGCGCCGCCGCACGCGACGGCGACGTTCGGGCTCCCGATCGGGCTGCGTCCGCTCCCATTCGTCCTCGCCCCGCTCGACACCCCACGGCCGCGCCCGCGCGCCGTCGAGTACAGCGACTGGTACGCGACGCGGCTGACCATCCATCGCTGGGGGAGCTACGTCATGGTGCCCCTCCTCGCCGCACAGTACTCGCTCGGCCAGAACCTGATGAACGACTCCCGCCCGCCGCAGTGGATGCGCAACGCGCACTCCGGCGTCGCCGGCGCGATCGGCGTCGTCTTCGGCGTGAACACCCTCACCGGCGCATGGAACCTGTGGGATTCGCGCGCGGATCCCGCGGGACGCACGCGACGCTACGTCCACACCGCCACCATGCTCCTCTCCGACATCGGCTTCATCTGGGCGGGCGCGACGGGCGGCGACGACAACGAGGGCGAGGGGGGCGGCTCGTTCTCGCGCGGGAACGTCCGCCAGCATCGCGCGATCGCCGTCGGCTCGATCGCCGTCAGCACGATCGGCGCGGCGATGATGTGGTTCTGGAAGTAGCGGACGAGCCCTCCCCGACCGCCGGCGCGGCCGCCGCGAGCAGGGCGCGCACGACGTTACGCAGCGCCGGTCCCAGCACCGGGTCGGCGACGAGCCGCGCGGCGTCCGCGCCCCGCCGCGGGATGTCGAGCACCACCGACGCTGCGGGCACCACGGCCGCGCTCATCGTCGTCAGCACCTCGACGAGCTGCGGATGCGCGAACCGCGATGCCGCCGATGCACTCAGCAGCCCGACCGGCTTCGCCACCATCTCGCTGCCGCCCACGGCCCAGTCGAGGGCGTTCTTCAGCGCGCCGGGGATGCCGTGCGCGTATTCGGGGCTGGAGATGAGGACGGCGTCGGCGGCGGCGAGCGCGGCGCGCCAGTGCGCGACCGCGGCGGGCAGCCCGCCCGGTCCCTCCTCGATGTCCGGACTGAACGCCGGCAGCGCGGCGATCCCCGCGTAGGTCGACACCATGACGTCGACGGGCGCGAGTCGCGCCGCGGCGTCGAGCAACGCCGCGTTCGACGAGCCCGCGCGCAGGCTGCCGGAGATCGTGAGGAGTCGTGACACGCGTTGCTGCGGAGGGCGCCGGCCGCCGCGCCCTCAGGGCATCGCCGTGTTGCTCACGAACGCCAGGCGCCGCCCGTCCGGCGACCACGACGGCACGTTGATCGTCCCCTGCCCACCGTAGACGTACGCGATCACGCGCGACGGACCGCCGCCGATCGGCATCAGCCGGATCAGCACGTGCTTGTAGAACGGGTGGTCCTCCGGCGCGACCGTCAACGGGAACGAGATGAACGCGATCCACTTCCCGTCCGGCGAGACGTGCGGGAACCAGTCGTTGAAGTCGTCGTGCGTGACCTGCTCCTGGCGGCTGCCGTCCGGCCGCATCCGCCAGATCTGCATGCGGCCGGTGCGCGCGGAGTTGAAGTAGATGTACGCGCCGTCGGGCGTGTACTCCGGGCCGTCGTCGAGCCCCTTCGCCGTCGTCAGGCGGATCTCCGCCCCGCCCGTCGCCGGGATCCGGTAGACGTCGAACTCGTTCGCGCGCTGGCCGGTGAACACGAGCCAGCGGCCGTCGGGCGACCACCCGTGCAGGTACGACGGGCCGGTCGCCGTCACGCGCGTCGGCGTCCCCCCCGTCACCGGCACCGTGTAGACGTTCGACGCACCGCCGTTCTCCGCCGCCTGGTTGCTGATGCCGAGCATCCGCCCGTCGAACGAGAGGACGTGGTCGTTGTTGTTGTGCGTCGCGAAGCCGGTGTTGATCACGTCGGGGGTGCGCGACGCGAGGTCGAAGCGGTAGAGGTGCCCCTCCTGCGCGTAGATCAGCGCCCTGCCGTCGGGCGTCCAGTTGGGCGCCTGGAACGACCCGCGATACCGGTGCACGATCGTCGCGTTCCCCGTCGTGACGTCGAGGATCTCGAGGTTGCTCCCGAGGTACTCGCGGTACGGCACGAGCGACGCGCCGGCGGGCGTGGTGATGCGCACGTTGCTGAACGCGCCCCGCTCCATCACGGTGTCGTTATGCGCGCAGACGAAGAGCCCCACGTACACCGTGTCCGGGAGCGACACGCCCGTGAGCTCCCGCGTGACGAGCGTGTCGCCGAAACGGGCGACGGACATCAGGTACGTCCCGTCGCGCCGCTCGAGCTGGATCACCGCGTCGGCGTCGGGGAGGCTGTCGCGGAACCGCTCCTCCCCCGTGCTGTCCCCCGTGCTGCGACGGAACTGCAGCGAGACGAGCCCGTCGCCGTGCAGCGCGGCCGTGACGTGGGCGGCGTTGCCGTCGAGCGACGGACGGATCGTCCAGCCGAGCTTCCGGTGCGCCTCCACCCCCGCGCCGACGAAGTGCGCGCGGGTGGAGAGGATGAAGTTGCCGGTCATGCGCTTCCACACGACGTGGAAGGCATCGTGGTCGGCCCACATGTTCGCCCCCGACCCGGCGATCAGGTACGTCTGCCGCTGCGGATCGTAGGCCGTGGACCCGGCGCGCCGCGGATGGCCGACGTCCGCCTGCCCGTCGAACGCGCCGAGCGGCGCCTGCGCGCCCGCCGCCGCGGCGAACGCGCCGAGACAGAGCACGGACGCGAGGGTGCCGCGACGGATGCTCGCGCGCATGGCACGTCGCGGCCCTCCGCGTCCCGCGCCCATCAGTGGCCCGCCGCTGCCGGTGCGGGTGCCGCCGCCGCGGGCGCCGGCTGGAAGCCGCCGAGCTGCTGCAGGAGGCTCAGCATGTCCGAGCAGACCCACGCCTCGGCGATCCGGTCGCCCGCGATCCTGAAGATGTCGGTGCCGCCGACCGACACGTGCACGGGCGGCACCTTCGCCGGGATCCCGAAGAAGGGCGCGCCGGTGTGGTCCGCCGTCGCGAGCCACCGCGTCGCCACCCGGTCCCCCTGCGCCACGTGGTCCTGGACGTCGTAGCGCAGGTTCGGGAAGGAGCTCCGGAATCCCTGCATCATCTGCGCGACGTCGGCCGCGCCCCCCTGGCCGCCGGGCAGCATCGAGTGGTGCACGACGAAGTTCTGCGTGAGGAGCTGCGCGGCGTCCTGCGGGTTCTCGTTGTTCATCACGTTCCGGAAGAACCGATTGACGAGCGCGACGTTCGCATCGGGCTGATCGTGTCCAGGCATCTCACCCCTCCCTGTCGAAGATGGTCGACGTTCCCCCCACTACGATGCAGCGCCTCCCGCGCGAGCGCGAGAGCGGCGTTTGGCGCGCCCCCGCCTCCGCGCCCCCCGGCTCGTCAGGCGCCGATGTCGTCCACCGTCACGGTGTCGTGGATCCGCACCGTGGTCCAGTACGGACCGCACTCCTCGCGGAAGCGGTCGTGCACCGGGTGCACCTGGTAGGCGTCGTGCGCCGCCTGGTCGGCGAAGACGAGCACCAGCGCCCACGAGTAGCCGCGCTCGATCACCGGCCGGTCCGTCGGGGCGGGCACGCCGATCCAGCCCCGGTCGACGCCCTCGATCGCGCGCAGCGACCGCAGGCCGGCGGCGAAGCGCTCCGTGTCCGCCTCGCTCAGCCCCGGCCGCAGCCAGAAGTACACGGCGTGAACGAACATCCTACCACGCCACCTCGGGCGACGCGTAGTAGTTGATCCCGAGCAGCCGCCAGCGCGGCGCGTGCGCGGCGATGCGCGTCCGGAAGCTCTCCCAGCTCCGCGCCGACGGCGGCGTCCACCCCACCTCGGCGATCGCCGGCAGGCGCGGCACGACGAGGAACTCCGCGGCGGTGATGTTCTGCACCGTCTCCGACCACAGCGGCGCCTCGACCCCGAGCACCGACTGCTCCGACACGCCCGGCAGGTACGTCACCGGATCCCAGTCGTACGCCGTGCGCAGGTCGGTGAAGCCGGCCCAGTCGAGCCCGAGCTCCGTCGCCGGATTGTACTTCATGTCGAGATACGCCCTGTTCCCCGGCGACACGATCAGCTTCGTCCCCTGCCGCAGCGCGAGCAGCGCGCTGTCGCTCTTCCACTGCTGCGCGATCGTCGTCGGCCGCAGGTGCGCCTTCCCGATCTCCTCCCAGCCGACCATCGTCTTGCCGTACTTGTAGACGATGTCCTGCACATGGTCCACGAAGTTGACGTACTGGTCGTGCGTCAGCGCCTGCACCTCGTCGCCACCCATGTGCAGGTACGGTCCGGGGGTCATCGCCGCCAGCTCGCGCACGACGTCCTCGACGAAGCGGTACGTCACCGCGCTGTCGGAGCAGAGCGTGCTCCAGCCCACGCGGATCCCCGTGTACAGCCCCGGCGGCTGCGTGTCCCCGTCCGTGCCGGGCGTCGGCCGGCTGCAGCCCAGCTCCGGGTACGACGCGATCGCCGCGTTCGTGTGCGCCGGCATGTCGATCTCCGGCACGAGCGTGATGAACCGGTCCTGCGCGTAGCGGACGATGTCCGCGTACTCCGCCTTCGTGTAGAAGCCGCCCTGCCCGCCGCCGACCTGGGTGCTCCCGCCCACGCTCGTGAGCTTCGGCCACGAGTCGATCTGGATGCGCCACCCCTGGTCGTCGGAGAGGTGCAGGTGCAGGGTGTTGAGCTTGTAGAGCGCGAGCAGGTCGATGTACTGCTTGACCTCGTCCACCGTGAAGAAGTGGCGCGCGACGTCGAGCATCGCGCCGCGCCACGCGAAGCGCGGGTGGTCGACGATGCGGCCGGGCGGAACGCTCCACGCGCCCGCCTCGCGGTGCGTGCTCTGCTGCGCCTCGATCCCCGCGGGGAGGAGCTGCCGCAGTGTCTGCACGCCGTGGAAGAGCCCCGCCGACGCCTGCGCCGTGATGCGCACCGAATCGGCGCTGATCGTCAGCTCGTAGCCTTCCGGGCCGAGATCCGCGCCGCCGCCGAGCCGCAGCACGATCGCCCCGCGCGGCGCGGCGTCGTTCGACGTCGACACCGGCAGCGCGAACCCCGTCGCGGGCCGGAAGAGCATCGCCATCTCCTGCGCCACGCGCGCCGCCTCGTCGTTCCCCGCGGAGACGACCACGGCGGTCGTCCGCGCGAGCGCGAAGGGCGCACCCTCGCTCGGCGTCACGGAGACCGGCTGCGGCACGACGTGCTGCTCGCCGAGCGTGGTCAGCGTGGGCGGATACTGGAGCTTCGTCGGCGCGCGCGCCGGGCGCGGGGCCGGAGTCGGACGGCACGCGGCGAGCGCGCCGGCGAGCGTCAGGGCGGCGCCGAAGCGCGCGATCGGGAACCGGTTGTGAAGCATGCGGAGTGCGATGGGGTGGCGGCAGGGAGCGTCGCGACCGGAGCGGTGGTCGTGCTCCCTGCCGGGATGTGCGGGAAGATGCCGATCGATCGGAGCGCCGTCCAGCCGATCGGCGGTCACCAGCGCTCGTCCGCCGTCGGGCCGTAGACCTGCGGCAGCGGGACATCCACCATCCGCAGATAGACGGTGAGCTGGCCGCGATGATGGATGAGATGGTTCAGGTGCCCGCGCACCGTCGGGCCGCGCGGCGTCGTGAACAGCACCTGTCCCCCGTGCTTGAGGGACCAGGGCTCGTCGAGGGCCGCGCCCGTGACCTCCTGCAGCGCGGCGCGTGCCGTCTGCACGTTGCGATCGAACTCGGCGAGAAGCACCTCGGTCGGCTCGAAGCTGTAGCCCGGGCCGCCGGCGAGGTCGATCGCCGGCTCCCGCAGCGTGCGCGTGATCCACCCCGGCATCCACGATACGAGCTGCGCCAGGTGGCCGAGGGGGAACGACCTGGCGTGCGGCTTCCACTGGGCGCGCTCGCTCGGCACCCGCTCGAGCAGCCGGCGGGTGGACGCCATCTCCAGGTCGAACTCCGCGAGCGGGATCGCCGGGACCGAGACTGCGACGGCCTGCGTCATGATCGAGCCTCCAGGGAGTCGGATCGAATCCTATCGTAGCAGGCCGGGGAATCGCGTCAAGCCGAGCGGTCGCCCGGCGACGCACGGCGGCCACGCCGTCGCCTTCCGGACGCCTCCATCGCGTCCCATGTTAGGCCGCGCGCGCGTCTCGCGCCGTCCCTCCTTCCCGGAGCCCCTCATGCCGCGGATCTGGTCGTCGGTCGTCGCCCTCCTCCTCGTCGCCTCCTCGCTCCACGCCCAGACGAGGAACATCGCCGAGCGACTCGGTTATCCGGCCGACGCGATCCTCCTCATCCTCCACGCCGACGACCTCGGCGTCGCGCATTCGGAGGACTCCGCGAGCTTCGACGCCCTGACGCGCGGCGCCGTCTCCTCGGCGAGCATCATGATGCCGACGCCGTGGGTCTCGGAGGTCGCCGCGTGGGCGAGGGCGCATCCCGACGCGGACCTCGGACTCCATCTCACCCTCACGAGCGAGTGGGAGAGCTACAAGTGGGGGAGCGTCGCGCCGAAGGACAGCGTGCGCAGCCTGCTCGACTCCGCCGGCTACTTCCCGAGCGACGTCCCGCCGGTGGTGAAGGCCGCGAAGCTGCAGGAAGTCGAGCGCGAGCTGCGCGCCCAGGTCGAGCGGGCGCTCGCGATGGGCATCCACCCCACGCACGTCGACAGCCACATGGGGACGCTCTTCGCGACGCCGGAGCTCATGGCCGTCTACATGAAGGTCGCGCACGACTACCATCTCCCCTTCCTCGCCCTCCGCGACGACGGCCGCGGCGCGACCGGCATGCCGATCGTGCAGCGGGAGGGCGTGCTCGACACCGTCATCATCGCCGACACCGACGTGCCGCGCGACCACTGGAAGGACTTCTACCTCAAGGCGATCGCGAGCCTCAAGCCCGGGCTGAGCGAGATCATCGTCCACCTCGGCCACGACGACGCCGAGCTGCGGGCCGTGACCGTGAACCACGAGCCCTATGGCGCGGCGTGGCGGCAGCGCGACTACGACGTCGTGACCAGCCCCGAGTTCAGGAAGGCGCTCCGCGACCACCACGTGATCCTCGTCGGGTGGAAGGATGTGGGGCGCGTCGCGCTGCAGCCCTGAGCGCGATCATCGCTCGGCATCGGGCTCGTCGAACGCGATCGCGGCGCGCAGCCGCTCCGTGTCGTCGTCCCACCAGCCGCGGGAGTCGCAGTAGCCGAGCAGCGAGCGCGCCGCCGACAGCGCGCTCGCGAGAAACCGGTCCGCGACGGCGGACCATTCCGCCACCGCGTTCGCCACGCTCGGCTGCGCGCGCCGCTCGAAGCACGCGATGCGCCACGTGCCGTCGCCGGCGTCGGCGACGCTGAAATGGTATGGGCCTTCCATGAAGTGGCACTCCGCCGCCTGGCCGCGACCGGAGAGGCGGCGCAGCGACGGGACCCACGCGCCGAGGACGACGACGGGGAAGTCCGACCATCGCGCCTCCGGGAAGGCATCGTCGCCCCGCGCGAGCCAGATCGGCCCGACGACCACGCCGCCGGCGCCGCGTCCCAGCTCCGTCGTCGCGACCTCGACCCGCACCTCGGAGGCGCGGTCGCCCGCGCCTCCGGCCGCGTCGCTCACCGCCCGTCCGCGGACCACTCGGGCGCGAGCACCGCGTACACCGCGACCGATTCGAATCGCCCCCAGCGCACGTAGGCGTCCCGGAGGATCCCCTCGCGCTGCATCCCGAGCTTCTGCATGACGCGGCCGGACGACGGGTTGCGCAGGAAGTGCCGCGCCTGGACGCGGTGGAGCCCCAGCCGGTCGAACGCGTACGCGACGAGCGCGCGCGCCGCCTCCGTCGCGTACCCCTGGCCCCAGTGCTCCGTACCGATCCAGTAGCCGATCTCCCCGTGCGCGTGCGCACGGTCGATGTGCAGCGACACCGCCCCGATCGGCTCGGGTGCCGAACGACGGCAGACGGCGAGGGTCAGCAGCTCCCCGCTGCGCCACGCGTCGGCGTGCGTCGCGATCCAGCCGCTGCCGCCCCCCTCGGGGTATGGATGCGGCAGCGACAGCGTGGTGTCCGCGACCTCGCGCGCACCGGCGAGACGCTCCACCGTCGGCCCATCGCTCGGCGCGAAGGCGCGGAGCAGCAGGCGATCGGTCTCGAGGCGCGGAAACTCCGCCGGCGGCGGCGTCTCCCCGTGAGGCGAATGGCCGTCCTGCCGCTGACTCTCGTTGCTCGATGGCATCAGGTTCCGCCTCGGTTCGCCCTCGGCATGCCGCTCCTCAGCTCGCGCGGCGGCGGGGACGCGCCACCAGCTCGCCGCCGCAGTTCGGGCAGACGTGCTGCATCGCCTCGGTGCACGACGCACAGAAGGTGCACTCGTAGGTGCAGATGAACGCGGCGCCGTCCGGGGGCAGCTTCGCGCCGCACCGCTCACAGGCGCCGCGCATCTCCAGTGGCATCGCTTCGCTCCCGGTTCGTGAGGCGTCGAGCTTCGATCGATGTCCTGAAATCTGCCCTCCCGCGGCTCCCGCGCAATCCCCGGCGTCTCGTTATGCACGCCTTCAGCGCGGCTCGACGAACAGGTCGTAGACCCGCAGGTCGAGCCGCCGCATCGCGGAGTCCGCCGAGGAGAGCTCGCGATCGCCGGCGACGCGTCTCGCCAGCGCCGGATCGACGGCGCCGACCGGATGCAGGCGCAGCCAGACGAGCCGCTGCTTCCCGGGCGGCGGACGCCAGAGGCTGTCCAGCCGGCCGCCCTGCCAGCTCACCACGGTTCCGGCATAGTCCCACCCCATGCCGAGGAGACGGAACGGCCGGCCATTGAGCCGCTCAAGCTCGGCGAGCGACGTGCCGAGCGAGACGCCCGGAGCCACCACCCACCGCGTCGGCGCACCGTCCACCGTCACCCGCGTCGGGCGCGACCGTCCGAGCGTGTCCGCCCAGAGGATCGCCAGCCGGCGCGAGGCGTCGTGCGGAAAGAGGATCGTCGCGCGCTCCACCTGTCCCTCCCCGACGTCCACCCGTCCGGCGACGACGTTCGTCTCGCCGTAGCGCGCGCGCAGCGACGCCTCCGAGTCCGTCGCGTGGACCGCGTCGTGCGCCGGATCGCCCGCGACGAGCCACAGCGTGTCGCTGGCGAAGTGCGCCGACGGAGCGCGCGAACGGCCGCACCCCGTGCCGGCGACGAGGGCGGCGAGGAGCAGCCAGCGCGCGCGCCGGCGCGGATGTCGCGATCGCATCGTCGGCGTGCGCGAACGGATCGAGGCGGCCGTCGTCACGCCGCGCTCCGCGCCAGCCATCGCCGCCCGAGCTGGACGAGATACACCGCGAGCGCGAGCAGCGCCCCGACCGGCACGAGGATCCCGAGCGCGGAGATGAACCAGGTGACGAACCCGACGAAGTTGCGCCACGCCTGCGAGAACGCCGTGGCCAGCGGGTTCCGCGCGCCGATCCCCGCCACCAGTGGCGTTCGCTCGTGCACCGTCACCGTGAGCGTGCTCATCGCCGCACGCGCGCTCAGATACCGCAGCCGCCCCTGGTACTGCTCGATCTCGCCACGGACGCGCGCGAGCTCGCGCTCGACGTTCAGCACGTCCTCGAGCTTGCCCGTTCGTTTGGCGAGGAGGTCGAGCAGGCGCTGCTCCAGCCTGCGGTCGTTGTCCATCCGCGCCGTGACGTCGACGAACTCCTCGCCGACGTCCTGCACCTGCGTCTGCACCGATTCCACCGTGCCGAGCGACTGGAGCAGGCGCACGGCCTGCTCGTAGCGGGGCGCCGGCACCTTCACCGTCAACGTGGCCGAGCGCACCTGGTCGCGGCCGCCGACGAGCGACACGTCCGTGACGTAGCCGCCGACGCTCGTCGCGATCCCGCGGACTCTGGCCATCGCCGAGTCCACGTTCGCGACCTCGATCGCCGCGTCCCCCGTCCGGATCAGCATCGTCGGATCGGTTGATGCCGCGGTCGCGACCGACGTGGTGCGGCGCGCCTGCTTCGCCGACGCGATGCCGACCGCCGTGTCGGCCATCCGCAATGGCGCGGCGGTGGGCTCGGGCGGCACCGCGCGCTCGAACGCCACACCGGACGCGGTACGGGACGCGTTCTCCTTGCAGCCGGCGACGCACAGGGCGACGGCGGCGAGACGCAGAAGACGAAGATGGCGCATGTGGCGATACCCGTTGAGGGTGAACGAACCGGAGAGCGCTGCGGTGGACGACCGCACCCTCCAGGGGAGACGTGCGCGAGTCGCCTTCTTGCACATCCCATCACGCGGGCGGTGGCGCCCCGCCGGTGTCCCCGCCCGCCGGCCCATCTCGCGCCCCGTCCCATCGCGCTGCAGTATAGGGCATGCGCATACCGACCCACGCCCTCGTCGTCGCCCTCGCCGCCCTCCTCCCCCTCGCGGCGCACGCCCAGGACCGGCGGCCCATCCTCGCCGTCTTCGCCCACCCCGACGACGAACGCGTCATCGGCCCGCTCCTGTCACGGCTCGCGCGCGAAGGGCGCGAGACGCACCTCGTCATCGCCACCGACGGCTCCCAGGGCGTGCGCGACTTCGCCCACATCCCCGCCGGTGCGCCCCTCGCCGCGGCACGCGCGAAGGAGGCGCAGTGCGCGGCGACGCGGCTCGGCGTGCGGCAGCTCCACCTCCTCGGCCTCCCCGACGGCGGCCTCGCCTCGTTCGGCGTCCTCGGCAGGCTGCGCTCGCGGCTCGTCGCGATCATCGACTCCCTCCATCCCGCGGCGATCATCACCTTCGGCCCCGAGGGCGGCACCGGCCATCCCGACCACCGCCTCGTGGGCGACGTCACGAGCCAGATCGTCCAGGGCGACTCGCGCTACGCCGACGTGGACCTGCTCTACGCGTCGCTGCCGAGCGAGCGCCTGCGCACCGCGCCGAAGGCGCAGCCCACCGTGAACGGGATGGCCGAGGCGGTGCTGACCGTGCGCGTCCCCTTCGAGCCGCAGGACCTCGCGGCGGGGCGCGAGGAGTTCGCCTGCCACCGAAGCCAGTACTCGCCCGACGAGATGGCCGCCGTCAACCGCTACCTGGCGTACGCGTGGAACGGCACCGTGTGGCTGCGGCCGTGGGACGGCAAGCTGCACGACCCGACGATCTTCGGGCGGTAGGCCCGGTCCCTCCCGCCGACGGGGCGCGCGGCGCGTCAGTCCCCCTCCAGCGGCAGCCAGAAGTACTCGAGGTCGTACGCCCGCACCTCGTCGCGCAGCGCGCGCGGCGCGATGCCGAACGAGCGGAAGCCGCGGCTGACGTAGAGCCCACGCGCCGCGACGTTCTCCGGCAGCACCGACAGCGTGAGCTGCTCGACGCCCGGCAGCGTGCGTGCACGCGCGATCAACGCGTCGAGCAGCGCGCCGCCGAGGCCCCGCCCTCGCGCTTCCGGCGCGACGAACATCCCCCAGACCAGCCCTTCGTGTCGGCGCTTCCGCTTCGGCTCGCGATGGCAGCCGACGGTGCCCACGATCGCGCCGCCGGGGGAGAGCGCGCCGCCGAGCACGAACGCGCCCGTGCTGCCGGCGAGCCGTGCCTCGACCTCGCCGAGCGGGCGATCCACCTCCTCGGCGTAGGTGCTCCCGAACGCCTCCGGGTTCTCGCGGAGCGCGCGCAGGCGAATCGCCTGGAAGGCGGCGGCATCGGCCGACGTCAGGAGTCGTATCTCCATCGCTCCTCGTGCGTGTGAGTCGAGCTCCGGCGCTCCGCCGCGCCGTCGTGTGCGAGTGTCAGTCGTCCCGCACGCCTGTCCACTGTGGATTCCAGACGACTTCCCACAGGTGGCCGTCCGGATCCTGAAAGTACCCCGCGTACCCGCCCCAGAAGGTCTCACCCGCAGGCTTCACGATCCGCGCGCCCGCTCGCTCGGCGTCGGCCATGACGGCATCGACCGCCTCGCGGCTGTCCACGTTGTGCCCGAGCGTGAGCTCCGTCGGCGCTCCCGGTTGCTCCGGGAGTCCCGTGTCGTGCGCGATCGACGCGCGCGGCCACAGCGCGAGCCGGAGCCCCGGCTGCAGGTCGAAGAAGGCGACCGCGCCGTGGGGGAGCTCGCGTCCGACGACACCCTCCGTCGCGAAGCCCAACCCGTCGCGATAGAAGGCGACCGCGCGATCGAGATCATCGACGCCGAGCGTGAGGACCGTCAGTCGTGGTCGCATGCCGAGCGATTGGTCGGTGGCGCGTCAGGCGGGAGGCGGAAGCGCATGCGCGGCGCGTCCGGCGCGCCAGCGGTCGAGGGCCCGGCCGAGGCTGACGCCGGCGCCGATCCCGCCGGCGAAGATCGTCAGCACCTGCACCGTGCGCGCCGGATGTCCGATGAGGTCGAGGGCGCCGAAGAGGCTGATCGCGACGGAGATCACCGCCGCCAGGAGCTCACGGCGGATGCTGCGTTGTCGAGACATGCTCCTCCTCGGCGCCAAACGAGAGATGGGGCGCGTGAGCTGCCGACCAGGACCGCGACGCGGCCGTGCGCGACCAGTGTGCCGCCGCGTCAGGCGGGCGGCCAGACGAGCGCCGCCCGCAGCAGCTCCTCCCAGCCCGGCGCCTCGGCCCGAGCCGCCGGCGCCCTGCCCCCGGACGTCGGCAGCACGCCGGGAACGATGCCCCGCCGCGGTGTCGCCGCCCGCGGGAGGACGCGCACCTCCCCCGTGCTCGACCGGAAGGTCAGACCCGCCAGTCGATCACCATCGCGATCGCCGGTGTCGGGGTAGTCGGCGGGCAGTCCCGCGAACACCCGCCACTCGACACCGTTCGCGTCCACGAACTCCGAATGCTCCATGTCGCGTAAGATACGCTCGGCCTGCCGCGGGCACGAGACGTCGCGTCGAGGCCGTCCGTGGCCGCGCGGCGCCATCACTGCGGCGGCGTGCTCTCGCGGATCGCCGTGATCACCGCCTGGCCCGCGGCGTACAATCCGCTGAGTGGATCGCCTCCCGCCGCGAGCACCGCCTCGACGCCGCCGGCGGTGCGCAACCCGCTCGCAGTGGCAACGTAGAACCGCACCTCGCCTTGCCTGGCGAGCGACGTTTCCGAGGCGGCGCCCCAGTTCGCCGCCAGCCGGGCCGCGTCCGCGATGAACGCCGCCGCCGCTCGTCGGACAGGCGCGTGCGTCCCGGCGCCGATCACGCCGCCCCCCGTACTGAAGTACAGGCTCGTCGTCCCATCGGCCAGGCACATCACCGTCGCGGTCCCGTTCGGGAACCCGATCTCGAAGAGCGCGCCGCCGATCGAGGCCGCGTTCGATGCCGCCAGGGCGGCGAGCGCCTGCTCGCGCAACTGGCGCGCGACCTCGGCGGGCGAGAGCTTCGGCTTGCGAAACCATGTCATGAGCGAAGTCGTTGGGGACGTGTCTCTTCGCGCCTAACGCCTCTCCAGGAACCCTCGGCCTTCCAGGATCGCGGGCACCGCCTTGTCGATGCGCGCGACCCGCGTCGCCGGCCGCTTCGCCGCCGCGAAATGATACAGGTAGCCCCGTCGCCGCCCCGGCGTCAGCGCCTCGAAGGCGCGCTTGAACCGCGGGTCTCGTCGGAACCGCTCGCGCAGCTCCTCGGGAACCGGGACATCCGACGTCCGCTTCGGCTTCACCCGCAGCCCGGCCTTCTCGACCGCGATCGCCTCGCGCACGTAGGCCTTGATGATGGCTGCCTTCGCCGTGATCTCCTTCGCGCCGGTGAACTTCATCACGCGCGCGGCGTGCACCCGGCCGAGCTGCACCAGCAGCTTCCGGGAATCCTTCAGCAGGGCGCCCTGAAAGAAGCCCAGCGCGAAGTACTCCTTGAAGCCCT
>CAMLIT010000011.1 GCA_946480295.1 uncultured Gemmatimonadota bacterium
GGCTCGGCCACCGGCGCCTCGGCGGGCGGGGCCGCCTCGACGGTGGGAGCGAGCGGCACCTCTTCCTCGACCGGGGGCGGCGCCGCCTCGGTCTCGCGCGGCGCGGCCGCGGGAGCAGCAACGCGCGACTCCGCCGCGCGCGGCCGCTCGGGCTCGGGCTGCGGGTGCTGAGGCTCGGCGATCTCGGGGGCGGCGGGTGCCGCCGCTGCTTCGGCCGCCGCCTGCTCGGCCTCCGCTGCCGCGGCTGCGGCTTCGGCCGCCTGGGCGGCTTCCGCAGCCTTCGCGGCCAGCGCGGCCGCCTCGGCGGCTGCCTGCTGCACCTCCGCGGCGGGGCGGCGCCGGCGGCGAACCGCGCCATCGGCTGCGGCTGGAGCGGCCGGCTCGGGCGCGGGAGCAGCCGCACCACGACGACGGCGAGTCGTCGTCGTCGCCGGCGCGGCCTGCTTCTCGGCCCGATGGCGCTTCTCCCGCTCCCAGCGCGCGCGAACACGAGCGACCTGGTCGTCGGTGAGCAAACTCAAATGGCTGCGCACCGGGACATCCATCTGCCGCAGAAGAGCGATGACCTCGTCGGCGGAAATCCCGAACTCACCAGCCATGTCATGAACGCGAAGCTTGCTCAAACACCCTCCTACTGAGCTCCTGTCGAGCTCGATTCCAGCAGCTCGCGCATGCCGCGCGCGAGATCCCGGTCGACGACGCCGACCGCTGCCGTTTGCTCACGTCCAACGGCGGCACCGAGTTCCACCGCCGATGGTCCCTCTACGAACCTAATACCCCTTGCCTGCAGCAACCGTACGACCTTCTCCAAACTATGCCGCGACGCGTCGGGCGCGACGATGGCCAGGGCCAACTTGTCGCGCTTCGCCGCATCCCGCACCTGCTCGACCCCCACGACCACCCCGCGCGAGCGCACGCCAAGCCCAACGAGGCGAAGCAGCCGCTGGGCCGTCGCGCGCTCCACCGTGCGTCAGCTCCCGGCGCCGGCCCCGCCCTGCTCCGGCGCCTCCTCCTCCTCCGATTCCGTCGTCAGCTCGTCGATGATCGCCATGATGCGCGTGGCCTCCTCCGGCGCGATGCCGGGGAGCTTCAGAAGATCCTCACGCTCGACGTCGATGATGTCGTTGAGCGTGCGATAGCCCGCATCCTCGAGGACGGCGACGGTCGCCGGTGGCAGACCCTGGATGGCCGAGAGCGGCACGTCCGCCATCTCCTCGGTCTCCTCGGGCAGGGGCGCGAAGATCGGCGCCTCGCCGCCACGCTCCAGCCACTCCCGACTCGAGTAGAGGTCGATCTTCCACCCGGTCAGCTCGGACGCGAGGCGCACGTTCTGCCCGTTCCGACCGATGGCGAGCGAGAGCTGATCGTCGTCCACGACGGCCTGGATCGTCTTCGTGGCCGGATCGCTGAAGACGCGCGCGACCTTCGCCGGCGCGAGCGCCAGCTTGGCGAAGCGCTCCGGATCGGGGGACCAGGGCACGATGTCGATGCGCTCGCCCCCGAGCTCGTTCACGACCGCCTGGACGCGCGACCCCTTCAGGCCGACGCAGGCGCCCACCGGATCGATGGAATCGTCGCGCGAGAACACGGCGATCTTCGTGCGGCTGCCGACCTCGCGGGCGGAGGCGCGGATGTCGACGATGCCCTGCTGGATCTCGGGCACCTCGAGCTTGAAGAGCGCCTTCACGAACAGCGGATCGGAGCGGCTCAGGATGAGGCGCGGCCCCTTGGGCGTCTCCTCGACGCGCTTCAGGACGGCGCGAATCGGCTCGCCCTGATGGAAGTGCTCGCGGTGGTTCTGCTCGCGATACGGAATGATGGCTTCCGCCTCGCGGAACTTGTTGAGCATGACCACGAGCTTGCCGCGCTCGATCTGCTGGACCTCGCCAGAGAGCAGCTCGCCGACGCGGGTGGAGAACTCGTCGCGGATGCGCGTGCGCTCGCCCTCGCGGACGCGCTGGACGATGCGCTGCTTGGCGGCCTGTACGGCGGCGCGGCCGAAGACGGCGAAGTCGATCGGCTCCTCGAGGACGTCGCCGGGCTCGAAGCTCTCGTCGTAGGCGCGGGCATCCTCGACGGAGATCTCGCGGCTCGCATCCTCGACGGTCTCGACGACGGTCTTGAGCAGGACGATGCGGATGTTGCCGCTGCCGTCGTCGATGTCGACCTCGGCCTGGACGTTCGGGCCGTACTTCTTCGCCAGCGCGGCCATGATACCGTCCTGGAGCAGCCCGTACAGTTCCGCGCGGTCGAGTTGCTTGACGTTCGACAACTCGCGAAAGGCGGCGAGAATATCTGCAGAACTGACCATCCAAGACTCCTGGTTCTATGCCGCAGGCGGCGGCCCCGTGCCGCCCGCCCGCAACGATCATTTACCAGTGGAACGCCAGCCGAGCCTCCTTGACATCCGCCAATGGCACCCGACGCTGCGCGCCCCTCTCTTCCTCCAGCACCGCGACCTCCGCGCCTGGCGGGCCGTCGATCGCGATGATCTTCCCCTCGAACCTGCCGCCGTGCACCGGGCTGAGGACGTTGGCCCAGCGCCCGATGAACCGCTGCCATTCCGCCGCGCTGCGCAGCGGCCGTTCCCCCGGCGACGACACCTGCAACACGTACCGTTCCGAGACGATGCCGCCCTGATCGAGCCGCTGCTCGAGGAGGCGCGAGACGCGTTCACAGTCGCCGATCGAGACGGCCTGGCCGTCTCGCCGATCGATGCGCACCTCGATGAGCGGACGCGACTTCGTCCCGCCGCTCCGCAACTCCACCAGGTCGTACCCGGCGGCATCAAGTTCCTGCGTCACAACGCTTTCCAGCGCGTCGTTCACATCCCGTCGAGATCGATGCCAAGAACAAAAAAATGTGGGGAGCCTCCCCCACATTTCAACCGTGCTCAGAAACCGCAGCGCGTACCAGCAAACTAGAGCCGTGGGAGGGGGGAGTCAAGTTGGGGCGCGGAGTGGGGCGCGGGGCCCGCAAGATCGCGAGAACGTCGTTGGTCGTTGGTCATTGGCGAGCCGCTCGGGAAGCCAGTCATGGCATCCCGAGCGGTTCGCCAACAACCAACGACGAAAGACCAATCACGTAGTACTCGTCCCTCGTCGCTTGTCCCTCGTCCCTACACCTCCGCGATCATCACGCCCAGCTGCCGCCCCTCGTCGCCGGCGCGATGCGAGTAGAAGCGCTGGTTGTCGCAGCGGGTGCACGACGGGCTCACGGTGATGTGCCGGACGCCGGCGGCGCGGGCGTGGTCGGCGATGAGGGCGCGGAGGTCGACCGTGGCCGGCGCGTCGGGGCGCCGACCGGTGAGCTGCGCGTGAACGTCCGGGCTCACCTCGTAGCAACGGCCACAGATCGAGGGGCCGAGGTGGACGCGGAGCTCGGAGGCGGGGAGGCCGCGATGCGCCAGCGCGGCGATCCCCTGCTCCACGATGCGCGCCGCGGTGCCGCGCCAGCCGGAATGCAGGAGCGCGATCGCCCCCGACGGGTGCGCGATGAAGACGGGCACGCAATCGGCGATGGTCACCGCCATGCCGGTGCCGCGCTCGATGGCGACGTGGCCGTCCGCCTCGTCCACCCGCAGCCAGCCTTCCCAGTCGGTGCCGTGCACGACGACGCGGTTGCCGTGCACCTGGCTGGCGGTGGCGAAGCGCGGGCCGCCGGCGCGCAGCTCGCGCCGCAGCTCCGTCCAGCGTGCCATCACGTCGCGCACCGGCTCGGCCGAGGCGAGGCCGAAGCTTCCCGATCGGCGCGACGTCGTGAATGCCCTGATGCCGAAGGCGGCGAGATCATCGATGACCTCGGCCTCGCCGAGGATGCTCATCCCTGTCGCCGGTCGTCCACGCGCTCGATGTGCGCGCCGAGGGCGCGGAGGCGCTCGTCGATGCGCTCGTAGCCGCGCTCGATCTGGCGCACGTTGTCGATGACGCTCTGCCCCTGCGCGCAGAGCGCGGCGAGCAGGATCGCCATGCCAGCCCGGATGTCGGGGGACTCGACCTGGCTGCCGTGGAGTTTCGACGGGCCGACGACCACCGCGCGGTGGGGATCGCAGAGGATGATGCGCGCGCCCATGCCGATCAGCTTGTCGACGAAGAACATGCGCGACTCGAACATCTTCTCGAACATCATGATCACGCCCTCGCACTGCGTGGCGGTCACGATGGCGATGGACATGACGTCGGCCGGGAACGCGGGCCAGGGCTGGTCCTCGAGCTTCGGCACGTGCCCGCCGAGGTCACTCTGGATCCGGCGCGACTGGTTCGCCGGGACGATGAGGTCCTCCCCCTCCTCGTTGCAGACGATGCCGAGGCGCTCGAAGCCGAGCCGGATCGAGCGCAGGTGCTCGATCCCCGCCTTCTCGATGCGGAGCTCGGAGTTCGTGACGGCGGCGAGGCCGATGAACGAGCCGACCTCGATGTGGTCTGGACCGATGTGGTGGGTGGTGCCGTGCAGCGGATGACCGCCCTCGATGGTGAGCACGTTCGTGCCGATGCCCTCGATGTGCGCCCCCATGGACACGAGGAAGCGCGCGAGGTCCTGGACGTGCGGCTCGCTGGCGGCATTGCGCAGGACCGTGACGCCGCTGGCGGCGACGGCGGCGGTGAGCGCCTGCTCGGTGCCGGTGACACTGGGCTCGTCGAGGAAGACGTCGGCGCCGCGGAGCGCCGGCGCGCGGAGCTCGAACGAGGACTCGATGCGGAACTCGGTGCCGAGCTTCTGGAGCGCGAGGAAGTGCGTGTCGAGCCGCCGACGGCCGATCACGTCGCCGCCCGGCGGGGGGAGGGTGACGCGACCGCAGCGGGCGAGGAAGGGCGCGGCCAGCAGGATGGACGCGCGGATGCTCTTGCAGAGCTGCGGATCGAGGTCCGCTGCGTCGAGCGTCTTCGCATCGAGACGGAGGGTGTTCCGCGCCTCCCAGTCGGCCGACACGCCGGCGGATCGCACCAGCTCGACGAGAGTCTCGACATCCCGGATGCGCGGGACGTTCTCCAAGCGGACCGGTTCGTCCGTCAGGAGCGCGGCGGAGATGATCGGCAGCGCCGCGTTCTTGTTGCCGGACGGGCGAATGGTGCCCGAGAGGGTGTAGCCCCCGTCGACGATGTACTGCTGTGCCATGAGCGAGTTGGTGGGTGGTCGACCGCGCACTGCGCAAGAATGCATCCGTCGGAGCGCGAGGCGGGTGCGAAGAATGATCAGGGGCTGGCGGCAGCGTCAAGCGACGCGAGTCACGCGCACGGACGGCCCGTGCGCGTCGGGGTGCCCCGGACAGGGGTGCGGCGCGCTTCGCTTGACCCCGCATCCGGGAGCGGGTACGATGCTGGCATGAGCACGGGACCGGCATGATCGACACCTTCGCGCAGATCTCGCTGGTGACGGGCGCGCTCCTCAAGCTCGTCGCGCTGCTGCTTCTCCTCGTGCTCCTCGTCGTGGCGTGGAGCTTCCGCCACCTCGCCAGGAAGGTGGAGCGGCTGACGGACCGCGTGCACGGGGACCTGCTCCCCCTCATCCAGCACGCCACGTCGGTGGTCGACGACGTGCACCACGTGACCCGGTCGATCCGGAAGGACATGGCGGAGGTGCAGGAGACGATCGCGGCCGCGAACGAGCGCGTGCGGGCGGCCATGGCGACGACCGAGCAACGCGTGCAGGACTTCAACGCCCTGCTCGAGGTCGTTCAGGGGGAGGCGGAGGACCTGTTCGTCTCGTCGGCATCGACGCTGCGCGGGGTACGGTCCGGGGCCGAGGCCCTGACCCGGCGGGGTGGGCCGGAGTTTGCGGTGGACGATCTCGACGACGGCGAGGACGATGCCGTCGACGACATGGACGACACCGACGACCTGGAGATGGCCGATGGCAACGATCGCTCAACCGAGTCGACCGAGAACAGGCCCGCGCACCCGCGCCTCCGTCCGCGCGCGCGCGGACGTGGATGAACGCGAGGGCCAGTACGACCTGCTGACGGCGGCGCTGCTCGGCGTCGCGATCGGGGTGGGCACGACCCTGCTGCTGCGGCGGGGACCGGGGGGCGGCCGGCCCGTGTCGCCGCTCGTCCGCGGTGCGGCGCGCGCCGGACGCGAGGTGGCGAAGGCCACCGGGCGGAGTGCCCGCTGGGCGGGGCACCGGAGCGCCGAGATGCTCGATCACGTGCCGTACGAGAAGGTCGAGGAGCAGGTCCGGGACTATCTCGCGCGCGCCCGCGACGCCATCGACGATGCCGTGGACGCGCAGCTGCACGACCTGCGTCGGACGCTGCGGCGGCAGCGGCGGCGCCTCGGGGTCTGAGCCTCTGACGTCGCTCGCCTCGCGTCTCGGCAAGCTCGCCCTGCTCACGGCGGTCGCGGTCGTGGCGGTGGCGCTGCTCCCCCGGGCGGCGTACGCGTGGACGCCGGGAACGCACGTCTTCCTCGGAGAGGCCGTCATGCGGTCGCTCTCGCTCGTGCCGTCGGCGATCGCCGACCTGCTGCGGGCGTTCCCGTACGACTTCCTCTACGGCTCGATCGCCGCCGACACGAGCATGGCGAAGAAGTACGCCCCCGTCGGCCGGCACTGCCACTCGTGGAACGTGGGGCTGGAGATCTACGACGAGGCGCGCGACGAGCCGCTGAAGGCCTTCGCCACCGGCTACCTCGCGCACCTCGCGGCGGACGCCATCGCGCACAACTACTTCGTGCCGAAGCAGCTCACCGTCACGTCCAGCACGTCGTCGCTCGGCCACAGCTACTGGGAGAGCCGCTTCGAGACGCACCTCGGGGAGCGCTACAGCCGACGCGCGCGGGAGCTGATCCTGCTCGACCACAGCCGATCCGACGGGCTGCTCGACCGGATCCTCAGCCCGACGATCTTCAGCACGTCGACCAATCGCCGGCTGTTCCGCGGCATGGTCTACGTCGCGGACACGGAGAGCTGGCAGCGCATCTTCCAGCTCATGACGGAGAAGAGCCGGTGGGACCTGGCCGATCAGGAGGTCGGCGCCTACCTGGAGCGCTCCTTCGACTTCATCATCGACCTGCTGCGGCGGATGGACAGGTCGGAGCCGTACAAGCTCGACCCGTCAGGCGACCATCAGCTCAAGCTCGCCAAGCAGGTCCGGCGCGAGGTGCTGCGGACCGGCGGGGACGACGCGCTCCAGGAGGAGGCGAACCGGCACTTCGGGCTGCCGGAGGCGCACTCGTGCTACGCCGGTGAGCTCGAGGCGCCGCTCTACCTGCCGAACCGCTCGGCGAGCAACTGATTCACGCGCTTCGGATCGGCGCGCCCCTTCGACTTCTTCATCACGTAGCCGACCAGCACGCCCTGCAGCTTCTTCTCGCCTCTGGCGAGGCGCTCGGCCTCGGCGGGGTGCTCGGCGACGACCTCGTCGACCCAGCCGGTGAGCGCCGCGTCGTCGCTCACCTTCGCGAGCCCCTCGCGCTCGGTGATCGTCGCCGGCCGGTCGCCGGTCTTCACCATGATGCCGAACACCTGCTTGGCCGCGGTGAGGCTGAGGGTGCCGTCGCGCACGAGGCCGAGCAGCTCGGCGAGATCGGCCGGGCGGACGGAGAAGTGCTCGATCTCCTGCCCCGTGTTGCGGAGCGCGGCGAAGACCTCGCCCATGATCCAGTGCGCCGCCGCCTTCGGATCACCCGACTGCCTGGCGACGCTCTCGAAGTAGTCCGCGAGGCGCGGATCGAGCGTGAGCACGGCGACCTCGCGCTCGCCCAGCGAGTACTCGCGCAGGAAGCGGGCACGCTTCTCCAACGGAAGCTCCGGGAGGGACCGCTTGACGCTGTCGAGCCAGTCGTGGGTCAGGACGAGCGGCGGGAGGTCGGGCTCGGGGAAGTAGCGATAGTCGTGGCTCGCCTCCTTGCTGCGCGCCGGGCGCACCTCGCCGGCGTCGGCGTCCCAGAGCATCGTCTGCTGCTCGACGCGTCCCCCCGCCTCGAGGACCGCGCATTGCCTGGCGAACTCCGTCTCGAGCGCCCGCTCGACGCCGGAGAAGGAGTTCATGTTCTTGACCTCCGTCTTGGTCCCGAGCTTCGTCTCGCCGCGCAGGCGGGTGCTGATGTTGGCGTCGACGCGGAGGCTTCCCTCCTCCATGTTGACGTCGCTGACGTCGAGGTACTCGAGAAGCTGCTTGAGGGTGCGGAGGTAGGCGCCCGCCTCCGCGGCGGAGTGCATGTCCGGCTCGCTCACGATCTCGATGAGCGGGACGCCGGCGCGATTCAGGTCGATGGCGGTGGCGCCGGCGAATCGATCGTGCACCGACTTTCCGGCGTCCTCCTCCATGTGCACGCGGGTGATGCCGACGGTGATCGGGTCCCCGTCCTCGTGCACGCCGATCTGGAGGCTTCCCTCGGTGGCAAGCGGGCGATCGAATTGCGAGATCTGGTAGCCCTTGGGGAGGTCGGGATAGAAGTAGTTCTTGCGCGCGAAGACCGAGACCGGGTGCACGGTGCAGCCGAGGGCGCAGGCGGCGCGCGCGGCGAGCTCCACCGCCTCGGCGTTGAGCACCGGCAGGGCGCCCGGCAGCCCGAGGCACACGGGGCAGGTGTTGGTGTTGGGCGGCGCGCCGAAATCGGTCGAGCAGCGGCAGAAGATCTTGGTCCGGGTGCGGAGCTGGACGTGGACCTCGAGGCCCACGACCATCTCGTACCGGTCGGTGAGCGGCGGCGTCGTGGTCGCGGTCACGAGAGCGCCTCCGCACCGAGAATACGCTCGAGGGCGTACGCGGCGGCGAACATCCGCCGTTCGTCGAAGTGCGGCGCGATGAGCTGCGCGCCGACGGGGAGCCCGTCGACCCGCCCCGCGGGGATGGAGATCGCCGGCACGCCGGCGAGGTTCGCGGTGCAGGTGAAGATGTCGCTCAGGTACATCTCGTACGGATCGGACACCGCGCCGAGCGGAAAGGCGGGCGTCGGCGTCGTCGGCGTGAGCAGGAGGTGGACGCCGTCGGCGAAGACATCGTGGAAGTCGCGCGCGATCAGCGTGCGCACCTGCTGCGCCTTCCGGTAGTACGCGTCGTAGTAGCCCGCCGAGAGGACGTACGTGCCGAGGAGGATGCGGCGAGTGACCTCGGCCCCGAAGCCGCGCGAACGGGTCGCCTCGTACATGCCGCGCAGTCCGTCGCCCTCGACGCGCAGCCCGTAGCGCACGCCGTCGAAGCGCGCGAGGTTCGACGACGCCTCGGCGGGAGCCACGATGTAATAGACGGGGATCGCGAGCTCCGTATGCGGCAGCGACACGTCACGGATCTCCGCGCCCGCCGCGCGCAGCGCCTCGGCGGCGCGGTCCACGCGCTCGCGGATGCGCGGGTCGAGGTTCGCCGGGAAATACTCCTTCGGCCGGCCGATGACGACGCCGTCGAGCGAGGCGTCGCCCGCGTCGGTGTAGCGCGGCACGGGATGCGCAGCGCTCGTCGAGTCGCGCGGATCGTGGCCGGCGACCGCCTCGAGGCCGAGCGCGGCGTCGTCGACGGTCGCGCCGAACACGCCGACCTGGTCGAGAGAGGAGGCGAAGGCGACGAGGCCGTAGCGGCTGACGCGGCCATACGTCGGCTTCACGCCGACGACGCCACAGAACGCGGCGGGCTGCCGCACGGAGCCGCCGGTCTCCGAGCCGAGGGCGATGCGCACGAGCCCCGCGGCGATGGCGGCGGCCGATCCACCTGACGAGCCGCCGGGGACGAGGTCGCGCCGCACGGGGTTGCGCGTCGGCCCCCAGGCGCTGTGCTCCGTGGAGGAGCCCATCGCGAACTCGTCCATGTTCGTCTTGCCGGCGATCACCGCGCCGGCGGCGCGCAGCCGCTCGACCGCGGCCGCCTCGTACGGGCTGACGTAGCCCTCGAGGATGCGCGAGCCGCAGGTCGTCGGCATGTGCAGCGTCGCGATGTTGTCCTTCACGAGGACCGGCACGCCGGCGAGCGGCCCGGCATCGCCCGCGCCGATGCGCTCCGCGACGTGGTCGGCCTGGCGGTGCGCATCGAGGTCGTCGCGCCAGAGGACCGCGTTGAGGCCGTCCGCGCCCTCGTGCGCGGCGTCGGTCCGGCGCAGCGCGTCGCGCAGCGCGTCGGCGGCGGAGCGCTCGCCGCGCACGACGGCCTCGCGGAGCGCGCGTGCGGTGCGCGGCGCGGCGGGCATGGTCACGCCGAGTCCTCCGCGTCCTCGTGCGTGGCGAGACGCGGCACGAGGAAGAAGCCGTCGCGCATGGCGGGCGCGAAGTCCTCGGGCCGGCGCGCGAGCGGAATGGCGGGCCCCTCGTCCGGGCGGAGCGGCGCGCCGGCCGCGCCGACGCCGACGGCGGGATCGAGCCGCTCCGTGTCGACGCGCTGGAGCACGGCCATGTGCTCGAGGATCGTGTTCAGCTCCCGCATGACGACGCGCGAGCGCTCCTCGGACAGGCCGAGGCGCGCGAGCGCGGCGACGTGTCGGACCTCGTCGAGCGAGACGGACACTACTCGTCCCCGCGTTCGAGGTTGGCCTGGGCGACGACGAGCGTCTTTCGACCGACCTCCTCGTCGTCGAAGTCGACCTTCACCTTGGTGTCGCGCCCGGAGCCGGCGATCTCGGCGATCGTCCCCGAGCCGAACTTGCGATGCTTCACGCGGGCGCCGACGGCGATGATCGGGACGTCCTGGGACACGTTCTCGTCGTCGGCGAAGCTCGGCCCGGCGCGCTCGACCGGCGAGCCGGGACGCCGCGTGGCTGGCGACGGCGAGAAGAAGGCGTCGTCGTCGGCCGCGCGGGTGGAGGCGCGGCTCGTGCCATACGAGCGACCGCCGGCGCTGGAGCGCCAGGATCCCCCGCCCATGAAGGCGCGCCCGGCGCTGCGGACCTTCACCGTCTGCCGCTTCTCGAGCAGGCTGTCGGGGATCCCCTCGAGGAAGCTCGACGGGCGGGAGCGCAGCATCTCGCCGTTGCGGCGCCGCTCCTCGGCGTAGGTGATGTAGAGCTTCCGCTCGGCGCGCGTGATCCCGACGTAGAAGAGCCGGCGCTCCTCCTCGAGCAGCGCCGGATCGTCGTAGGCGCGGGCGAGCGGGAAGAGCCCGTCCTCGAGCCCCGTGACGAAGACGACCGGGAACTCGAGCCCCTTCGCGTTATGCAGCGTCATGAGGGTGACCGCGTCGGCATCGGCGTCGAGGGAGTCGATGTCGGCGACGAGGGTGGCGCGCTGGAGGAAGTGGTCGAGCGGGGTGAGCCCGACCTCGCCCTCCTCGTCGGCGACGACTTCGGCCGCGCCGGTGATGAGCTCCCGGACGTTGTCGAGGCGCTCGGCCGACTCCGGCCCCTCCGCGCGCAGATGGTCGCCATAGCGGATCGCCTCGACGAGGTCGCGGAGCAGCTCGTCGACCGCCGATTCCTTCGCGCGCTCGCCGAAGTCGGCGACGAGGGTCGCGAAATCGGCGAGCGCGGTCCGGGCGGCGGGACGCAGGGCGGCGAGCAGCTCGGGGCGCGCGGCGGCGGCGAGCATCGGGACTCCCTCGCCGCGCGCGATCTCGCCGAGCATCTCGATCGTCGTCTCGCCGAGGCCGCGGCGCGGCACGCCGACGGCGCGGCGGAAGGCCTCGTCGTCGGCCGGGTTGGCGATGAGCTTGAGATAGCTCATCAGGTCGCGGATCTCGCGGCGGTCGTAGAAGCGGACGGCCCCGACGAGGCGGTACGGCACGGCGTGGCGGCGCAGCGCCTCCTCGATCGCGCGGCTCTGCGCGTTCGTGCGGTAGAGGATGGCGATGTCGCGCAGCATGAGGTCGCGCGCCTGCGAGCGGCGCGCCTGCAGCTCCTGCACGACCCAGTCCGCCTCGTCGCGCTCGTCGAGGGCGCGCACGGCGGTGACCGCCTCGCCCCCGGGTCGGGTGGCGCGCAGCGTCTTGCCCATGCGGCTCACGTTCGCGCTGATCACGACGTTGGCGAGGTTCAGGATCGGCGGCGTCGAACGATAATTCTCCTCGAGGCGCACGACCGCCGCTTCGGGGAAGTCCTTGTTGAAGTCCAGGATGTTGCGGATGTCCGCGCCGCGCCAGCCGTAGATCGACTGGTCGTCGTCGCCGACGACGCAGACGTTGCCATGCTCGCCGCCGAGCAGCTTGATGAGCTGGTACTGCGCGCGATTGGTGTCCTGGTACTCGTCGACGAGGATGAAGTGGAAGCGGCGACGGTAGCGCTCGAGCTGCTCCGGGTTCTGCTGGAGCAGGCGCACGGGGAGCAGGAGGAGGTCGTCGAAATCCACGGCGTTGGCGCGGCGCAGCTCCCCCTCGATGTCCTTGTAGATCGGCGCGACGGCGCGGGCGAAGGGATCCATGGCCAGCGCCTCGTACTCCGACGGCGGGACGAGGGCGTTCTTGGCGTCGCTGATCGCCGACTGGACGGCGCGCGGCGCGTACTGCTTGGGGCTCACGCCGTGGCGCTCCATGAGCCGCTTGACGACGGCGAGGGAGTCGTCCTGGTCGTAGATGGTGAACGACGCGGTGCGGCCGACGAGCTGCGGCGCGATGCGCAGCATCCGGGCGCCGATCGCGTGAAAGGTGCCTGCCCACATGCCGGCGGGCGCCCGCCCGAGGAGGCGCTCGATGCGCTCGCGCATCTCGCCCGCCGCCTTGTTCGTGAAGGTGACGGCGAGGATGCGGCTGGGATCGATCCCCTCCACCTCGATGAGGCGGGCGATGCGCGTGGTGAGGACGCGGGTCTTGCCGGATCCGGCGCCGGCGAGGACGAGGAGGGGGCCATGAACGTGCAGCACCGCCTCGCGCTGCGCCGGATTCAGCCCGGGCAGCAACGATTCATCGAGCATGGTGGACATCAACGAAGTATAACGTCGAAGGTGGCGCCGCGGTCCGCCGAAGCCAGCACGAGCTGCCCGCCGTGGTTCTCCTCGACGATGCGGCGCGCGAGCGAGAGGCCGAGCCCCCAGCCGCGCTGCTTGGTGGAGAAGCCGGGCTCGAAGATGCGGGCACGGAGCTCGCGCGGAACGCCGGGGCCGTCGTCGTGCACGCGGATGCGGACGGCACCGGCGCCTTCGGCCCTGGTGCTCAGCTCTATGTGGCCGCCGCGGCCGCTCAGGGCGTCCACGGCGTTCTTGGTGAGCACCTCGAGCGCCCACTCGAGGAGCACGGGGTCGCCCTGGATCGAGCGCGGCTCGCCTTCGTGCCGCACGTCGATGCGGATGCTGTTGGCCAGCGTCGGCACGCGCGCGCGGAAGTAGCCGGCGACGCGGTCGACGAGCGCGCGGACGTCCACCGTCTCGCGCCGCGGCTCGCGGCCGATGCGCTCGAAGCGGTGCGCGACGCGGTCGAGCCGCTCGAGATCGCCGCGCATGTGCCGCAGCGCGGTGTGCGTCGTGTCGTCCGACGCGTGCTCCTCGAGAAGCTCGATCCAGCCGGCGAGGCTCGACAGCGGCGTGCCGAGCTGGTGCGCCGATTCGCGCGCCATCCCCGCCCAGATCCGCTCGCGCGCGGCGTCGCCGCGCATGCGGATGATGTAGATCCCGCAGAGGAGCAGCACGATCGCCGTCGCCGCCTGCAGCACGGGGACGACGCGCAGGCTGGCGACGAGCCGCGTGTCGCCGAAGTGGATCTGCCCCACGACCGGATCGACGACGGGCGGATTCTCGCCGTCGAGCCGGCGCACGTAGGCGGGCACGCGCGGATCGCCGAGCGACGAATCGTACGGCGTGTTGGCGGCGGCGGTCGGGCGGCCGTGCCGGTCCGTGACGACGATCGGCACCCCCTGACGGACGATCGCGTGCGCGAGCTCGAACAGCGCCTGGGTGCCCGCCGTCTCCGACGTATCGCTCTGCGCGCGCAGGATGCGCGCGTACATCCGCGTGGACAGCTCCGCCTCGTCGCGCAGGTCGCGCACGACGCGATGCGTGTACCAGACGTAGGAGCCGAGCAGCAGGGCGAGGAGGATCGCCACGAGCAGCTCGGGCGCGCCGCGACGCATGCCCGCTAGCCCAGCCGGTCGGTCCCGAGGTACGGGCGGAGCGCGTCGGGCACCGTCACGGTGCCGTCGGGGGCCTGGAAGTTCTCGAGGATGCAGGCGATCACGCGCGGGAAGGCGAGCCCCGACCCGTTGAGCGTGTGGACGAAGCGCGGCTTCTCACCCTTCGCCGGCCGATAGCGGATGTTGGCGCGGCGGGCCTGGAAGTCGGTGAAGTTGCTGCACGACGAGACCTCGAGCCACGCCCCGACGCCGGGCGCCCACGCCTCGAGATCGTAGGTCATCGCGGAGGAGAAGCCGGTGTCGCCGGCGGCGAGGAGCTTGCGGCGGTACGGGATGCCGAGCCGCTCGAGCGCCGTCTCCGCATTGCGCGTGAGCAGCTCGAGCTGCTCGGCGGAGCTCTCGGGCGTGGTGTAGCGCACGAGCTCCACCTTGTCGAATTCGTGCGTGCGGAGGATGCCGCGCGTGTCCTTGCCCGCCGAACCGGCCTCGCGCCGGAAGCACGGGCTGTAGGCGACGAACGCCATCGGCAGCGCGGCGCCGTCGAGGATCTCGTCGCGGTAGAGATTCGTGACCGGGACCTCGGCCGTCGGGATGAGGAAGAGATCGTCGCCGGCGACGGCGTACGCGTCCTCCTCGAACTTGGGGAGCTGCCCCGTCCCGGTCATGGACGCGCGGTTGACGAGCACGGGGGGCCAGACCTCCTCGTAGCCGTGCTCGCGCTGGTGCAGGTCCATGAAGAAGGCGAGGAGCGAGCGCACGAGCCGCGCGCCGAGGCCGCGGTAGAAGACGAAACCGGAGCCGCTCACCTTCGACGCGCGCTCGAGATCGATCATGCCGAGCGCCGCGCCGATCTCCCAGTGCGGCTTCACCCCGTCCGGCGAGCGCGGCGTCCCCCATTCGCGCACGACGACGTTGTGCTCTTCCCCGCCCGCCGGCACGTCGGGGAGGGTGAGGTTGGGGATGACGAGGAGGAGCTGGCGGACCTCGGTCTCGACGCCCTCGAGCTCTCCCTCGAGCTTCTGGATCTCGTCGCCGAGGGCGCGGCCGGTGGCGATGAGATCGTCCGCACGCTCGCCGGCGCGCTTGCGGCGCGCGACCTCCTGCGAGTTGGCGTTGCGGACCGCCTTGCGCTCCTCGACGGCCTGGATGAGCGCGCGCCGCTCCTTCTCCAGCCGCTCGGCGCGGTCGAGCGCGGGCGCGAGCCCGTCGAGCGCCCCACGCCGCCTCATCCCCTCGCGAAGCAGGTCGAGCTGCTCCCGAAGCGTGCGGATGTCGTGCACGATCAGTCCTTGGGGACGCCGAGCGAGAGCGTGTAGAAGCCGCAGTTGGGGTCCACGGTCACGCGCACGTGCAGCGCGTGCTGCGCGTCCACCGAGTCGACGACGACCTTGCTGTAGTAGGTCGTGCTGAAGAACGAGCCGTAGCAGTACACGGGATCGGTGACCGCGGCCACGGCGGTGACGCCCGGCCGGACGACGAGCGCCGAATCGGTGACGTAGCCGCTGTGCGGGGCGTGGGTCAGCGAGTCGTAGGGCGTGCTCACCTTCTGCAACCCGATCTGCCGCGCACCGGCGAGCTGGTTGGCGACGAGCGCCACGGGCAGGATCGTGATGGTGCCCGTGGTCGTGTCGACATCGAACGCGAGGTCGAAGTTCAACCCCGGATCGGCCGGCTGCGACACGGCCGTGGCGAGATTGATCACGTTCGGCGCGTTGGGCGGCGACCCGTTGAGCGGGAAGACGATGAGCGAGTTGTCGAACGTGGACAGCGACGCGCGCGGGGCGGTGAGGTCGCCACAGGCGACGAGCGGCACCAGGATCAGGGCCGCCAGCGCGGCGCGGATTATCGACATCGAACGGGGGGTGAGCTGACGCATGCAGACGGGTGTCGAGGCGAAGCTTACGGGATGCGCGGAGAGACTTCAAGCGATTCGTATCGCTTGACTTCGGCTCTCACGATCTCTAGCTTCGCCAGCACTTTTCGAGGTGGAGCAGGCATGGCGAGCATACGGGATCTGGTCGCGGCGATCCGGCAGCGCGAGGGCGTGGAAGCAGCGATCGTCCTCGGGCGCGACGGCCTGCTCATCGACAGCCAGGCGGTGCCGGGACTCGACGCGGAAGACCTCGCGGCGCGCATCCCGCCCATCATCGCGCCGGCCGACGACCTCGGCGCCGCCGCGCACCGCGGCGAGCTGGTGACCGCGGTCCTCGAGCACCGCGGCGGCCTGGCGATCGTCTCCGTGCTCTCGTCCGAGGCCATCCTCTTCGTCCTCGTGAACCCGCAGGCCAATGTCGGGCAGCTCCTGTTCGAGCTTCGCCGCAATCGCGAGCACATCGCGGCGCTGGTCTGACCGTGCCGAGCGAGACCCCGCGCTGGCACGTGCTGGTCGCCGATGACGAGCCGCACATCGGCCGCATCATCAAGATGAAGCTCGAGCAGGGCCCCTTCACCGTCACCCTCGCCTACGACGGCCGCGAGGCGCTCGACGTGCTCGAGCACGAGCCGACGATCTCGCTCGTGCTGCTCGACCTCATGATGCCGCACCTGAGCGGCCTCGACGTCCTCGCCGCCATGCGCAGCGACGCGCGCTGGCGCGACCTGCCGTGCATCATCCTGACGGCCGCGGGCCAGGAGCAGCAGCACCAGCGTGCGATGGAGCTGGGCGCGACCGACTTCCTGACCAAGCCGTTCAGCCCCAAGAAACTCTATGCGCGCGCCGCCGAACTCGTGGGGCTGACGCCCGAGGAATCCGGCGCGGAACCATCGTGAGCCACTGGGCCGTGATCCTCGCGGGAGGCGTTGGCTCCCGCTTCTGGCCGTTGAGCACCCCGGAGCGCCCCAAGCAGCTCCTCCCCCTCGTGACGCACCAGCCGCTGCTGAAGGACGCGGTGGATCGTCTGCGCCCGCTCGCCGATCCGGCGCACACGATGATCCTGACGAACGCGTCGCTGACCGACGCGATCGCGCGGCTGCTGCCCGAGCTGCCGCGGGAGAACATCGTCGCCGAGCCGAAGCCGAGCGGCACCGCGGCCGCCCTCGTGTGGGCGGCGCACCAGATCGAGCGGCGCGACGGGCCCGACGCGGTGATGCTCTCCGTGCACGCCGACTGGGCGGTCGCCGACGCGGAGGGGTTCCGCCGGGCGCTGTCGCGCGCCGCCGACGCGGCCTCGAAGCACCACGCCCTCGTCACCGTGGGCGTCGTGCCGTCGCGCCCCGACCCGGGATTCGGCTACATCCACGCGGACGGCGAGGTGGAGCCGGGCGTGCGCCGCGTATCGCGGTTCGTGGAGAAGCCCGACCGCGCGCGCGCCGAGGAGATGGTGCGCAACGGCTTCCTGTGGAACTCGGGGATCTTCGTCTGGCGAGTCGGCGACCTGCTCGACGAGGTCCGCGCGCGCACGCCGGAGGTGGCGCCGGCGCTCGCCGCCCATCCCGACGACATCGACGCCTTCTTCGGCGCGGTGCGCTCGGTCTCCGTGGACGTGGGCGTGCTCGAACGGAGCGACCGCGTGATGGTGCTCGCCGGCGACTTCGGCTGGGACGACGTGGGCACCTGGGGCGCGCTGCACCGGGTGCGCGAGCACGACGCGCACGACAACGCCGTGAACGGCGACGTCCACACGCTGGACGCATGCGGGAACGTCGTGCACGCCGAGGGGAGCACCGTGGTCCTCTATGGCGTGGAGCAGCTCGTGGTGGTCGTGCGCGAGGGGATGGTGCTGGTCACGACGGTGGATCGCTCGGCGGAGCTCAAGAAGCTGATGGACAGCCTGCCGGCGGCGGTGCGGGAGCGCGTGTGAGCGGCGTCTACCTCTACGACGACGCGCGCGCGCGGCGCTTCGAGCCCTTCGCGCTGACGCGCCCCGTCTCGGAGCTGATGGCTGGCGTCGGCCTCCTGCGCGACCGCTGGACGGTGGCGCTGCAGCTCCCGGCCGTGGGTGCGATCACGGCGCCGCATCTCGCCGACTTCGAGGAAGGGACCGCGCCGCCGGCGGCGCGCGGGACCATCCCCGCGGGCGCCGTCGTGGCGAACAGCCGGTTCGCGCCGAAGCTGCGCGAATCGGTGCTCGACATCTCGCGCCGCGACCCGATCGCGCGCATCGCGGACGAGCCGGCGCCCGCCGACCTCTGGGTCGCGCAGGGGCGGGCCGTCGCCGTGCGCCTCACGCGACCGATGGACGTCGCCGACTTCCGCGACGGCACGCTCGACCTGGATGCGCTCGCGACCGGGATGGCGGCTGGCCGCGTCGTGGAGCTGGCCGGCTGGTGGATCGAGGAGGTCTGGGATTTCGTCCGCCTGCTCACGACCATGCTGGCGGAAGACATCCCGTACCTCTACCGCGGACCGCTGGAGGAGGGGCGCCACTCGGCGCCTCCCCCGCCCCACGCCACGGTGCTCGGCGACGCGCCGGTGTTCGTCGCCCCCGACTTCGCCAGCGGCGGCGCCGTGGTGCATCGCGGCGCGCGCGTGGAGCCGTACGTGGTGCTCGACGCGACCGAGGGCCCGATCTACATCGGCCCGGGGTCGACCGTGCAGTCGTTCACGCGCATCGTCGGGCCGTGCTACATCGGCCGCGACACGACCATCGCCGGCGACCGCATCGGGATGTGCGCGATCGGCGACATGTGCAAGGTGCGCGGTGACATCAGCGTGTCGGTGGTGCTCGGCCACTCGAACAAGGGGCACGACGGCTTCGTCGGCCACTCGTACCTGGGCCGCTGGGTGAACCTCGGCGCGGGCACGATCACGAGCAACCTGAAGAACACCTACGGCACCGTGCAGCTGTGGACCCCGGACGGGATCCGCGACACGGGGATGCAGTTCCTCGGGACGCTGTTCGGCGACCACGCGAAGACGGGGATCGGGACGCGCCTGACGACGGGCTCCGTGCTCGGCGCCGGGGCGAACGTCTACGGCAGCCGCATGCCGCCGAAGGTCGTGCCGCCCTTCGCGTGGGGAGAGCATCCGCCGTACGGCACGTACGAGCTGGCGAAGTTCCTCGAGGTGGCGGAGCGCGTCATGGCGCGCCGGCACGTGATGCTGTCGGCGCGCACGCGCGCGCAGCTCACGACGTGCCACCGCGTGCGCTGGCTGGTCGAGGAGCGCGCGTGAAGATCTGGGTGCTCGGGAGCGGGAGCGGCGGGAACGCCGTCGTCGTCGAGAGCGAGGGGAGCCGGATCCTCATCGACGCGGGGTTCGGCACGCGCACGCTGAGCACGCGCCTCAAGGTCGCGGGTGTGCATCCCGGCTCGATCGAGGCGTGCGTGATCACGCACGAGCACAGTGACCACATCAAGGGGGCGGCGGCCGCGGCGCGGAAGTGGGGGTGGCCGCTGTTCGCGAGCACCGGCACCGCCGCCTCGCGCGAGCTGGCGGATGCGAACGCGACGCCGTTCACGGCGGGCGACACGCTGACCTTCTCACGCTTCGAGGTGGCGACGGCGGCGACGCCGCACGACTCGGCCGACCCGGTGGGGATGATCGTGACGTCGCGCGTGAGCGGCGTGCGGGCGGGGATCTGCTACGACATCGGCCACGCGAGCGAGGCGGTGCGGACGCTCTGCCGCGACGTGGACATCCTCGTCCTCGAGTCGAACCACGACGAGGAGATGCTGCGCAGCGGTCCGTATCCGGTGTGGCTGAAGAAGCGCATCGCCTGCGAGACGGGACACCTGGGCAACCGGGCGGCGGCGGAGCTGGCGCAGGCGTCGGTGGTGCCCCGCCTGGCGCACGTGGTGCTGGCGCACCTCAGTGAGCAGAACAACACCCCGGAGGTGGCGCGGCGGAACATGGCGCGCGCGCTGGCGAGGACGAGCTTCCGCGGCCAGGTGTGCGTCGCGTCGCAGGACGCGGTGGTCGGGCCGTTCGGGCCGAAGGGGGTGCGGACGGAGAGTCCGCTGCAGCTGGCGCTCTGGTAGCGGGAGGCGGGAGGCGGGAGGCGGAAAACGGAAGGGCCGGTCTCGCGTTGCGAGACCGGCCCTTCGAACAACCACCGCGGACTGCGGACTGCGGACTTCGGTTAGTACATCCCGCCCATGCCGCCGGCGCCCGGGGCCGGAGCGGCCGGCTTCTCCTCCTTCTTCTCGACGATCAGCGCTTCCGTCGTGAGGAGCATGCTGGCGACCGACGCGGCGTTCTGCAGCGCGGTGCGGGTGACCTTCGTCGGGTCGATGACGCCCGCCTGGACCAGGTTCTCGAAGGTGTCGGTCAGCGCGTTGTAGCCGAAGGCGTCGTCCTTGGCCGAGCGCACCTTCTCGACGACCAGCGAGCCCTCGCCGCCGGCGTTCTCGACGATGGAGCGGATCGGCTCCTCGATCGCGCGACGGATGATCTCGACGCCGATCTGCTCGTCGGCCTCGCCCGTCTTCAGGCTCTTGAGCGAGCGCTGGGCGCGGAGCAGCGCGACGCCGCCGCCCGGGACGATGCCCTCCTCGACCGCGGCGCGGGTGGCGTGCAGCGCATCCTCGACGCGCGCCTTCTTCTCCTTCATCTCGGTCTCGGTGGCGGCGCCGACGTTGATGACGGCCACGCCGCCGGCGAGCTTCGCCAGCCGCTCCTGCAGCTTCTCCTTGTCGTAATCCGACGTGCTCTTGTCGATCGCGACGCGGATCTCGGCCACGCGGCCCTTGATGTTGTCGTCGGAGCCGGCGCCGTCGATGATCGTCGTGTTGTCCTTGTCGACGACGATCCGCTTCGCCTTCCCGAGATCGCTGACGACCGCGTTCTCGAGCTTGAAGCCGACTTCCTCGGAGATGACCTGGCCGCCGGTGAGGATGGCGATGTCCTGCAGCATCGCCTTGCGGCGATCACCGAAGCCCGGCGCCTTCACCGCGCCGACGCGGAGCGTGCCGCGCAGCTTGTTGACGACGAGCGTGGCGAGCGCCTCGCCCTCGACGTCCTCGGCGATGATGAGCAGCGGGCGGCCCTGCTGGGCGACCTTCTCGAGGACCGGGAGGAGGTCCTTCATCGAGGAGATCTTCTTGTCGTGGATCAGGATGTAGGCATCCTCGAGGACCGCCTCCATCTTCTCCGGATCCGTGACGAAGTACGGCGAGATGTAGCCGCGGTCGAACTGCATGCCGTCGACCGTCTCGAGGGTCGTCTCGAGGCCCTTGGCCTCCTCGACGGTGATGACGCCGTCCTTGCCGACCTTCTCCATCGCCTCGGCGATGAGGTCACCGATCTCCTTGTC
Organism: uncultured Gemmatimonadota bacterium; assembly: GCA_946480295.1. The sequence continues at coordinate 21,107 of CAMLIT010000011.1, forward strand.
GTTGTTCGCGGAGATGGTGCCGACCTGCGCGATCTCCTTCTTGCCCGCCGTGGGGATGGAGATCTTCTTGAGCTCCTCGACGATCGAGGCGACGGCCTTGTCGATGCCGCGCTTGATCGCCATCGGGTTGGCGCCGGCGGTGACGTTCTTCAGCCCCTCGCGATAGATCGCCTGGGCGAGCACGGTGGCGGTGGTGGTGCCGTCGCCGGCGAGGTCGGAGGTCTTGGTCGCGACCTCCTTCACCATCTGCGCGCCCATGTTCTCGAGGGGATCGGCGAGCTCGATCTCCTTGGCGACGGTGACACCGTCCTTGGTGACGGTGGGCGCACCGAACTTCTTGTCGATGACGACGTTGCGGCCCTTGGGGCCGAGGGTGACCTTGACGGCCTCCGCCAGCTTGTCGACGCCGCGCTTGAGCGCCGCACGGGCATCGGTGTCGAAATGGAGTTCCTTGGCAGCCATATGAACTGGTCCTGGATGGAAAGTTGGTCGAGAGATCTGGAGTTCGCGTCTGTCAGTCGTTCAGTCCCGCCGCATCGCGTCCGCGGCGCGCGACGTCAGCGCCGGATCGGCGTTCGAGGCGTCTTGCAGGACTCCAACGCCCGATCGCCTGACGAGGGCGTGGACGCGGGACTGATGGACGGCCCTATCAGGTCAACACCGCGAGGACGTCGGATTCGCGGAGGATCAGGTACTGCTCGCCGTCCAGCGTGACCTCGGTGCCGCTGTACTTCCCATAGAGCACCTTGTCGCCAACCTTCAGGTCCATCGGCACGCGCTGGCCCTTCTCGAACCGCCCGGGGCCGACGGCGACGATCTCTCCCTGCTGCGGCTTCTCCTTCGCCGTGTCGGGGATGTACAACCCACCACGCATCTGCTCGGCCTCTTCGAGTGCCTTGACGACGACTCGGTCGGCCAGTGGACTGACCTTCACGTTGGTGGCGTTCTTGGTGGCCATACGATCTGCCCCTCCGAAAGTCTGCAGTACAGAGAATGTGGAACGGGAGTGTTGGCACTCGCGAGCAGCGAGTGCTAACAGCAGCAGTATGCTATCCAGCCCCCGGCAGGCCGTCAAGGCCCGCCCCGGCACGGCAGAGCCAGCTCAAACGCAATGACGCGAGGGACTTAGACTTCGACAGCCGAGGCGCCAGCCGCTCGCTCGGCGCCGTCTATTCCGCCCGCGCGGCCGCTCGCGCGGCCGCTCGCGCGGCAGCGGCCCGTCAGAGGCGCGCGCTCCCGGACAGCAGCTCCCACGCGAGCTCGAGCCCGTACAGCGTCAGGTACGGCTCCACGTGGTCGAAGCTGCTGCACAGATCCCGGAAGGTGTCCGCGAGCCCGCCCGTGGCGATCACCAGCGGCTGCTGCGGGCGCGGCCACGCGCCGTGGATGCGACGGACGATGCCGTCGATGAGGTCCGCCTGGCCGTACATCACGCCGGCGCGGATGCACTCCTCCGTGCGCTTCCCGATGATCTGCTGCGGCGGGGTGAGCTCGGTCGCCGGCAGCTTCGACGTCCGGCGGGTGAGCGTCTCGGCGGAGGTGCGCACGCCGGGGGCGATGACGCCGCCGAGGAAGACGCCGTCACTCGTTATGCAGTCGAAGGTCGTCGCCGTGCCGAGGTCCACGACGATGGCGTCGGCCTGGTAGCGGCGGCTCGCCACGAGGGTGTTGATGAGCCGGTCCGCGCCCACGGTCAGCGGCTCGTCCACGGCGAGGCTGATGGGGAGCGCCGACCGGGCGTCCACCACGATGACGCGCCCGGTCGGGAACCACCGGGAGCAGGCCTCGGTGAGGGGCGCCGTCACCGGCGGCACCACGGAGCCGATCGCCACGCCGTGCACGAGGTCCGTGCGGAAGCCGTCCGCTTCGAGCAGGCTGCGGAGCAGCACGCCGTACTCGTCGGGGGTGCGGGGCACGTCGGTCGTGATCCGCCAGTGGGCGCGCAGCTCGGCGGCCTCGAACAGGCCGATGGTCGTCTCGGTGTTGCCGACGTCGAAGGCGAGGATCACGGCAGGTCTCCGGTGAGCACGAGTGAGCCTGCTCGAAAGCTGCGGCGTCCGGCGGCCGTGTCCAGCAGGAGCGCGCCGTCGGCCGCGATGCCGACCACGGTGCCCTCGCCCGGCTCGCGGCACGCCCGGCCTCGGGCCAGGTCGCGGCTGGCGAACGCGTCGAGCTCCGCGGGGGCGAGGCGCCCCGGGCGTCGGGCCGCCTCGCGCAGCGCCGGGACGAGCGCGCGCAGCACCTCGAGGCGCGACGTTCCCTCCCGCAGCGCCGCGGCCCACGGCGCATCGCTCGGCGGGCGCACGTTCAGGCCGAAGCCCACGGCGAGCCAGTCCAGGCGGCCGTTCTTCCACCGCGCCTCCACGAGGATGCCGGCGAGCTTGCGGCCCTCGACATAGAGGTCGTTAGGCCACTTGAGCGCGACGCGCGCTGGGGCGAAGCGGTCCAGCGCCGCGGCCGCGGCGAGCCCGATCCGCAGCGAGAGCACGTCGAGCGCTTCGGGATCGACGGGCCGCTCGACGAGCGTCAGCCAGATGCCGCGCCCCGCGTCGGACTGCCAGCTCCGGCCGAGCCTCCCCCGCCCCGCCGTCTGCGCGTCGGCGAGGACGAGGGTGCCGTCCGGTGCGGCCGCCGCCGCCAGCTCGTGCGCGGCGTCGAGCGTCGAGCCGATGGACGCGAACAGCTCGACGCGGGGCACGCCGAGCGCTCCGGCCAGCGTGCGCGCGTCGGCGCCGTCGTACGTGACGTGCCGCGAGTCGCCCTGATCAGCCACGCAGGAAGACGATCAGCAGCACCGCCGCGCCGAGCAGGAGGCGGTACAGGGCGAAGGCGCCGTAGCTGCGTCGCGTGACGAGCCGCAGCAGGACGACGATCGCGATCCAGCCGCTCACCGCCGAGGCGACGATGCCGACGACCAGCGGCGCCGAGATGCCATATTCGCGGATCGCCTGGGGCATCTCGAGCAGGGCCGCCCCGGCGATGATCGGCATGCTGAGGAGGAAGCTGAACACGGCGGCGCCCTCGCGCGTCAGCCCGAGCGCGCGCCCCGCGGTGATCGTCGATCCCGAGCGGGACACGCCGGGGATGATCGCGAACATCTGCGCGAGCCCGACGAGCAGCGCGTCGCGCCAGCTCATGCTGGCGACCGAGCGATCCTGTGGCCCCACGCGGTCGGCGAGCCAGAGCAGGATGCCGAGGATGATGAGCACCACCGCGATGAGCGCCGGCGCGCGAAAGGCGCTCTCCGCCTGCTTCTCCAGCAGCTTGCCCACGATCGCGCCCGGGATGGTGCCGACGATCAGGTAGAGCACGAGCCGCTGCTGGTCGGTGGTCACCGAGCGCGTGACGACGATCTCCTTCGCCGCGATGATGAGCCGCACCCACTCCTTGCGGAAGTACCAGAGCACGGCGACGAGGGTGCCGAAGTGCAGCGCGACATCGACCGCGAGCCCCGGGTCGGGCCAGCCGAGGAGCCAGGGCGCGAGGGTCAGGTGCGCGGAGCTGCTGATGGGGAGGAACTCCGCCACTCCCTGCAGCACGCCGAGCACCAGCGCGTGGAAGACGGTCATGAGGTGGGGATCGGGAGCGGAGGTGGGGTCAGGAGCGGATGACGAGGAATGGCACGATCGCCAGGACCATGGCGGCTTTCAGAAGTCGCGGCCCGCCCGGCTCGCCGCCGACGATGCGGCGGGTCGCGAGCACGCAGAGGCAGAGCGCGGGGACGACGAGGATGCCCAGCAGTGGCCGGTGCACGACGAGGGCCGCGAGCACCAGGAGGAAAATAAGGATCGCCCCAGCAAAGATCGCCCGTGTTTGCCCCGCGCCGTGGGTCAGGGGCAGGGTGGCGCGTCGGAGGCGATCACCCGACACGTCGTCGAGATCCTTCGCCAGCTCGCGCGCGAAGTGCAGCGGCGCGGCGAGCGCGAACAGCGGCAGCCCGGCCAACGGCGCACCCACCGCCCACGCGCCGTACACGAAGGGAGCGGAGGCGAGGACGGCGACGCAGAGATTCCCGACGAGCCCCATACGCTTGAGGTGGGTGCTGTAGAGCGTCATGACGGCCAGGAGGCCGATCGTGACCAGCGCGAAGGCCATGGAGAGCAGGGCTGCCGCGACGACCGCCATCGCCGCGGCCGCGCCCGCCAGGATGAGCGCCGAACGAGGGGCGAGGGCACCGGCCGGCAGCGGGCGCCGGGGATGCGCGACCCGGTCGATCTCGATGTCGCACCAATCGTTGAACGTGTTTGCATACGTGGCCAATGCGATGGCCGCTGCGGCCGCCTGTGAGACGCGCCCGCCGTCATGCCCCCCCGCCCCGCCCCACCAGGCGCCGATGGCGACGCCGGCCGCGGCAAGCAGGCCGTTGTGCACCCGCGCAAGGCGGACGAGCGCGACGACCCGCGACTCAGCGGCCGATGACATAGCGATAGAACTCCTCGTACTGCCGGACGACCTCGTCCATCGCGAAGCGCTCGCGGGCATCGAGGGCGGCCAGCTCGCTCATCGCCCGCCAGCGGTCGCGGTCGCGGAGGATGTCGATCGCCGCGGCGGACATCGCCTCCACCTCCCCGACCGGGCACAGGACGCCGGTCTCGCCGCTCCGTACCACCTCGGGCAGGCCACCGGCGTCGCTCCCGACGACCGGCGTGCCGGAGGCGAGGGCCTCGAGGGCGCTCAGGCCAAACGACTCGCTCTGGCTCGGGATGAGGAAGAGATCGGCCGCGGCGAGGAGGGGGGCGACCGACTCCAGCTTGCCGAGGAAGAACACCTGATCGTGCACGCCGAGGTCGCGCGCCTCCATCTCCGCCTGCACGCGATCCGGCCCGTCGCCGACCATGACGAGGACGCTCGGGATCTCCCGCGCGACGCGCGCGAAGATCTTCACGACGTCGCGCACGCGCTTCACGGGACGGAAGTTCGAGACGTGCATGAGCACGCGCCGCCCGTGGTCGAACTGCTCGAACAGCGCCGCGGGATAGCGCGCGCGGTCGTAGACCTCGGGATCGATGAAGTTCGGGATGACCTCGATGCGGCAGGCGGTGCACCCGAAGGTCGTCAGCGTCTCCGCCTGGAGGAAGCGCGAGACGGCGGTGAGCCCGTCCGACTTCTCGATCGAGAACTTGGTGATCGCGTTGAACGACGGGTCCTGTCCGACGATGGTGATGTCGGTGCCGTGCAGCGTCGTGAGGACGCGGATGTCGGAGTGCTGCGCCCGCAGCATCTCGCGGGCGATCCACGCGCTGGTCGCGTGCGGGATGGCGTAGTGGACGTGCAGCAGGTCGAGGCCGTGCGCGAGCACCACCTCGTGCATGCGCACGGCGAGGGCGAGGTCGTAGGGCGGGTACTCGAAGAGCGGATAGCGGCCGACGTCCACCTCGTGGAAGTAGATGCGCGGCAGGAAGGACGGGAGCCGGAAGGGCTGCTCGTAGGTGACGAAGTGCACCTCGTGGCCGCGCTTGGCCAGCGCGATCCCGAGCTCCGTGGCCACCGCGCCGGAGCCGCCATACGTCGGATAGCAGGTGATGCCGATCTTCAAGACGCCGCCTCTCCTTCGGTGGTCCACCAGTGCTCGGCCCGCTCCCGCCAGTCGCGCGCCGTGGGATCGAGGCGGGTCACCTCGCTCGGCGGAAGCTGGTGCCGGAACCAGGTGCGCTGCCGCTTCGCGTACTGCCGCGTCTCGACGAGGATGGCCTCGCGCGCGCGGGCGACGGGGATCTCGCCGCGCACGACGCGACGAACCGCGTCGTAGCCGGTGGCGTTCCACGCCGGCGCCCGTTCCGGCACCTCCTCCACCAAACGACGAACCTCGTCCACCCACCCACCGGCGAGCATCGCGTCCAGCCGTGCCTCGATGCGCGCCGCGAGCGCCTCCCCGGGATCGACGACAAGATAACGTGCCCGGTAGCGCGCCGGACGGGCCCGCGTCCGATGCAGGTCGCTGAGGCGGTCGCCGGTGAGGAGCGCGATCTCGACGGCGCGGAGGAGCTGGGTCCGGCCCAGGTGCGCGCGCGCGGGATCGAGCCGCTCGGTCCACCGCCGCAGCTCCGGGACGGAGAGGGGCGCGAGGACGCGTTCCAGCGCGCGCCGACGGGCGGCGTCGAGCACCGGCTCCTCGAACAGCTCGCCGAAGAGCGCGCGCAGGTAGAACCCCGTGCCGCCGACGAGGAGCGGCACGCGCCCCTCGCCGCGCGCCTCGCGGATCCAGCCGTCGGCGGCGTCGGCCCACGTCGCGGCGGAATAGCGTTCGGCGGGATCGGCGACGTCGATCCCCCGGTGGGGGACGCGCGAGCGCTCCTCCGCCGTGGGCTTCGCCGTTCCGACGTCGAAGCCGCGATACACCTGCCGGGAGTCGGCGCTGACGATGGCCGCACCGTGCCGCTCGGCGAGCCAGAGGGCGACGGCGCTCTTCCCCGCCGCGGTCGGCCCGCAGATGACGCGAACGGCGTCGGTCACCGGCGCCCTAGCGGCGGCCGAAGCGGCGCTCGAGCTCGTCCCATCCGAGCTGCACGATCGTCGCGCGGCCGTGCACGTCGTGCGCGGGGAGGGTCGTGCGGCGCAGCGCGACGAAGAGGGCGCGCATCTCCGCCGGCGAGAGCGCGTCGCCCGCCTTGATCGCCGCCTTGCACGCCACCGTCGCGGCGAGCCGCTCGTGCCGCGTCGCCGCCGAGGCCGCGCGATCGCCGCTCAGGGCGGCGAGGGTCTCGCGCAGGCATCGTTCGGCATCGAAGCGCGGGTGCGGCATCGGCACGGCGCGCACGATGAGCGTATGGCCGCCGAAGCCCTCCACGTCGAAGCCCAGCCGCTCGAGCAGGGTGCGGTCGGCCTCGAAGGCGTCCGCTTCCGCCGGGGAGAGGTGGAGGGTGATCGGAAAGAGGAGCCGCTGCGACGGCGCCTCGCCGCGCTCGAGCACGCGCATGAACTGCTCGAACAGCACGCGCTCGTGCGCCGAGTGCTGGTCGATGAGGACGACGCCGTCCTCGTGCTCGAACATGAGGAAGGTGCGGCGGAGCTGGACGAGCGGGGGCACCGGCAGCGCGTCGTCGGGCGCGGGCTCCGGGGCGGCGGGCTGCGCCTCGACCGGCGGGGCGCCGGTCTCCGTGTCGTCGTTCGGCAGCGTGAAGATGTCGGTGGCACGCGGCGCGCCGGGGCGGAGCGTCTCCACGTCCACCGGCGCGCCCCACGCGAGCCGCGGCGCGGGCCAGGAGACGCGTCCGATCGCGGCGGCGGCGTCGAAGGTGCCGAGGGCGCGGCGCACCGCGTTCTCCACCGCGCGCTCCACCATCCAGCGGTCGCGGAAGCGGACCTCCGCCTTGGCCGGGTGGACGTTCACGTCCACGTCCGGCGCGGAGAGCGTGATGGCGAGGTACAGCGACGGGCGCACGCCGCCGGGGATCGTGGAGCGGTACGCCGCCTCCGCCGCGCGGACGATCCCCGCGTCGCGCACCGCCCGGCCGTTCACGGTGAGGTGCACGCGGCGCGCGGCGGTCCCCACGTCCGCCGGCCGCTCGACGAGCCCGGAGACGTGGACCGTGCCCGCGAGGTCCTCGACCTCGAGCAGTCGTTCGGCATAGGCCGCGTCGTGGACGGCGGCGAGCCGGGCGCGGAGCGACGACGCCGGCGGCAGGGTGAGCGCCGCGCGGCCGTCGTGCGAGAGCACGAGGCGGACATCGTGGCGCACGAGGGCGACCGAGCCGACGAGGTCGAGGATGGCGCGCCACTCCGAGCGCGGGCCGCGCAGGAACTTGAGGCGCGCCGGCGCGTTGTGGAACAGGCGCGAGACGGTGATCGTCGTGCCGCGCCGGCGCGCGATCTCCGAGACCTCGCGCACCGCACCGCCCTCGGCGCGCACGCGCGTGCCGCTCCCGTCGTCCGGCGCCGTCTCCACGAGGAGCTGCGACACGGAGCAGATCGCGGGGAGCGCCTCGCCGCGGAAGCCGAAGGTCGGCACGCCCACGAGATCGGCGGCGCTGCGGATCTTCGAGGTGGCGTGGCGCTCGAGCGCGAGCACGGCATCGTCGCGCGACATGCCGCAGCCGTCGTCGCTGATGCGGATCGTCTCGCGCCCGCCGTCGGTGATGGCGATCTCCACCGACGTCGCGCCCGCGTCGAGCGCGTTCTCGAGCAGCTCCTTCACGACCGACGCCGGGCGCTCCACCACCTCGCCGGCGGCGATCTGGTCGGCGACGTCGCTCGGCAGGACGGCGATGCGCGAAATCATCGCGCAAAGCTAGGCGGCGCGCGGCGGCAGCGTCAATCGGAAGGGGCGGCGGCGCGCGCGAGCGGGATCACCTGCGTCGCGTCGAGCCACCCCTCGCGCCCGCCGTCGAGGGAGAGTCGCATCCACACGCCCTGCCGCCCGGTGATGCGCGCCACCTCGCCCGCGCCGACGGAGCCCACGCGCTCGCCGCCGAGGGCGGGCACGGTGCTGAGGGGCGTGTCGAGGCGCACGACGGCGAGCGCCCGCGCGTCCTGCCGCACGTTCATGTCGAGCGCGGCGAGCGCGAGGAGGAGGCTCGCGCCGCCGAGCGCGAACGCCGTCCCGCGCGCGCCCGGCCGCCGCCGCAGGGCGTGCATCGCGGCGCTGGCCCACGCGGCCACCCAGGCCAGCGCCGCCAGCCAGACGACGAGCGACAGCGGCACGGGCACCACGTAGCCAGCGGAGCTGAACGACGACGGCCGCACGGCCTCGAGCCGGTCGCGCACGTCGTCGGCGAGCGGGTCGAGGCGCAGCGCGCGCTGCCACCCGGCGATCGCGCCCGCCGTGTCGCCGGCGGCCCACGCCGCGGTGCCGAGATTCGCCCACGCGTCGGGGGAGCGCGGCTCGGCGACGGCGGCGCGCGCGAACGCGTTGCGCGCCGAGGCATAGTGGCCGCCGTAGTACTCGCTCACACCGTGCACGAACGAAGCGCGGGCGTCGCTCGCCGGCAGGGCGTGCAGCGCGGCCCCGAGGCCGATCGTGAGCACGATGGCGATCACGGCGGGACGCAGGGCGAGCTCGCCGCGCGTGAGCGCCTCCCGATCCACCGCGCGATAGAGCTCCAGCGCGCGCCGCGCGGCATCGGAGAAGAGGTAGCCCGCCGCGGCGAACGCGCACTCGTCGAGCCGGCGGAGGAGGCGCTCCGCGTCCGCGGCGACCTGCGTGGAGACGCCGCACCGGCGCAGCGCATGGGCGAGCGCGCCCGGGCGCGTGAAGCACTCGGCATCGATCGTCAGGCGCTCGGCGAGCGCGGCGACGAATGCCCGCCTGACGCTGCATGGATCGCTCGCGCCGCGCTCCCCCTCGGCGAGCGCGCGGAGCGTGGCGAGCGCGGGGCGGGGGCGTGTGGTGCGCCGGCGCCGGTCGCGCCAGCCGATCGTCAGCGCCGGCAGCGGCGCCATGGCGAGGATCGCCCAGAAGAGCGGCTGCTGCTGGACCGGCGCGCGAACCGGGCCGGCCCAGGCGGCGCGCAGGGGAAGGACCGCGCGCCGCGGGGTCGTGTCGAGCGTCGCGAGCGCGCCCGCCCCGACGTGCACGCGCGTGGCGGCGGTGGAGGCGACGGCGTACCGCCGCGTATCCGGGTTGAAGTAGCTGTACCGGATCGGCGGCAGATCGAGCTCGCCGGCCACCTTGGGCGTCAGCACCCAGTCGAACTCCTTGGCCCCGCGCACGCGCCGCGCGGTGGAGTCGACGTCGACGCGCTCCTCGGCGGGGACGAGCGACGCCCACGGGATGCGCAGCTCGGGGCGCGGGAACAGCTTCACGTTCCCGGTGCCGGCGATCCGCACCGTGAGCAGGAGCGGGTCGCCGACGCGCGACGCCGTCGTGTCGAGCCGCTCGGCGATCGAGAGATCGCCCACCGCCCCGGTGTAGTCCGGCGGGCGCGTGGCGAGCGGCGGCTCGACGGCGACGACGTACACGCTGTCCGTCTCCAGCTCCCCGCTCTCCTCCTGGCTGTAGTAGCCCGACGACAGCGCGAGGGCGTAGCGGAGCTGCGCCGGCGGGATGCCGAGGCGTCCGGGCAAGAGCGGGAAGAGGGCCCGCTGGTAGACGAGCGCGTCGAAGCATCGCTCGCCGACGCGCCGCCGCGGCGGATCGCCCTCCTGCGGCACGTCGTAGGCGAGCATGGACTGCATGTCCGGCGGGTAGAAGGTCGGGTTCCGCCGCATGCGCGCGCGCACGCTCTCGTTGAGGAAGACGGCGACCTCGTAATTCGCCTGCTGGCCGACGTAGACCGTCTCCGGCGAGGTCAGCGCGCGGAAGTTGATGTCCAGCGACGTGTCCACGCGCGCGCGGGCGACGATCGCCGGCTCGGCGCTCCCCGGATGCGTGGAGGCGACGACGATGCGCAGCGGCCGGGAGCGCACGACATCGCCGCCGAGGCGCGCCTCGAAGGGTGCCAGGGTGAACGCACCCGTCTTCTGGCTCGCGATGACGTAGCGGAACTCGGCGACGATCCCGCCCTGGGTCCCCGGCCCGGCCGTCAGGTGCGGGAGGATCGACGACCGCAGCACCTGGAAGGGGCCAAACGAGGGCGGGAGCACCTGCGGCGCCACCACCCCGCTCGCCTGCACCGCGACCGACACCTCGACCGGCTCGCAGGCGCCGACCGTGTCCGGCGCCTGCGCGACGATCGAGAGCTGCGCGAGCAGGACGAGCGCGCCGATCACCAGTCCTTCCCTCCCGGCGGCGGCTCGACCCGGTTCTGCTGCTGCCGCTTCGCCTCGGTGTCGCGCTCCTCGCGCGCGGCGCTGCCGAGGATCTGGTCCGCCTGCTGCTGGCCGAGCCCACCCGCGGGCTGCGGCTTCTGCTGCTGCGGGCTCGCGCCCCCGCCCCCCCCTCCCTGCCCGCCGCCTCCGCCACCACCGCCCGACTGCTTCTTCCGGAGCGCGAGCTCATAATTCCACTTCGCGTCCATGTCGCCCGGCCGCATGAGGAGCACCTTCTTGTACGCGGCCAGCGCGGCGTCGAGCGCGTCGTTCCCCTCGCCCTTCGGCGCGGCGAGCCCCGCCTTCAGGTTCGCGAGCCCCTTGTTGAACAGGGCGCGGTAGCGCAGCTCCGGGTCCTTCGCGTCGCCGAGCCGGTCGAGCGCCTCGGTGGCGGACTGCAGCGAGTCGGCGCCGACGAGCGCGGTGCCGAAATCGTAGAGCACCTCCGGCCGCTTGTCGCCGCCCTCGATCGCGGCGCGGTAGAGCGCCGCCGCCTGGCCGAAGCGGCCGGCGTGGTAGGCGCGCGACGCTTCCTCCGGCTGGGTGACGCGGGAACAGCCGGAGGTGAAGAGCGCGAAGAGCACGGCTGCCGCGGCCGCGGTCTCGGCGGCGGCAGGCCGGCGGCGCCTCCGGCCGCGACGCTCGACGAGCAGGGTGTCGAGGAGCAGGAGGAGCACGGCCGGGACGAGGAAGTACTGGAAGCGCGGCGTGAGCGACTCGCCGCCGGCGAGCGTGCGCGAGCGCGTGCGCAGCGTCGCGAGGGCGCTGCGAATGCGCGCGGCCTTGTCCGTCGCGGAGGCGTCGATGAAGGTCCCGTGCGCCGCGTCGGCCGCCGCCTTGAGCATCTCGGGATGGTACTTCGTCACGACCACCTGTCCGTTCTCGTCGCGCTTCACGGTCATCGACCCGTCGGGCCCCTTCACGGGAATCGTCGCTCCCGCGAGCGTGCCGAAGCCGACCGTCACGAGGCTCACCCCCTGCTCTCCCGCCCGGCGCGCCTCGGCCACGATGTCCGACACGTCCTCGAACGCCTCACCATCACTCATTACCACCAGGGCGCGATCCGCGCCACTGTTCGAGAGCAGGAGCAGGTCCGTGCCCTGGCGGATCGTCCGGGCGAGCGAGCTCCCCGCCTGCCCCACCACGGTAGGATCCAGGTTGTCGAGAAAAAGGTCCAGCGCGCCGCGATCCACCGTCATCGGGGTGAGGATATAGCTCCGGCCGGCGAACGCGATGAGCCCGATGCGATCGCCCCCGGAGATGGAGAGCAGGCGGCGTACCTCCTCCTTCTCCTGCTCGAGGCGGTTCGGCTTGACGTCGCGCGCCATCATCGAGAGCGAGGCATCGAGGGCGAGCACCATGTCGATGCCGCTGGAATGCTCGACGTTGTGCTCCTGCCCCCAGCGCGGGCCGGCGATGGCGACGCCGGCGAGACAGGCGGCGGTGGCGACGCGCGCGATCCGCCATCCCGGCGAGTGCAGCGCGTTCGGCGGCACGAGGCGCGAGACGACCTCGAGCTGCCCCATCCGCGCGAGCCGTTCGCGCCGGCGCCGGTACGAGTAGGCGATGAGCACGATCGCCAGCACCGGCAGGACGACGGCGAGGGAGAGCAGCCAGGGGTGGTCGAAGGAGACGAGCGGCGTCATGGCAGCGGTCCCCGCCAGGCGGCGACGAGCAGCTCGAGGGCGAGCGCGAGGAGGCCGAGCGAGAGCGGCCAGCGGAAGAGCTCCGTGAAGCGCACGTAGGTCTTCGTCTGCACGGGCTCCTTCTCGAGCTGGTCGATCTGCTGGTAGATCTGCTGCAGCGCGGCCGCGTCGCGGGCGCGGAAGTAGCGCCCTCCCGTCATGCGCGAGACGTCGCTGAGCAGCGCCTCGTCGATCTGCACGGGGCGGTTCTCGTAGCGCAGGCCGAAGAGCCCGCGCCCGACGGGGACGGGCGCCATCCCCTCGGTGCCGATGCCGATCGTGTAGATCCTGATGCCGAACGCCGCCGCGGCCTTGGCGGCCGTGCGCGGATCGATCGAGCCGCGGTTGTTCACGCCGTCGGTGAGGAGGATCATGACGCGCGACTTTCCCGGCGCGTCGCGCAGCCGGTTGGCGGCGGTGGCGATCGCGGTGCCGATCGCGGTGCCGTCCTCGAGCTGCCCGATCGTGAGGTTGTCGATCGCCGCGTCGACGACGGGATAGTCGGTCGTCAGCGGCACCTGCGTCAGCGCCTCCGCGGCGAAGGAGACGACGCCGATGCGGTCGCTCTGCCGGCCGGCGATGAAGCGCTTCGCCGCCGTCTTGGCGACCTCGATGCGGTTCTGCGGCTGGAAGTCCTGCGCGAGCATGGAGCTCGACAGGTCGATCGCGAGGACGATGTTGATCCCCTGGCTCGTCGACGTCTCGGCCCGGGCACCCGACCGCGGGCGCGCGAGCGCGACGATCAGCGACGCGAGGAGGAGATTCCGCAGGAGGAAGAGGAGGAGCGTGATCCGGCGTCCGGCGTGCGGTCCACGCGCGAGCGCGGCGACGCGCGAGAAGACGATGGCGGGGGGGCGGTGCCGCCGCCGCCACAACCACCACACGGGGAGCAGGAGGAGGAGCAGGAGCACCCATCCCGACGCGAACTGGATCGGGCCGACGGCGATCATGCGGCCTTCTCCTCGACGGGCGCCGGACGCGAGGCGTGATGCTCGGAGACGACGATGCCGCGCGCCTCGCGCCCCAGCTCCCGCGCGCGCTCGGTGCTGAGCGGCCGCCGGGCGAACTTCACGAGGTCGGCCTCCTCGAGCACGCGCGCGAGGCGGTCGTACGGCACGGCCGGGGTGCCGCGCATCGCGCGCAGCAGCTCGGTGCTGGTGAGCGCGAGGGGCGCCTCCTCGTACCGCGCCGCGAGGTAGTCGCGCAGGATCTCGATCATCAGCGCCACGTAGCGCCCGCGCTCCCCCGCCTCGAGCAGGCCCAGCGCCTCGACGCGCTGGAACTCCTGCTCCGCGCGCTCGAAGGGATCGACGGGGACGGGCATGGACCGGCGCCGCCGCCAGCGGCGCCACCACCAGACGAGCAGCCCGATGACGACGAGCGCGGCGAGCACCGCGAGCCACCACCACCACATCGGCGGGGCGAAGTCGTAGATCGGGCGCGCGGGCTTCGGGACGCGCAGCGCGGTGTCCGCCGGCAGGACGGAGCGGACGAAGACGGAATGGCCGCCGAGCGGGACGCGGCGCTCGAGCCCCTGGAAGCGGACGACGACGTCGCCGAGCCTGATCGGCTGCGCCCCCACGTCCCACGCCGCCACGCGGTAGACGGCGTACTCCTCGTCGGCGGTCGAGTCGTTGGTGTGCGCGACGCGGCGCGGGTCGAGCGCCTGGACGGTGGAGGTCGAGTCGGGCGCGTCGGGAAAGGTCATCATCGCCCCGCGCGGCGCGCGCACCGCGACGGTGATGGTGAACGGATCGCCGACGCGGACGGTGTCGGGCTGGATCCGGACGCCGGCGGACAGGGGGAAGCTCTGCTGCGGCAGGCGGGAGGCGGGAGGCGGGAGGCGATGGAGGGTCGCGGGACGCGCGGCGCGCGCCGCGTTCGACCGATCGACATCGCGCGCCGTCGCATGCCGAGGTGTTCCGCCGTCACGCCCCCACGCGTCCCGCGTCCCGCGTCCCCCCGAGGCCGACATGGCGCTCACGGGGAGCAGAAGCATCAGCGCGCCGACGAGAGCGTGCCGGCTCATCGATGGAGACTCCGCGTCTCCCGACTCCGGAAGAACTTCAGCAGCGGCTCGACGATCCCCGAGTCGGTGCGGATCGGGATCTCGTCGATCGCCAAACGACGAAGCAGACGGCGGCGGCGCTCCTCGTCTTCGGCGATCGCCTGGTCGTAGCGCGCGCGCACCGCCGCGCTGCCGGTGTCGACGTCGATCGTGCGCCCCGTCTCCGGGTCCACCATGCGCACGACGCCGAGATCGGGGAGCTGCAGCTCGCTCGGATCCTCGACGGTGACGGCGACGACGTCGTGGCGCTGGGCGAGGAGCTTGAGCGGGCGCTCGATGTCCTCCGCCTGGAAGTCCGACACGAGGAAGATGATCGCCTTGTGCGCCAGCATCTTGATCATGTAGTCGGTGGCGCCGGCGATGTCCGTGCCCCGCCCCTTCGGCTCGAAGACGAGCAGGTCGCGGATGAGGCGCAGGGCGTGGCGACGCCCCTTGCGCGGGGGCACCACGTGCTCGACGCGATCGGTGAAGATCACCGCGCCGACGCGGTCGTTGTTGCGGATCGCCGACATCGCGAGCACCGCGGCGAGCTCGGACGCCAGCTCGCTCTTGAAGCGCCGCCGCGTACCGAAGCGCTCGGAGCCGGACGCATCCACCGCGAGCATGACCGTCAGCTCGCGCTCCTCGATGTAGCGCTTGACGTACGGCCGCTGCATGCGCGCGGTGACGTTCCAGTCGATGGTGCGCACCTCGTCACCCGGCTGGTACTCGCGCACCTCGGCGAACTCCATCCCCTGCCCCTTGAACACGGAGCGGTACTCGCCGGTGAACAGCGAGTTCACGAGCCCGCGCGTGCGGAGCTCGATGAGCTTCACCTGCTTGAGGATCTCGGGGGGGACGCCCTTGAGCGCCGCGCTGGTGTCGTGGGAAGCCACCGGGGACGCGGGACGCGGGGCGCGCGACCCGTCCGCGTTTCGCGCCCTCGTCCGGCCGAACCCCAGCGCCCGCACGGCGCGTCTGAACAGACCGGGCATGAGTCCTACGCGTCCCGCGTCCCGCGTCCCGCGTCCCGCCGCCTCACGGCGACTCGATCTTCCCCAGCACCCGCGCCACGATCTCGTCGCTCGTGACCTCCTCGGCTTCCGCCTCGTAGGTCGTGAGCACGCGATGCCGCAGCACGTCGGGGGCGATCGCCTTCACGTCGTCGGGCGTCACGAAGCTGCGCCCGCGCAGGAAGGCGTGGGCGCGCGACGCCTGCGCGAGCGCGATCGTCGCGCGCGGGCTCGCCCCGAACTCGATCAGCGGCACGAGGTCGGCCAGGCCGGCGCTCGCCGGCTCGCGCGTGGCGAGGACGATGTCGACGATGTAGTCCATCACCCGCTCGTCCATGTACAGCTCCGCGATCCGGTGCCGCGCCTCGAGAATCGCCTGCGGCGACGCGACCTTCTCGATCGGGATCGGCTCCCCGCTCGCCATGCGCCGCATGATCTCCTTCTCCTCGTCGCGCGTCGGATAGCCGACGCGCAGCTTCAGCATGAAGCGGTCGACCTGCGCCTCGGGGAGCGGATAGGTACCCTCCTGCTCGATCGGGTTCTGCGTCGCCAGGACGAGGAAGGGCTCCTCGAGCTTGAACGTCGTGCTGCCGATCGTCACCTGCTTCTCCTGCATCGCCTCGAGCAGCGCGGCCTGCACCTTTGGCGGCGCACGGTTGATCTCGTCGGCGAGGACGATGTTCGCGAAGATCGGCCCCTTCTTGACCGAGAACTTCCCGCTCGACTGGTCGTAGATCTGCGTGCCGACGACGTCGGCGGGAAGCAGGTCCGGGGTGAACTGGATGCGCTGGAAGCTCGTGGCGATCGCGTCGGCGAGCGTGCGGACGGTGAGCGTCTTCGCCAGCCCCGGCACTCCCTCCAGCAGCACGTGGCCGCCGGTCAGGATGCTGATGAGCAGGCGGTCGATCATGTACTCCTGGCCGACGACCCGCCGCCCCACCTGCCGTTCGACCTCCTGGACCAGCCGCGCGTCGGCTGCGGACGAGACCTGAGTTGCCAAGAACGTGCTCCGTAAGAGAGAGTTCGTGCATCGGGACGGCGCGACGCCGTCCGGCGCAACGTCCCGCCGTCACCACCGGCTGCGCCGGTGCTCCCGTCGATTCAATTTCGGGACCGCTGAGGTGGCCTGTCGCGCTCGTACCCGGCGCGCCGGACAATGTGCCTGCCGAGGACGTTTCAGCGAGTGAGCAGCCTCACAGCATCGACCTCCTTCGCGGTGAGCGGCCGGCTCTTCCCCGAAGCCAGCCCGCCGAGCGACACCGGCCCGAAGCGCACGCGCACGAGGCGCTCGACCTGAAGATCCAGCGCGTCGCACAGCCGCCGCACCTCGCGCGTCCGCCCCTCCGTGATCGTGATCTCCAGCTCCCACCGGCTGCGGCCGACGTGCCGCGCCTCGACGGCGCGCGGCTGCACGAACCCGTCGGCCAGCTCCACGCCGCGCCGCGCCGCGCGCGCGGCCGCCTCGCCGTCCCCGAGCACCGTCGCGACGTACGTCCGCTCGACCTCGTGGCTCGGATGCGTCAATCGATTCGCCGCCGCGCCATCCGTCGTCAGGAGGAGCACCCCCTCGGTCAGGTAGTCGAGGCGGCCGACGTACGTCAGTCCCGGGACGTCGGCCACGAGGTCGAACACCGTGCGCCGCCCCTGCGGATCGGAGCGCGTCGTCATCACCCCCGCCGGCTTGTTGAGCACGAGCCAGGTCGCCCGCGGCGGCGCCCCCACGGCCTTTCCATCCACCACGATCGCGTCGCGCACCGGATCCACGATCTGCCCGGTGCGCGCGACGACGCCGTTCACGCGCACGCGTCCCGCGGCGATGAGCTCCTCGGCGTGTCGCCGCGATGCGACACCCGCGCGCGCCAGGGCGCGCTGGATGCGCATCTCCTCGCTCACGGCGCCGACGGCTCCGGCTTCGCCTGCGCCCGCAGGGCGACCGCGAGCTCGTCGGCGCGCGGCAGCTCGTCGAGGTGGCGCAGCGCGAAATGCTCGAGGAAGACCGGCGTCGTCCCGTACATGAGCGGACGGCCGAGTCCCTCGCCGCGCCCGACGACGTCGATGAGCCCGCGCTCGTGCAGCGACTTCAGCACCCCGCCCACGGCGACGCCGCGGATCTCCTCGATCTCGGCGCGGCTGATCGGCTGGCGGTACGCGATGATGGCCAGCGTCTCGAGCGCCGCCGCGGAGAGCCGCTGCGGGCGCGCGGCGAGCTGGGCGCGCTCGATCGCCTCGGTGTATTCGGCGCGCGTCAGGATCTGCCACCCGCCGCCGAGCTCCGCGAGCTCGACGCCGTGGCCGTCCACGTCATAATGCTCGCGCAGCTCGTCCAGGGCGGCCTGCACCGCGGCGGGCGAGGCCTCGGGATCGAGCGCCGCCAGCTCCTCGGACGTGATGGGCCGGGAGCTGGCGAACAGCGCAGCCTCAAGCAGCTTGGCCAGCGGTGTCACGACTGATTTCCACGTTGGCGAAAGGTCTGGACTGAAGCACGCGCAGCTCGCCGAGCTTGGCCAGCTCGAGGAGCCCGAGCAGCGTCGAGAGCACCTGCCAGGGCTCGGCGCCGTGCTGCAGGATGTCGGTCCACATGATGCGCGCCCGGAGCTGGAGCACGGACCGGATGATCGAGATCGCCCCCGGTACGTCGAGCGCCCGCGGCACGACGTCGTGCATCGTCGGCGCGCGCACCGCACGCAGAACGCGGTCCATGGCGGTGAGCAGCTCGGTCAGCGAGAGGGCGAGCGGCGCCTGCGGCGGCTCGGGGGCGTTCGGGAGCCAGGCGCGCGCGAACTGGTTGCGGCGCAGCTCGCCGCGCCGCTCGAGCACGTCCACCACCTCGCGCATCTGCTGGTACTCGAGCAGTCGGCGCACCAGCTCGGCGCGCGGGTCCTCCCACTGCTCCTCCTCGCCGCGCGGGAGAAGCATCTGCGCCTTGATGCGCAGCAGCCGCGCGGCCATCTCGAGGTACTCGGCCGCGTCGTTCAGCGCGAGCTCGCGGATGCGCTCGAGAAACTGCTGCGCGATCCGCGCGATCGGGATGTCGTAGATGTCGACCTGCTCCTCGCGGATGAGCGAGAGGAGCAGGTCGAGCGGTCCCGAGAAGGCCGGCAGCTCGATCGCGAACGCCGCGGGGGCGGCGCCGCCGTCGCTGGCGTACGCGACGTCGGAGGCGAGGGTCATCGCAGCCACTGCTCGGTGGAGGGGAGCGTCTGGCCGTAGACGGCGCCGATCAGGAACCGCGCGACCACGTCGGCCGGCCCGAGCCACCAGTTGAGGAATCCCGGCACGAACCACATCACCAGGAGGAGGAGCGCGATGCCGGTGAAGCCGATCCGCTGGTACCGGAAGGACCACGACGGGGGCAAGAGGTATTTCACCACGTGCGACCCGTCGAGCGGTGGGATCGGGATCAGGTTGAAGGCGATCAGCAGCAGGTTGAGCTCCACGCCCATCGCCATCATCGCCTGGAGGATGCCGAACGTCGGCTCCAGCGCCGGCGAGCTGCGGCCGAGGAGCCCGAAGAGGGCGAAGCCGAGGGTGCAGGCGATCGCGACGAGGAGATTCGTGAAGACGCCGGCGAGGGAGACGATGATATCCCCGCGCCTGAAGTTGCGGTAGTTGCGCGGGTCGACCGGCACCGGCTTGGCGCCGCCGAGGACCATCCGGCCGCCCGACGCGATCCATAGCATCGCCGGGAGGATGATGGTCATGAACGGGTCGATGTGCTTGATCGGGTTGAACGTCAGCCGGCCGAGGGCCAGCGCGGTGGTATCCCCCTGCTTCAGCGCCGCGTAGCCATGGGCGTACTCGTGCGCGATCACCGAGAAGAGCAGGACCGGCACGACGAGCAGGAAACTCTGGATATCCAACGTTGAGGCGGTCGAAGCGGGGGTGGCGCGGGCCCCGCGCGTGGCGCGGGCGAGGCGGGAAGCCTGCCCCGAGCGCATCGACGGCGGGGCGGTCGGCGCGAAAGGTAGCCGGGCGGTGGAGCGGTGTCAAAGCACTGTGCTGCCTTGACATCCGTGATGGGCACGTCTAGGTTCCAGCCGTCGTAAAGCCCCCGAGATCAAAGCAATTTCTGGAGAGATTCAGTGCCGAATATCGCCTCTGCGAAGAAGAACATGCGGAAGTCCCGCGCGGCCACGGTGCGCAATCGCGCCCAGCGCTCGGCGCTGCGGACCGCGCTGAAGAAGGCGAAGGCTCCCGGCGCGACGGCCGAGACCAAGCTGGCGGCGGTTCGGCTGCTGGATCGGGCGGCGCGCAAGGGCCTCGTCCACAAGAACAACGCGGCCCGGCACAAGAGCCAGCTGGCGAAGGCCTGAGGGCCAAGTCCCGAGGGACGACCCCTCCGTCGGGACTCCTCCGAGTCCCGCCAATACGCCGGTACCCCGCTGAAGAACGCGAGTCGGTCAGTCCCGCCTGAATACCTGGGACTGACCGACTTCGGCGTTTACAGCCAGGGTGAGCCGTCGACGCGGGACTCGATGCTCTCCAGCCGACGTCAGCCGTGCCGCGGGACCGCGGCGCAGCCCCAAGCGCGACGCCGCTACAGCGCCGCCAGCTCAGCCCCGCAGCGCTCGCAGTACCACTCCGTGGGATAGTTCATCGTCCCACACTCGGCGCACTTGAGCGTCTTCGCGCTGTCCACCTGCCCCGACGACCGGAGCACGATCGGGTGGTTGCCGGAGATGTTCGCCGCGAGCGGCGCCTCGGAGCCCTCCTCGACCGGCTCGGCCTCGTCCTCCGGCGTCATCGTGCCCAGCGTCTCCGCGGGTTCCTTGGCGATCCAGTCGGGCTTCGACGACCGCCGCGGTCCGGAGAGGCGCGGCGCGGGACGGGAGACGCGCGGCTCCGCCTTGGGCTCCGCCTTGGGCTCCGCCTTGGGCTCCGCGCGCGCCGGGCGCGGCGGTTGCTCGGGCTCGGTGACCGCCGGACGCTCGCTCGAGACGCGCTGCGGGGGGAGATCGCCGCCGGCGCCCCCGCCCTCGCCCACCACGGCGTTGAGGAACGCGAGCTCGTCGAAGTTGGGGCCGCGCGCCGGCGTGGGTCCCGCGGGCGCGGTCGGAGCGGCCGCCTGGTCGGCGGCGGGAGGGCGCTGCGCCGTGGCGGGCGCGCTCGGGGTGCCGGCGCTCGGCTTCGCCGCGCTCTCGTCCCCCGATGCCGCCGGTGCGGACGCGGCGGGCGTCCCGCTGCGCGCTTCGGTCACCGCCGGCTGCTGGAGCGCGGGGCTCGGGCGGCTCGCCGCCTGGAGGAACTCGCGGGTGCGCTCGGCCTCCTCCTGCACGCTCGCCCGCTGGGCGGCGATCTCCGCGATCTGGCGATCGCAGTCCGCCATGGCCTTCTCGTGCCCCTCGGGGGACAGCTCGCCGACCGCGGCCCGGAGCTCGAGCTCCGCCCGCTCGTCGCTGCGCGCGCGCTCCTCGGCCTCGAGCGCGGTGACCCGCTCGGTGAGGGTGACGAGGCGCTGCTCCAGCTCGGAGCGGTGGGCGGAGAGCTGCTCGACGACCTGGCGCAGGCGCGTCTCGTAGTCCGCGCGGACGCGCTGGAAGACGTGACGCGGCGTCGCGTCGCGCCGCGCGTCGAGGGCGGCGAGCCACGCTTCGTACTGCTGCCGCTCGGCCATGAGGCCGGCGACGTCGGTGACCGAGTTCTCCGCTGCCTTCTTCTTCATGCTCCGTCCTCATCGCCGCCGGAGCGCTCCCGCTCGGCGGTGGGCGTCGAGCGCCGAGCGCGGTCGCGCGCCTCGTGCAGCGCGCACGCCTGCGCCTGGGTCAACCGATTCACTCGCCCGAGCGCGCGCGCGGCGGCGATGATCCGCGCCGCGTGCTCGAGGCTCTCCATCCGCTGGTGCGCCTCCCGCAGCGTCGACCCGACCGTCGTCGCCCCGTGGTTGGCGAGGAGGAAGGCGTCGTGGCGCTCCAGGAAGGGCTCGAGTCCGTCCGCCACCGCATCGGTGCCGGGTGTCGCGTACGGCACCAGAGGTACGCCTCCCATCTGGAAGATAACCTCGGGCAGCACCGGCGCCATGAAGTCCTCGCCCGCCACGGCGAACGCCGTCGCCGTCGGCGGATGCGCGTGCACGACCGCCTGCACGTCGGCGCGGCGCCGGTACAGCCGCAGGTGCATCTTCACCTCCGACGACGCGCGCAGCGGACCGGCAACGTGCGCGCCGTCGAGCGTCACGATCGCGAGCTGCTCCGGCGCCAGCTCCACCTTGGACAGCCCCGAGGGCGTCACGAGCACCCGATCGCCGGGAAGGCGGACGGAGACGTTGCCATCGGGGCCGGCGATCAGCCCCGCTTCCCAGAGCCGACGGCAGACGTGGACGATCGCGTCGCGGAGCTCGCGCTCGTCGTGCACGGGATCATTCCGCGCGATGGATGATCCGGCCGCCGACGATCGTCGCGCGGCTGCGCCCGCGGAGCGTCTTCCCGGCGTAGGGGGTGTTCCGCCCCTTGGACCTGAAGCGCGCCGGATCCACCGTCCACTCCTCGTCGGGGTGGAAGACGGTCACGTCGGCCACGCTGCCGCGGCGCAGCGTGCCGCCCTCGAGCCCGAAGACACGGGCCGGGGCGCACGACATGCGCTCGACGAGGAGTGGGATGTCGATGATCCCCGGCGTGACGAGCCAGGTGATGTTCACGGCGAGCGCGGTCTCGAGCCCGACGATGCCGTTCGGCGCGTCGGCGAACTCGCGCTCCTTCTCGTCGTAGTGATGCGGCGCGTGGTCCGTGGCGATGACGTCGATCGTCCCGTCCTTCACCGCCTGCTGGAGCGCGGCGACGTCCGCCGCGGTGCGCAGCGGCGGATTCATCTTCGCATTGGTGTCGTAGCCCTCGACGGCATCCTCGGTGAGCGAGAGGTGGTGCGGGCAGACCTCCGCGGTGACGCGGATGCCGCGCTCCTTCCCCCAGCGGATCAGCTCCACCGAGCCGACGGTGCTCATGTGGCAGAGGTGGATGTGGCCGCCCGTGCGCCGCGCGAGGAGGATGTCGCGGATGGCCATGATCTCCTCGGCCTCCGAGGGGATCCCCTTGAGCCCGAGCCGCGCGCTCACCAGGCCCTCGTTCATCGCGCCGCCGCGCGCGAGGGTCGGCTCCTCGCAGTGGTCCGCCACGGGGATGCCGAAGGTGCGCGCGTACTCGAGCGCCGTGCGCATGAGGTGCGCGCTCACCACGGGCTTGCCGTCGTCGCTCACCGCCACCGCGCCGGCGGCGACCATCTCGCCGAACTCGGCGAGCGACTCGCCCTTCTCGCCGACGGAGATCGCGCCGATCGGGTAGACGCGCGCGGCGTTGGCCAGCGTCCCCTGCCTGACGACGAACCCCACCGCCGCCTGGTTGTCCGTGACGGGATCGGTGTTGGGCATGGCGCAGACCGCGGTGAAGCCGCCCGCCGCCGCGGCACGCGCGCCGCTGGCGATCGTCTCGACGTCCTCGCGTCCGGGCTCGCGCAGGTGGCAGTGCACGTCGATGAACCCCGGCACGACGACGAGCCCCGCGCACTCGACGACCTCCGCCCCGTCGACGGTCCCCCCGTCGGCGAGCGGCCGCTCCGAGACGGCCTCGATGCGCCCGTCGGCGACGAGCAGGTCGGCCGTCGTGTCGAGCCCCTGCGACGGGTCCACGACGCGCCCGCGGCGCAGCAGGAGGCGCGCGCTCATCGCCCCTCCCCGCCCCGCTTCGCCGCCTCGGCCAGCTCCGGCCGGCCGCCGGAGAGGAGATAGAGCACCGCCATGCGCACCGCCACGCCGTTCGTCACCTGGTCGAGGATCACGCTGAAGGGGCCGTCGGCGACGTCGGAGTCGATCTCGACGCCGCGGTTCATCGGGCCCGGATGGAGGATGAGGATGTCTCGTTTGGCACGGTCGAGCCGCTCGCGCGTCACGCCGAACACCCGGTTGTATTCACGCAGCGACGGGATATAGCCGCCCTGCATCCGCTCGAGCTGGAGCCGGAGCACGTTGAGCGCGTCGGCCCACTCGATCGCCTCGTCGATGCGGTCGAACACCTGCACGCCGAGCTCGTTCACCGCGTTGGGGAGCAGCGAGCGCGGGCCGCAGACCGCGACCTCGGCGCCCATCTTCGTCAGCCCCCAGATGTTCGAGCGCGCCACGCGCGAGTGCAGCACGTCGCCGCAGATGGCGACCTTGATCCCCGCGAGCCGCTTGAAGTGGTCGCGCAGGGTGAGGAGGTCGAGCAGCCCCTGCGTCGGGTGCTCGTGCGTGCCGTCGCCGGCGTTGATCACGTTCGACTCGATGCGGTCGGCGAGGAAGCGCGCCGCCCCCGAGGCGCCGTGGCGGATCACGACCATGTCGATCCGCATCGCCTCGAGGTTCCGCGCCGTGTCGACGAGCGTCTCCCCCTTCGTGACGCTCGACCCGCTCGCCGCGACGTTGACGGGATCGGCCGACAGGCGCTTCTCGGCGAACTCGAACGAGACGCGGGTGCGCGTCGACGGCTCGAAGAACAGGTTGACGATCGTCGCGCCGCGCAGCGTCGGCACGCGCTTGATCGCGCGCTCGCTGATCTCCTTGAACGGCTCCGCGGTGTCGAGGATCAGCTTGATCTGGTCGCCGCTCAGCGGCTCGAGCCCGAGAAGGTCCTTCCCGAGCGGCGGGGTCACGCCTCGTCTCCGCGCTCGGTGAGGACGACGGCGTCGCGCCCGTCGAGCTCCTTCACGAGCAGGTCGACGCGTTGCCCGGGCGCCACCTCGACCTTCTTGCCGACGATGTCGGCGTGGATCGGCAGCTCGCGGCCGCCGCGGTCGACGAGCACCGCCAGCTCGATGCGCTTCGGCCGGCCGAAGTCCGCCAGCTCGTCGAGCGCGGCGCGCACCGTCCGGCCGGTGTAGAGCACGTCGTCGACGATGACCACCTTCCTGCCGTCGATGTCCCACGGGATGTCGGTGGGGCCGACGACCGGCCGCGGGCCGACCATCTGGAGGTCGTCGCGATAGAGCGTGATGTCGAGCGCGCCCTGCGGCACGTCGACCCGCTCCTCCTGCTTGATGAACGACACGAGACGCGCCGCGAGCTGGACGCCGCGGCGCTGGATTCCGACGATGACGAGGTCGTCGGTCCCGTTGTTCAACTCGACGATCTCGTCGGCCATGCGGCGCAGCGTGCGGTCGAGCGCGCGCGCGTCGAGGACCGTGGTCTGTTTCGCGGGCATGTGCGCAAAATATGCGCTGCCCGGCCGGCAAAGGAAAGCGCGCTACGCCGCCTCCCCGCCGCTCGCATCGACGGCCGGCGCCGCGCCGAGCAGGAACGAGCGCACGACGTCGGCGACGAGGCGCGGCCGGCCGAAGTTCACCGCGTGCGCGCCGCCGACGATCTCCACCGCGCGCGCCTCGGGCAGCAGGTGGGCCACCTCGCGCGCCCAGCGACGCGAGACGAGCGGGTCGCGCTCGCCGCGCACGACGAGCGCCGGCGCGGCGACGCGCGGCAGCACCGCCTCGATCTCGTCCGCCAGCGCGACGTCCAGCGTCGCGAACGCTCGACGCACCCCGCACCGTCCGAGGTCCCGCAGCTCCAGCCGGGCGAGCGCGGGCCGCTCGCGGACGGCGTCGCGCACGAGTCGCCAGAGCAGCGCCCGCCGCGTGCGCGTCGCCGGGTCCACCGTCGGCGCGACGAGGACGAGCCGCTCGACGCGCGCCGGATGCGCCGCCGCCACATGCGCGGCCACCTGGCTGCCGAGCGAGTGACCGAGCAGCGCGATGCGCGGGAGCGCGAGCGCGTCGAGCCAGGCGACGAGCGCCTCCGCCAGCGCCGGCACGTCGAGCACGCGGGCCGGATGCTCGCTCCGGCCGTAGCCGGGCAGGTCGGGCACGAGCACGCGCCGCTCCCGCGCCAGGCGTGCGGCGAGTGGGAGCATGTACGCGCCCGCGATCACCGCGCCGTGGACGCAGACGAGCGGTGGGCCGTCCTCCGGATGGCGACCCAGCGCGCGCCAGTACACGCGCAGGCCGTCCACCGTGGACCACTGCTTCGTCGCCCGCACCGTGCCGCCGTCAGCCGGTTCGCTCTTGCGATCAGCCCGTCCGTCGTGTCGCCGTGGGGGGCGACTCGCGCACCGGATCGCGCGCCGGGTCCCGCACCGGCTCGAGCGCCCCTTCGCCGTCGTCCTGTTCGCGGCGATCGGTGTGGCGGCGATCCCGGTGCCGCCGCTCCCCGTGCCTGAAGCGCAGCACGCGCATGATGCGCATCGTGAAGACGACCACGACCACCACGGCGACGGCGGGGACGAGGAGCGCGAACGCGCTCCAGCGGCGCGCGAACAGATAGAGCGCGACGAGGATCACCACCTCGTACAGCACGAGGCGCCCCGCCCGCCGGAGGCGCGTGCGCATGTGGTCCTGGTCCCTGATTTCGTCGATGACCGACATCGTGAGCTCGTGATCCGGGTTCCCGCTGGTACCCCGCACGCCTAGCCTTGGCAGGATCGCGGCCACGGCCGCGAGACGGCCTCGGCCGGCCCGGGCTCCGTCAGTCCACCATGGCCACCGACCGCGCCATGAGCAGGTCCGTCTGCGCGTCGCGGCCGAGCATGAACACGTGCGACCCGACCCGCTCGAATCCCATCCGGGCGTAGAAGGCGATCGCGCGGGCGTTCCGCTCCCAGACGCCGAGCCACACGGTCCGCGCGCTGCGCCCGACCGCGGCGCCCAGCGCCTCGTCCATCAGGGACCGGGCGAGCCCGCGCCCCTGCCATCGCGACGCGACGTAGAAGCGCTGGATCTCGATCGGCCGGGGGCCGGTCACCTCGATCGGCGGCGGTCCGGCGAGAAGCTGGGCATAGCCGGCGATGCCATTGACGTCCTCGGCGAGGAGCACGAGCGCGGCAGGATCGAGGAGCGCCGAGCGCTGTCGCTCGACCGTGAACGCCTCGCCGACGTAGGCGTCCATGTCCTCCGCCGTGTTCTCCGCGCCAAAGGTCTCGCGAAAGCTCGCGGCGGCGAATCTGGTGAGCGCTTCGGCGTCGTCAGGCGACGCGACTCGGATCCTGGCAGGCACGGCCGAAAGCTCGCACGCCGCCAGGCGTCATGCAAACGAGGCGCGGACGGCGTGTGGAACCGCCGCTCCGCGCCTCGACCAATACGGCCGCCCCGCGTCAGACCACTGGCCGGCGCGGTCCCCGGATGAAGTGCAGGATCAGCGCGATGATCGCCAGGACGATCAGGATGTGAATGACGCCCGCCGTGACGTGAAAGGCCACGAAGCCGAGCAGCCAGAGCACGAACAGAATGATCGCGATGGTCAGGAGCATGGTCGTCCTCGAGACGGAGAAGGTGGTCTGGCGCGGCATTGCGCCGATTGCCGATCTCAGGGGCAGGAAGCAGGCCACGACCCCGGACCAACCCCGGCGAGCCCGCCTCGTCAGGCACGCGACACGAACCAATGCATTGACATCCTCAGCAATTTCGCGCACGATTGCCGCGCCCTCTTACACCCTCATACGCAGGAGGACTGCGATGCAGAAAGGCAGTATTCTGCTGGCAGCCGCGGCACTGGTCGCCATCGGCTGTACGGCAGAGAAGAAGGCGGCCTCTGACTCGACATCGGGACAGGTGGCGCAGGCTGGCTCCTCGACGCCGGCGGTCGTGACCGTCCACGCGCGGGACTACGCGTTCGACGCGCCGAACCAGATTCCCGCCGGTGTCACGACCTTCCATCTCGTGAATGACGGCCCCGGGTTGCACCACATGCAGCTCGTGCGGCTGGATAGCGGCAAGACCTTCGCCGATCTCGAGCAGGCGCTGAAGAAGCCGGGCGCTCCCCCGGGGTGGATCGTCTTCGTCGGCGGCCCCAACGCGCCCGACCCACACGGCGAGAGCAACGCCACCCTGGACCTGAAGCCGGGCACGTACGCCCTGCTGTGCATGGTGGACATGCCGGGCGGCGTCCCGCACTTCGCCAAGGGGATGGTCCATCCGCTGACCGTCACCGCGGATTCCTCGGCCGCCGTCGCGCCGGCCGCCGACGTCGACATCGCGCTCCAGGACTACTCGTTCCAGCTCTCCAAGCCGCTCACGGCCGGCACGCACGTCATCGCGCTGACCAACAGCTCGTCGCAGGCGCACGAGGTGGAGCTCGTGAAGCTCGCCCCGGGCAAGACCGTCCAGGACATGCTCACCTGGATCTCGAAGATGCAGGGCCCGCCCCCGGGTTCGGCGGTCGGCGGCGGCGCGGCGATCGCGCCGGGCGAGCGCGAGCAGTTCAAGGCGAACCTCGAGCCGGGGAACTACGCGCTCATCTGCTTCATCCCCGACATCAAGGATGGCAAGCCGCACTTCGTGCACGGCATGGTCAAGGACATCACGATCAGCTGACCGCTCGCGTCGCGAGGTCATGAACGAAACGGGGGAGCCGGATGCCGGCTCCCCCGTTTCACTTTCCGCCGGCGTCGCGCCGCGTAGCGAGCGCTCAGGCCTGCCCGTTCAGGCGCCCTGGTCGCGCGCCGATGGCATCGCGCCGAGCGTCTCCACGCACTCCAGCAGCTTCGGGATCGCGACCGGCTTGTGCAGGACGACCCAGCGACCGGGGACGTCGGCCAGCTGGAAGAACTCGTCCACCCAGCCGGTGACGAAGATCGTCGGGCGCGGCCCGTACGTCTGCGCCGCGCGCAGCGCGAGGTCCGGGCCGTCCATGTCGGGCAGGCTGATGTCCAGCACCAGCAGGTCCGCCCCGCTCCCCTGACGGAGCTGTTCCAGCCCGTCGGCGCCGGACGCCGCCGCCCTGACGTCGTAGCCCTGCGCCTGGAGGATCTCGGTGAGCAACGCGCGCGTCCCCGGCTCGTCGTCGACGACGAGTACCCGGAGAGAGGCCGCACGCTCACAATCGCTCATGATTGAGTGACTGCCGACGCGAGTCGCCGTCACCGACACCGCGTCCCGCCGTGATGCGCCGCGCCCTCGGACCCTCGAGCTCCGGCGCGCCGCTGCCGGGCACGCGCATTGCCCTCATGGCGGCGCGGCGCCGCCGCCGCTCGGCGACAGGTGCCCGCCAGGGCTATCCGCTGGAGACCAGCCATGAGTTCCGAGAAGACCGGGCCGTTGCGTCCTCGCCTCGAGAAGGTGGAGGAGGTCGTCGAGCAGGCCCTCGACGAGGTCTGCGCCGGCCCGCCCCCGCAGGAGCTGGACACCGGTGAGCTGATCCGCGTCGAGGAGACGCTGGCCATCGCCGCCGAGGCGGCGAAGGAGGCGGTGACGCTCCGCCGGAAGATCCGGTCGGACGAGGGGGGCGAGGAGCCGTAGGGGCGCGGCCGCCGGCGCGCTCAGCTCCAGCTGAACGTGACCACCGCGCCCGCCGGCAGAGTATAGCGGAACGACTTTCCGGACCAGCGGACGGAGAAGGTCCGGTCCGCCGTCGCCGTGTTCAGCACGATGAGGGCTTTCGAGCCGTCGTCCGCGTTGCGGAAGGCGACGCTCTGCAGCCCCTGCACGTCGGTGCTCGACGCGATCCGGTGCGCGCCGGGGCGGACGAAGCGGCTCGCGTGGCCGAGGGCGAAGTACTCGACGTTGCGCGTGTAGGCGCCGCTCGCCGGGTCGATCGTCACGACCCCGCGACAGTTGCCGCAGCCGCCGGTGTGCGGGCCGTGGTTCTCGTCGAGCGCCAGATTCCACAGCGCCACGCCGCGCGCCCAGTTGCGCGTCGCCCCGATGATCAGCGTGCCGACGAACCAGCGCAGGTTCTGCGCGAAGTCGGGAGACCACTCCCCACCGGAGCATTCGGTGAAGTACGTGTCCTTGCCCGGGTAGTCGTCGTGCACCACGCCCTGCGCCGCGACGTCGCCCGCGTAGCAGTGCCACGCGACGCCCTGCACGTACCGCCGCGCCGCGCTGTCGGCGAGCACGGCTTCGGGCGACTGCGGCACGTCCCAGTTGTGGTCCCAGTCCCAGATCATCGTCTTCAGACCGGCCGCGGCGAGCCGCGGCCCCACGTGCTCGCCGATCACGCGCGCGCGCGCCGGTGCCTCGAGCCGCATCCCCGGATAGTCCGCCGGCTCGAAGTTCGGCTCGTTCTGCACGGTGATCGCCTGCACCGGCACCCCCTCCGCCGCGTACGCCTGGATGAACTTCACGAAATAGTCGGCGAAGGAGTCGTAGAACTCCGGGCGGAGCGTCCCCTGAATGAGGCTGCCCGACGTCTTCATCCAGCCCGGCGGGCTCCACGGGCTCGCCACGATCGTGATCTGCGAGTCGATGGCGAGCGCGCGGCGGATCAGCGGCAGCTTGTCCTGGCGATCGGGGGCGATGGAGAAGTGCGCGAGCGTCGAATCGGTCTGCCCCGCCGGCATGTCGTCGTAGCTGTACTGCCGGAGCGAGAAATCCGACGCGCCCATCGGCACGCGCATGAAGCTGAGGCCGAGCCCTCCCGAGGCGCGGCCGAAGAGATCCTGGAGCAACGCCTCGCGCTGCGTGGCCGACATCTTCTCCTCGATCAGGTACGCACTCGCGTCGGTGAACGCCGCCCCGAAGCCGAGCATCGCCTGGTACGTCGTCCGGTCGTCGACGTCGATCGTCGGCGTCGCCGGCGAGGAGTCCGGAAGGAGATACACGTCCGCCTCGTGGCTCAGCGCCTTCCGCTGATCGGGCGTGGTGAGATACGCCTGGACCGCGACCGCGCCGGCCGGCGGCTCGGGCTTCACCGGCGGCGTCTCACCCGGCGCGCCCGCGCTGCTGCACGCCGCGGCGCCGAGGAGCGCCACGGTCATCGTCGCGGCCCAGCGTCGGCACCGCGATCCCACCACGCCGTTCGTCATCGCGTCATCACCTCACGGTCAGCCGTTGCGTCAGCCCGCCGATCATCACGTCGAAGTCGCCGGGCTCCACCACCCACCGATCGTCGCGTCCGATGAAGGCGAGCCGCTGGATTGGCAGGCGGAAGCTCACGGTGCGCCGTTCGCCAGGCCGGAGATCGACCTTCCGGAAGTCGCGCAGCCGCTCCATCGAGGGCTCGACCGACGCGTACAGGTCGCGCACGTAGAGCTGCACCACCTCCTTCCCTTCCCGCGTCCCGGTGTTCGACACCGTCACGCTCACCGTCACCGTGTCCCGCCGGCCCGCCTGCGCGCGGTCCAGCCGCAGGTCGCTGTAGGCGAAGGTCGTGTAGGAGAGCCCGTAGCCGAAACGCCACTCCGGGTGGTAGCCCCCGGTCGGCGCGTCCGGCGTCACGTCCTCGCTCGCCGTACGGTCGTAGTGCACGATGTCACCGGTCGCGCGCGGCCAGCTGAAGGGGAGCCTGCCGCTGGGGTTCACGTCGCCGAACAGCACGCCGGCGACCGCCTCCCCGCCGTAAGGCCCCGTCTCGTACCCGGTCACGATCGCGCGCGCGCCGTCCACCACCGCGCGGATCACGCGCGGCCGATCCTGGAAGATCGTGAGGACGACCGGCGTGCCCGTCGCCTCGATCGCGCGCGCGAGCCGGAGCTGCGCGGCGTCGAGCGTGAGGTCGTCGATGTCCCCCGGCATCTCCGCCGAC
Source organism: uncultured Gemmatimonadota bacterium (assembly GCA_946480295.1). Next base: position 52,010 of record CAMLIT010000011.1, read on the forward strand.
GGCTTCTCGGCGAGGCAGACGATGGCGACGTCGGCGTGCCGCGCCGCCTCGATGGCCGCGGCCGTGTCGAGCGGCGCGTCGAAGCTCGCGCCGGGGACATAGGTGACGCGCTGCGCCCCCACGCGTTCCCGGACGGCGTCGAGCAGCGTCTTCACGCTCTTCGGATAGATGGCCGTGTCCGCGCCCTGCCAGGTGTACGACCAGGCGCCGTACTCCGCCCACTTCGAGTCCGCGCCGGGGCCGGTCACCAGCACCCGCGCGCTCTTCGAGAGCGGCAGCATGCCGCGGTCGTTCTTCAGGAGCGTCACCGCCTCCTCGGCCGCCTGACGACTGACCGCCTGGAACGCGGGCGCGCCGACGTTGGCGAGCATCGCGTCGTCGGGATAGGGATCGTCGAACAGCCCGAGCTCGAACTTGAGCGTCAGGATGCGGCGCACCGCCTGGTCGATCCGCCACATCGGCACGGCGCCCTCCTTCACGAGCTGGACGAGGTCGTCGTAGAACGAGTAGTCGGTCGGCACCATGCTCATGTCGACGCCGGCCATCACCGCCATGCGCACCGCGTCCTTGTTCGTGGCGGCCACGTGGTGCACCGTGTGCAGCTTCTCGATGTCCTGCCAGTCGGAGACGACGACGCCGGTGAAGTGCAGGTCGCGGCGCAGGAGATCGGTGAGGATCTCGTGGCTCGCGTGGACCGGGATGCCGTTGATGTCGCCGGAGTTGGCCATCACCGTGCGCAGTCCGGTGTCGATCGCCGCCCTGAACGTGGGGACGAAGTACTCGCGGAGCTGGCGGTCGGGGATCCACGCCGTCGTGCGGTCCTTCCCGCTCAGCGGCATGCTGTAGCCGAGGTAGTGCTTGCCCGTCGCGGCGACGAACACGTCGCCACCGACGCGCGCGTTCCCGTCGGCGGCGGGAGACAGGTGCAGCAGCGAGTCGAGCGACGGCCGCGGATCCTGCTGCTCGGCGGCCACCGCCTCCTTCCCGAGGAGGCTCGCCAGGTACACGTCCTCGCCGTAGGTCTCGAAGAAGCGCGACCAGAGGGGCTGCCGGCCGAGGTCGAGCACCGGCGCGAAGTTCCAGGTGATGCCGCTCGCCCGCGTCTCGTACGCGGTGATCTGGTGCCCGCGCTTCACGAGCTCCGGGTTCCACGTCGCCGCCATCGCGATGTTCTGCGGGAAGACGGTCGCCGCGGTCATGTAGTGGTCGCCGTGCACGGCGTCGATCCCGTAGACGATCGGGATCTTCAGCCGCGTGCGCTGGGCGACGTGCTGGATGGTGGTGATGAGGTCGCGCCACTGCCGCGGCGAGAGGGCCACGTCCCACACGTTGAGGAGCGACCCGACGTGATGCCTGACGAGTGCGTCCTCAAGCTTCGCCGAGTCGAGGGTCTGCACGGTGCTGTCGGTGCCGTGCGTGCGCGCGACCGCCTCGATGGTGAGCTGGGTCATCTGGCCCACCTTCTCTTCCAGCGTCATCCGCCGCAGCAGCGCATCGACGCGAGCGTCGATCCGCGCCGCGGCGCGCGCGGGCGCCCGTTGGGCGCGCGCGGCGGCGGGGGCCGCGAGCCCCGCCGCCGCGAGCACGAGCGCCAGGCGGAGAATCCGCCCGCGCCCGTGCCGCACCCGTCCCTCGGTGATCACCATCCGGGATTCTGTTTCAGGTACGGGTTGTTGTTCAGCTCCGTCTGCGGGATCGGGAAGAGGTTGCTCGGCACGCCGTGTACGCCGGTCACCTCGCCCGGGCGATACGACATGAGGAACGCCGTCTTCGCCTTGAAGGTCGAGTCGAGGATGCCCCAGCGCGAGAGGTCGAACCAGCGCTGGCCCTCGAAGGCGAACTCGCGCCGCCGCTCGAGGCGGACGGAGTCGCGCAGCGCCCCCTGCGACAGGCCGGACACCGGCGCGATGCCGGCACGCTGGCGTACCGCGTTCAGCGCGGCCTCCGCCGTGCCCGCGCCCGCGACCGGCGCGCCGCCCTCGTTCACCGCCTCGGCGTACATCAGCAGCACGTCCGCGTAGCGCAGCACGATCCAGTTGTTCGGGAGCTGCTGCCATGCCCGCGCGGTCCGGTCCACCGTGTTCGTCGGATCGTAGTACTTCGCGAACGCCGCGCCGTCGGGCATCGCCCACGTGACCGTGTCGTGCAGCTCCGGCACGTAGTACGGCGACTCCATGACCGTGCCGTGGTCGCCGCGCACGTCGCCCTGAGCGTACTGCTGGACGAGATCCGGGCTCGCCTCCAGCGTTCCCCAGGCGTCGCCGCCCGGGAAGCCCGACGGGAGCTGGAACATGAGCAGCACGCTCCCGACCCATGGGTTCTGGTCCATGCTGCCGTAGTTGATCTCGAAGATGCTCTCGGGGTTGTTCAGCTCCTGCGACACGCGGAAGTTGTCCTTCCAGTTCGCGTTCAGCGCGTACTGCCCGCTGGCGATGAGCTTCCCCGCGACCGCCGCCGCCTGGTCGTACTTCTTCTCGGTGAGATAGACCTTGGCGAGCAACGCCTCGGCCGCCCCCGTGGTCGCCCGGCCGATGTCCGCGCCCGCGAGCTCCGACTTCGGCAGCAGCATCCGGTCGGCCGCCGTCAGGTCGTTCTCGATCAGCGCGTACACCGAGTCGGCGGGGACCTGCGGCACCTGCGCCTCCTTCACCGTCTTCACCTCGTGCAGCATCACCGGCACGTCGCCGAACATGCGCACCAGGTCGAAGTACATCAGCGCGCGAAGGAAGTGCGCCTCGCCGAGGACGCGATTGCGCTGCACGGTGTCCATGACGATCGACGGCACGCGGTCCAGCACGATGTTCGCCTTGTTGATCGTGATGTACGCGTTGCTCCACTGGTTGTCGAGCGACCAGAGGCTGGCGTCGAAGGTGTAGTCGGCGAGCTGGTGGCCGTCCGGGCCGAAGTTCGCCGCCAGCACGTCGTCCGAGGCGATGTCGGACTCGTACCAGTAGTAGAAGTACGTCCACGGCAGCTGCGCGTAGACGGCGTTCACCGCCGCCACCGCGTCCTCCGCCGAGTGGTAGAAGTTCTCCGTGGTCAGGACGTCCGTCGGCTTGGGCGCGAGGAAATTGTCGCACCCGGCCGCGGCCAGCCCGAGGACCGCCAGGCACCCCGCCAGCGCGAGGCGGCGGAGTCCGGCGGGCCGGAATCGAGTCGTGTTCATAGGCTTCGCTGAGCTCCGTGCCGCCTTAGAAGCCGGCATTGAATCCGATGGTGAACTGCCGCGTCTGCGGGTACGTGCCGAAGTCGATCCCCTGCGCGAGGACGCTCGTCGCGTACTCGCTCACTTCCGGGTCGAATCCGGTGTAGTGCGTGGCGGTGAAGAAGTTCTGGAGGCTGACGTAGAGCTGCACGTTGCTCATGTCGCGCAGCCGCGCACGCTGCAGCAGGTGCTCGGGGATCGTGTAGTCCAGCCGCAGGTTCTTGCCCCGCAGGTACGACCCGTCCTCCACGAAGAGCGTGGACGGCCGGTTGTCGAAGCTGTTGGTGACGTTCGGCACCGGGACGCCGTTCTTCCCGCCGTTCAGCACGTCGGTGAGCTGGTTGCCGCTGCCGGTGGCGTTCGTGAGGAGCGCGCGATTGATGTTGTAGATCTTGTTCCCCTTCGAGAACTGCAGGAACACCGAGAGGCCGAAGTTCCCGAGGGTGAAGCGGTTCGTGAAGCCGCCGGTGTAGTCCGGCTGCGCGTTGCCGATGATCCGCTGGTCGCTCGTGTTGACGGTGCTGTCGCCGTTGAGGTCCGCGTACACCGGCTGGCCGTCCTTCATCCCGGTGTAGACGTAGCCGTAGAAGGAGTTGATCGGCTGGCCGACCTTGAGCACCGTCGGGTTCTGCACCGCGCCGGCGCCGACGCCGGCGGGACCGACCTCGATCGTGTCCGCGCCGATGTTCAGCACGCGGTTGCGGTTCCACGCGACGTTGAACGACGACGTCCAGCCGAGGGTCCCCGTCAGGTTCACGGTGTTGATGCCCAGCTCGAAGCCGCGGTTCCGGACCGCGCCGACGTTCTGGAGCATGCTCGTGAAGCCGAGCGTCGACGGCACCGGCACGTCGAGCAGGAGGTCGGTGGTCTTCTTGTCGTACCAGTCGGCGGTCACGGCGAGGCGGCTCTGGAACACCGCCGCGTCGAGCCCGACGTCCGCCTGCGCGGTCGTCTCCCACTTCAGGTTCGGGTTCTCGAGCGTCGTCGGCGAGTACCCCGTCACCTTGCCGCCGTTGAACAGGTACGTCGAGCTGCCCAGCGTGGCGAGCGCGCGGTAGTTGCCGATGTCCTGGTTGCCCGTGCGACCGTAGCTCAGGCGGAGCTTCAGGTCGTCGAACAGGTGCAGCCGGCGGACGAAGTCCTCGTTCGAGGCGCGCCACGCGAACGCGGCCGACGGGAAGTTGCCGTACTGGTTCCCCGCCCCGAACTTCGACGAGCCGTCGACACGCTCGGTGACGGTGAAGAGGTAGCGGTCGCGCACGTTGAAGTTCGCGCGCGCGAAGTAGGAGAGGAGCGAGGAGTGCGGCGCGCCGCTCCACACGCCGAGGTAGGTGTTGGCCGTGCTCAGGCCGTTCTGCGCCAGCGCGTCGGTGACGAAGCCCTGCGACGTGCCGGAGATGTTGTCCGAGTTCTGCGCCTGGAGCGTGAGCCCGCCGAGCAGGTCGAGCGTGTTCCCGCCGCCGATCTTCGGCGTGTAGTGGAGCGTGTTCTCGTTCAGCCACGTCGTCGACGCGAGCGCGCCGCGGCTGCCGAAGCCGCCGTAGAGCATCCCGGGATACGTCGTCGCCGGCGAGTAGTAGTCCTGCATCGAGCTCAGGTAGTCGGCGCCGAGCGAGGTGCGGAAGGTGAGGTCGCGCAGGATGTCGTACTCGCCGAACGCGTTGCCGACGAACCGGTTCTGCCGCTCCTGGTTGGTCATGAGGAGCGCGGCCGCGACCGGGTTCGCCAGGAAGCGCCCGTTCGCCGGGTTCAACCCGATGTAGTACTCACCGCCGGAGCCCTTCACGGGCAGCGTCGGCGGCGCCGTGAGCGCGTTGAGGATGACCGACGACGCCTCCTGCCCCGCGCCGCCGTTCGGCATGATGTCCGACGTCTGCCGGCTCACGGTCAGGCGCGTCCCCACCCGCAAGCGCGGGCTGACGGTCTGGTCGAGGTTGAGCCGCATCGAGCCGCGATTCATGTCGGTGCCGACGACGACGCCGTCCTGCCGCAGGAGGTTGCCGGAGAGATAGAAGCGCGTGTTCTCCGTGCCGCCGGCGAACGACAGGTCGTAGTTCTGCATCGGCGCCGGGCGGAAGATGGCGTCCTGCCAGTCCGTTCCCTTGCCGAACGAGGCGATCTCCGCGGGCGTGTACAGCGCCGGCTGCCCGGCGTTCTGCCGCGCCTCGTTCGCCATCGTCGCGAACTGCTGGGCGTCGAGGAGCGACAGCTTGTGGCGGACCGTCTGCGAGCCGTAGTAGGCGCCGAAGTTCACCGTCGTCTTCCCCGGCTGGCCGCGCTTGGTCGTGATGAGGATGACGCCGTTCGCCGCGCGCGCGCCGTAGATCGCCGTCGCCGAGGCGTCCTTCAAGACCTGGATGGACTCGATGTCGTCCGGATTCAGCGCGGCGAGCGGGTTCATGCCGCTCACGCCCTGCGTCTCGAGCGTCGACGTGTTGGTGTTGTTGGGGCTCGCCGTCACCGGCACGCCGTCGATGACGTAGAGCGGATCGTTCCCCGCCGTGATCGAGTTGCCCCCGCGGATGCGCACCGCGGCGGCGGCACCGGGCTGGCCGCTCGCCGCCGTGACCTGCACGCCCGGCGCGCGCCCGATCAGCGCCTGGTCGATCGAAGGCGTCGGCGTCGCCGTGACCTCGTCCGACGTCACCGTCGAGACGGCGCCCGTGAGCTCGCGGCGCGTCGTGGTGCCATAGCCGATCGCCACGACCTCGCTGAGCTGCACGGCGAGGACGCGGAGGGAGAAGTCCGCCGTCACCGACTGGTCCGCGACGACCACGACGCGCGTGCTGTCCTCGCCGAAGCCGAGGCGCCGCGCCCGGACCATCACGGGTCCCGGCGGCACGTTGCGGATCGTGTAGTGTCCGTCGGCGTCCGTGATCGCGCCGAAGCGGCCGCCGCTGGCGCTCACCGTGGCGTTGGCGAGCGGCGCGCCGTTGGCCGCCGAGCGCACGGTGCCGGTGATCGTGCCGAGCTGCGCGACCGGCGCCTGCCGCGTCGCCGCTTCCGCCGGGACGAGCGCCATGCGGCCATCGTCCGACATCCACAGCTCGACCGCCGTGCCGTCGAGCACCTGGCGCAGCGCCTCGAGGATCGGCTGCCCGTCCACGTCCACGGAGACGACGCGATCGAGGGGCACCACGGCGCGGCTGTAGCTGAGCGAGAGCCCCGTCTGGGCGACCAGCTCGCGCAGCGCCCGGGCCACGGTGACGCTCTGCAGGTGCAGCGTCAGCGGCCGGCGGAGCTGCGGCGGAACCTGCGACTGGGTGAGCTCGGTGGTGAAGCGCACCACCGCGGCCGGGTGCGTCACCGAGAATTGCTGCGCGCTGGAAGTCGACGGCGCGAGCACGACGAGCGCGGCGGCGAGAGCGCCGGCGAGCCGGGACGCGAGCCGGCCGGCGCGGCGCCGCGTGGCGCCTCGCGCGTCCAGGCCGCGCTGCCTCGGCGCGGGCGCCGGAGCGCGGCACGACGGACGAGCTGACAGCATGAGTACTCCTCCAAGTTTCGTGATCTTCAAGAGCGGATCAGGTTCTTTCGTGCGTGATTCGGACAAAAGCGCAGCGCGGCGACCGTGGCCGCGTTGGCGGAGAACGGGCTACCGCGGCGCCCGCGAGGCCGCCCGGGGCCGCGGCGTGCGCCCGGGGATGGGGTGAAGGACGAAGCGCTCGCCATCGCGCTCCACGCGCATCCCCAGCGTGGCCGCCACGAGCGCGACGGCGTCGGAGGGGGTGAGATCGGAGAGCGTGCCGGTGAACGGCAGCTCGGCGAACGCCGTATCCGAGAGCCCGACGTCGACGCCGTACCACCGGTGCACGTCCGCGAGCACGCGGCGCAGCGGCGCGTCGCTGAAGTCGAGCCGACCCGTCGTCCAGGCGAGGACCTCGTCGACGTCGACGCCGTGCTCGACGCTCGCGCGGCCGTCCGCACCGAGGCGGCCGACGTCGCCCGCGGCGAGGCGACCGACACCGCTCAGCGCGACCACCCCCGCACGCACCGCCACCTGCACCGCGCCGTCCTCGGGAAAGGCGCGCACGGCGAAGGCGGTCCCCAGGTCGCGTGCGCTGGCGTTGCCGGCGTACACGGTGAACGGCCGCCGCGCGTCGTGCGCGACCTCGAAGTACGCCTCGCCGTCGAGGTACACGTCCCGCCGCTCGCGGCCGAAGTCCGACGCGACGCGCAGCCGGCTCCCGGGCGCGATGCGCACGCGGGTGCCATCCATGAGGTGCACGTCCGCGCGCTGCCCGTCGGCGGTGGTGTAGATGCGCGGGCGTGGCGCCGGCCGATGCTGCGACCGCTCGTAGAACACGGTGGCGACGACGGCGGCGGCGACCAGCGCGCCGGTGCGCACGGCGCGCCCCCAACGACGCGACGCGGCGGGCGGGATCGCGACACGGGTCGCCGGCGCACGCGCCGACCGACGAACCTCCCCGTCCGGCCCCGCGTCGACCTGCTCCTCCTCCGCGATCCGGCGCTTCAGCGCGGCGAAGGACGCCGCCGCATCCGGCGGCTGCGGACGGCTCGCCTCCGCATCGAGACCGCGCACGTACGAGTGGAGGGTACGCGCCAGCTCCGGGTGCTCGTCCAGGTACCGGCGCACCACCGCGCGCTCGCCCGGCGACGATTCGCCGGCAAGATAGCGGTCGAGCTGCTCGGGCGTCGGTGCGCCCGGCGGCAGCCGGTCAGGCATCGCGAGGACGGGGATGGCTCACGATGCTGAGTACCGCGAGCGGGGGAATCGTTACACGCGGGACGCGGGACGCGCGGCGCGTGGGGTCCTCGGCTGGTCGGCCCTCCTCGCGCCTCCGCGGGCCCGTCTACCGAGCTGGCTTCCAACGCGCCGACACGGATTCCACGGAAACGGCGGATCGGCACGGATGGGCTGAGGCGGGCGGGAACCGGGTCCCGGGCCCACCGGCGAGACGGGCTGTCACGCCACCCGGAGCGATTCGCCCGGATTCGGCAGTTCATCCGTGGTCATTCGCGTCTCCCATCGTGTGATGCCGGCCCGGCGGAGGAGCTCGACGCAGGGCGCGTCAAAGCTCGTTTCGCCGCCGGTGGCCCCTCTATCCGGCCGGCTTCAAGAGCGCTGACGCGAATTGAGCGGACATCGTGCGAATCGGCGCGAGTGGGCGGTGGGGTGAGGGCGCCGGTCCCCGGGCCGGCCGTGGCGAGGGGAGCCGTCCCGCCACCCGGAGCGATTCGCCCGGATCCGGCAGTTCATCCGTGGTCATTCGCGTCTCCCATCGTGTGATGCCGGCCCGGCCACGGAGCCCGACGCACGACGCGACGAAGCCAGTCCGGACGCGGCGCGCGTCCCGCGTCCCGCTACCCGCGCACCATCCCCATCAACCCGCTCAGCTCCTGCCGGGCCCGCGTCAGGAGCACGCGCACCGCCTCCGGCGACGTGCCGAGCACCTGGGCGATGTCGGCGGCGGAGAGGTCGTGCTTCCAGCGGAGCGTCATCGCGATGCGGCGGCGCTCCGGCAGCGCATCCAACGCGCGGGCGACGGCGTCGTCCAGCTCCTGTGCCTCGACCGCCTGCTGCGCGTCGGGCGCGGGCGCACCCATCGCGATCTGCCGACCCTCGACTTCCGACCCGGCTTCAGCGCCGTTGGCGGCGATCCGGTCGCGGAAGCGGGCGACGACGCGCTCGTGGCGGAGATGGTTGCGCGCGTGGTGGCGCACCGCGGCGTACATCCACGCACGAATGGATGCGCGAACCTCCAACCGCATCCGGTTGCGCCACAGTCCCAGGAAGACCTCCTGCACCAGCTCCTCGGCGATCGCGCTCGACCGTACGTCGCCATAGGCGAACTTCCACAGGCGGTCGTGATAGGCGAGGTAGAGCTGCTCGAAGGCAGCCTCATCCCCGGCGCGGACGCGAGCGACCACCTCGGCGTCGGAGGGCGCGAGGAAAGGCTCCGGTTCTGTCGCGATCAGCTCTGGCAGGGGCAGGAATACCTCCGTGGGCCGCGATGCGGAGCGGGGAACAAACATGCGTCGCGCCCATTTCGAACACTAACGAAGGGGCGGGCGTATGCCACCAGGGAGACACTGACAGAGGCGATTCCCGGCCGCGCAATTCGTTGCGCTCCCTCGCGATCCGACGCGATCGGGGCGAGAGGGCGGGTCGGCGCCAGCGTCGGACGGAGGTGGCGGAATCGCGTGCCGAACGCTACTCTCCCGACCGGAGCCAGGCACGACCGCGACGACCGACGGGAACGGGGAGACCGGGTGGAGAGAGTGTCAGATCGAACGATACACGACCGCGAAGTGCGTACCGACTGGGCGCAGTATCCGCGCTATGCCGCGGATCGGAGCCCGTCGGCGGCCGGCGAGCCAGCCCTGCGCTGCGCGGAGTGCAATCAGACGGCGTACGAGCTCTTCCACGGCCGCTGCGCCCCGTGCGCGATCCAGGCGGAGATCCCGCTCCGGCAGAAGGATCGCGAGGCGTACGCGTCGCGCGTGCGGGAGGGGATGTCGCCCACGACGATCCGACATGTGCGACCGGTCACGCCGCCGCGGCCCCTGCCCTGGTGGCACTGGCGCCGCTGGTGGCCGTGGGCGAAGCGGCGGCGGGAGACGGACCGCCTCGACGGGCTCTGACGCGAGACAGGGAGCGGTCAGCGACCGATCCTCGCAACGCCCACATGGCGGCGGCATGCCCATGCACTCGCACCGCTTCCCGCACGTGATCTACGTCATCGATGGCGGCATCATCGAGACGACCGGCCCGGACGGAGACACGGACACGCACGAGCTCATGACGGGCGAGACGTTGTGAGCTGGGCCCCGGAGTCACAGCGCGCGCAACGTAGGTTCGACGCCCGTGCGCACGCTCGAGGTGGAGGTCAAGAGCCCCGAACGCACGAAGAGCACGGCTACGCTCGACTTCCCGTGACGTGTCGAAGCCGGCGCGACCGCCGGCGCTCGAGCGAGACTCGATCGCTCCGCTGCGCATGCCGCTTGCACACCAGTACGGCGCGCACAACCGGAGGAGATCGATGCGCCGCATGCTCGCGTCCACCATCGCCATGACCGCCCTGCTCGCGCTCGGTGCGTGCACGGGCGGCAGCACCGGCGACGCCAACGGCGGCAACGGGGTCGGCGGTGAAGCCGCCTATCCCGGCCAGTCGGGCGGCGCCCCAGCCGCGGCCACGATCCCGGCGACGCCGAACGCGCCGCCTTCGGCGTCGGCCGCGCCCGGCGCAGCGAACGCCCAGACCGTGGGCAGCGCGGGTGGCGAGGTGACCGGCGGCGCCGGTCGAACGGCCGCGGTCCAGGGAGCCGCGGCGCAGGACAGCGCCACGCACGCGACGACGCCGAAGCCGCAGGCACACAGCCGGACCAGCGCGCAGCGGACGACGTCGACCCGCCACCGCTGATCGTCCGAGGCGCGAGCGCGGGCGCAGGGATCCGGCCGGAGCTCGGTGATGCTCCGAGGCGCCTCCGTCAGTTGCTGATCGTCACGGCGATGCCCGCCGACGTGGTCGTGTGGCCCGCCG
>CAMLIT010000012.1 GCA_946480295.1 uncultured Gemmatimonadota bacterium
TCGACGCGGCGCGCACGTTACGCGCCCGCGGCATTCTGACGCCGATCCTGATGCTCACGGCGCGCGATCGCGTGGGGGACAAGGTTGCGGGGCTCGACGCGGGCGCCGACGACTACCTCACCAAGCCGTTCGAGTTCGAGGAGCTGCTCGCGCGCCTCCGCGCGCTGCTCCGCCGGGGGCCGGCCATGCGGCCGGAGGTGCTCACCGTGGCGGACCTGACCGTCGACACGCGTCGGCAGGTGGCGACGCGTGGCGGCCGCGTGCTCCCGCTCACCACGAAGGAGTACGCGATGCTCGAGTTCCTCGCCCGCCACGCCGGCCAGGTGGTGAGCCGGGCCGAGATCACCGGCCACGTGTGGGACGAGAACCACGACCCGTTCTCCAACGCGCTCGAAGTGTTCGTCGGGCGCCTCAGGCGGAAGGTGGACGCGGGCGCCGCGACGCCGCTCATCCACACCCGCCGCGGGGCCGGCTACATGCTCGCCGACCTCTCACAGGAGGCCAGCGACGGCGATGGCCACGCTGCGGACGAGGACTGATGTTCGCTTCCGTGCGCGCCCGCCTCACGCTGTGGCACACCGCGGTCGTGGCCGTGCTCGTGGGTCTCTTCGCGGCGGGAGCGTACGGTTTCGTCGTCTACTCCAGCCGCGCGCGCACCGACACGGAGCTGACGGACGCGGTCGGCGACCTGAGGGACGAGATTCTCGCCGAGCGGCGCACCGCGCCGGACACGCGCGCGGCGGCCACCGAGGTGATTCGCGAGCTCCGCTTCCGCACCATCGCGTTCGTCGTCTACGACGCGAGCGGCCGCGTCGTCACCGCGAGCATCCCGCGCCCGCGGCCGCCCGACCCGGGTGAACCGCCGGAGCCGCCGCTCGATCTCGAACGCCTCTGGGCCGCCGCTCGCGGCGATGCGATCGCGGGCACGCGGCTCGTGTCGATCGCCGATCCGGAAGGCGGCTACCGCGCCGCCATCACGATCATCCGTGAGCCCGATAGCCGCTACACGCTCGCGGCCGCGCAGTCGCTGCATGACGAAGCGGAGACGCTGTCCGACGCGCAGCTCGCGATGGCCATCGCCATCCCGCTCACGCTGGTGCTCGCCGCGCTCGGTGGCTGGCTACTCGCCCGGCGCAGTCTCGCGCCGATGGTCGCGATGCGCGAGCACGCGGCGGCGATCGGCAGCACGAACCTCGGCGAGCGGCTCACCATCGCCAATCCCGACGACGAGGTCGGCCGACTCGCGGCGGTGATCAACGACCTCCTCGCGCGCCTCGAGCGTGCGTTCGCTCAGCAGCGGCAGTTCATGGCGGACGCCTCGCACGAGCTGCGGACGCCGCTCACCGTCGTGCAGAACGAGGCGGCGGTGGCGTTGTCGCGTGCGGGGCGCAGCAGCGCCGAGCACGAGGATGCGCTGATCGTGATTCGCGATGCCGCCCGCCGGCTCCGGCGCATCGTGGACGACCTCTTCCTGCTCGCGCGCGTCGACGCCGGCGAGGTGCCGGTGCCTCGCGATCCGCTATACCTGGACGACGTGGTGGCCGACTGCGTGCGAGAGGTCCGTTCGCTCGCGCAGGCACGCGGCGTCGCGCTCTCCGACGGCCGCCTGCCCGAGGCGCCATTCGTCGGGGACGAGGCGCTCCTCCATCGCCTCGTGCTCAACCTGCTCGACAACGCCATCAAGTACTCGCCCGCCGGTGCGACCGTGACCGTGCGCCTCTCCCGAGACGAGCGGCATTACCGCCTCGAGGTGGAGGACACCGGCCCGGGCATCCCGCCCGCGATCCAGCCGCGCATCTTCGACCGCTTCGTCCGCGCCGATACCGCGCGTGGGCACGACGATGGCGACGAGCTCACGAGCGGTGCCGGCCTCGGCCTCTCCATCGCTCGCTGGATCGCGGAGGCGCACGGCGGCGAGCTCACGCTCGAGCACTCGTCCGCGGGGGGATCGCTGTTCGTGCTGATCCTGCCGATCGAGGGCCCCGGCGCGGTCGTTTAACCTGCGGTCAGGTACCGGTCGCCAGCTTGTTCTCCGTGCGCAGACGACTCACTCGTCTCGTCGCCGCCTCCCGCTGCGCACTCGCAGGAGGCTGCGACACCGATTCAGGAGAAGCAGTTCGATGACTCACGGTCTCAAGCGTTCCACGTTGCCGCTCGCCGGCGCCTTCCTCGCTGTCGGCGCCCTGCTCGCGCCGTTGGCCGCCCAGCGCCCGCACCCGCGATACCAGCGCGACCTTCCGGCGGCGCTCGTCAAGCACGCCAAGGTGCCCGAGCAGGCGGCGGCGATGACTGCCGCGGCGCACGTCCGTCACGGCCGCATCCAGGCGGTCGAGCTCGAGAACGAGAACGGGAAGCTCATCTACTCGTACGAGCTCAAGGTGCCGGGTCGTTCCGGCATCGAGGAGGTCAACGTCGATGCCCGCACGGGCGCCGTGGTGAACACGGAGCATGAGGGCCCCGGCGCCGAGAGCAAGGAAGCGGCACAGGAAGCGAAGGACAACGGCTGAGGTGCTGGGCGCGGGCGCACGACGGCGCCCGCGCCGCGCCCGTCGCGCAACCGAGGAGTGACATGGACAAGCTGAAGCGCCTCATCGCGCGCCGGCGAGAGTGGCTCGTGCGGAGTGCGTCCACAGCGGCGCTCTTCCTCGCGGCCACGCTCGTCGTCGTGCACGGACTCGCACACCCGCACGAGCTGGCGCGACCCGTGGTGGTGTCGGTCGGGCCCGCACCGTGGTCGATGTCGGTGGCCTCGGGCACCGCGAGCATCACGAGCACACCGTCGCCATCCTGGCACCTGGCCAACATCGCGAACCCGCGCGTCGACTCGTGGGTCGCCCGCTTTACGACCTCGCTGCGCGCCGAGTTCGCGACCGCGTTGCAGCGCAAGACGCACTTCTCCGGGATGATCCAGGAGAAGCTCGCCGCGCGCCAGATGCCGCCCGAGTTCGTATACCTGGCGATGATCGAGTCGGAGTTCAAGCCGACGGCGCGTTCGCACGCCGCGGCGGTCGGCCTCTGGCAGTTCATGAGCGCCACGGCGCGCCGTTTCGGGCTGCACGTCGGTCGCGGCGTCGACCAGCGGACCGATCCGACGAAGGAGACCGACGCGGCGTTGAGCTACCTCGATCGCCTGCACCAGCGCTTCGGCTCCTGGTATCTCGCGGCGGCGGCGTACAACGCCGGCCCGGGTACGGTCGCCAGCGCGCTCGAGCGAGTGACGGGCCGCACCACGGGCACGGATTCCGACTTCTATCGCATCGCCCCGCACCTGCCCGCGGAGACCAGGGACTACGTGCCGAAGCTCATCGCCGCGGCGCGCATCGGCAAAGACCCGGCGAGCTACGGCTTCGGCAGCTGACGCCGGTGGTCCGCGGCCGGATCACTCATCGACTCCGTCCAGCCCGCAAGGCAGTGGTAGCCACCCCCCAGCCGATTCGCGTCCAACGCGGGGGCACTCGTAGTCCGCGCTCACGCGTGTCTCAAATACACGATGAGCAGCACTGCCGCGCCGAGCAGGACACGATACACGGCGAACACGCCGTAGCTGCGGTGCGTGACGAAGCGCAGGAGGACGCGGATCGCGAGCCAGCCGCTCACCGCCGACGCCACGATGCCAACGACGAGCGGCGCGGAGAAGCCGTACTCGCGGATCGCGCGCGGCATCTCCAGCAGCGCGGCGCCGGCGATGATCGGCATGCTGAGGAGGAAGCTGAACACCGCGGCGGCCTCGCGAGTGAGCCCGAGAGCGCGTCCGGCCGTGATCGTCGAGCCCGAGCGCGACACCCCGGGGATGATGGCGAACATCTGCGCGAGGCCGACGAGGATCGCGTCGCGCCAGGTCATGTTCGACACGGGACGCTCCTGCGCCGCGAGCGTGTCGGCGAGCCAGAGGAGGATTCCGAGCACGATCAGCACGACCGCGATGAGCTCCGGGGCTCGGAACGCGCTCTCCGCCTGCTTCTCGAACAGCTTCCCCGCGACCGCGCCGGGGATGGTGCCAAAGATGAGATAGAGAACGAGCCGCTGCTGGTCGGTCGACACCGAGCGCGTGACGACGATGTCCTTCGCGGCGACCACGAGCCTCACCCACTCGTGGCGGAAGTACCAGAGGACGGCGAGCAGGGTGCCGAAGTGCAGCGCGACGTCGACGGCGAGGCCGGGGTCGGGCCAACCGAACAGCCACGGGGCGAGCGCGAGGTGGGCGGAGCTGCTGATCGGGAGGAATTCGCCCAATCCTTGGAGAATGCCAAGCACCAGCGCATGGATGACGGTCATGTCGGTGAAGGCAGTGGACGAGCGGGAGGGCGCGACACCGGCAGCGCGTAGGCACGAAACAGGAGCGCGGGGCCGGTGTCAACGCCCCTGCAACCACAAATTCGCGCGCGGGCGGGCGCGGGATCTGGGCCAACTCCCGGGCGCCGAGGCGGGAGTTCCTCTCGCAGCGAGGGAGGAGGGTGCGGGGGCGCTGCGACCGTGTGGGATGGTGAGGAGGCCGCCGAGGGGATAGCCGCGTGGGAACCGCCCCGGGGACGCGGCCAGGGACGTGGCGGAGGCCGTCGCGGAGGCCGTCGCATTGGATCTGCCGGATGCGGCCGCGCGGCACGTGACCGACACGGTCGCGCAGACAGCCGCTGGCGGCAAGGCAGCGGAAGGGGAATATGTAGTGGGACGCGGCGAGGCACGCGGCGTGGGCCGCGTACCGCGGCGGCCGATACTTTTCAGGTGTATCCTTCTCCTTCCTCGCCGGCCGACCACGGCCGCCCAGGCCAGCAAGTCCCGAACGACCGGCGCGGCGCGACTACGGCACGCTTATGCTCCTGTGTCCGGACAAGAGCGACGAGTGAAGCATCCGGCTCGACGCTCAATCGGCCATCGTACGCCGACGCGATTCGGTCTGCAGACCGGGCGATCGTGATGCAGTCGATCTCGATGTGCTCGAATACGGAGGGGGAAGCTATCGTACGATAAGCTGCGCCACCCTGTATTCGCTCACGAGGAGTGCTTCATGAAACCGTTCCTCCGATTGAAGATGGCGGCATTCCCCAAAGTCGCTGCGATCGTCCTCCTTCCGTTCGTCGCGGCCGGGGCGCAAGCGCTGCGAGGGAGTGATAGCCTCGCACGAGCCGATGTTCCCGTGCGACCGCTGGCTTCGCGCTTTGTCGCGGCGAACGGTAGGCGGTTCAGCGTCGGCGGCCGAACGATCGTTTTCTTCGGCTCGAGCTTCTACCCGTCGCCTGTCGGCGGTGCTTCGGCGTGGCACCGGCAATCGTTCCCCACGTACATCGACGACATCCTCGCCATGCAGGCCGCCGCGGGACTGAACATCATCCGACCCACGGATTACTGGTCTTCGAGCGCCACTGGGCAGACGATGACCGATTCGGTGCTCTGGGCCAATATGGATTACCTCGTGCACGCGGCGAAGACGCGCGGGATTTGGGTGGAGATGGATCTCTCGGCGTGGAAGAAGCTCCTGGAGAGTGAGCACCGCGACCCGTACGACGCGAAGAACTGGGAGACGTTCCTCGACTGGGTCGGCTCGCGCTATCGGGACGAGCCGAACATCGCATTCTGGTATCTGAGCGGCGAGCCGCCCGTGCCCAAGACCGCAGCCGCGTGCACCGCGATGGTCTCCTTCTTCCGCGCGATCACCGATCGCATGCGCGCAGTGGATCCGAACCACCTCATTTCGGCAGGCGGTTTCAATCACATGAACGACGAGCGTACCTGTGACTGGTGGCACCAGATCTACCGCCTGCCGAACAATCAGGTGCTGGGGTACAAGTCGTACTCGGAGCACGACCTCGAGTTGACGCCGACGATCACGGCGTTTGCCGACTCGCTCGGCAAGCCGTTGATAAATGCCGAGTTCGGAGAGCCGCAGAGCGTGGGGGATTGCGACTGGTCCGGCGTGAGCTACAACGGCCTCCGCCTGAGTCGCTCCGCGTTCTTTCGGCAGGTCGTCGACGCCGGGCGTCGAGGCGGAGCAGTCGGCTTCATGTTCTGGAACCTGGGCCCCGAGGTCGGGCCGAAGAGCTACGAGGTCAGTCCTGCGCAGCCGTGCCTCTGGCACGAGCTGCGGCGCGAGACGCGTACGGCCGCACGCGCTGTATACGCCCGCCCAATTCGGTGATCTCACGCCCTGGCTTGCGTAGGCGCTGGCCTCTCTAGGCCTGGTGGAGTAGGCTTGCCTCCCATCCGGTAACGCACTGCCGCCATCGACACCATGTCGGCGGTCCGGGGGCACGAGCGCGCGGACTCCACGGCGTCGCCGTGCCCAGGTAGGGCGCAAGAATGCGCTGGCGCGTCGTTTGGCGAGGGATCCCTCGCCTGACGCGGCCACCCCGGGCGCGATGCAGTCGGTGCGCCGGCAGTCGTCGCAGGAGCAGGACGGTAGGAAGCCCTGATCAACGGGAGGTCTTGGCGCGGGTGACTCGCGGCGGCCGACGCCGGGGCCGCAGCACTGGATCCGCGGCAGGCTCGATGCCGGCGGCGACGTCCATGAGGCGATCACGCAGGCGGGTGGGGGGGGCCGCATCAACGGCCGCCCCGGGGCGATAGGTATTGATCCCGGTGGAAATCGGTCGACCGCTGACGGCATGCCACGAAGCGACGAAGCGATGCGGCCCGCCGAAGCCGCGAGTCGAGGCTTGGCGCGCCGCGAGTCGCACGTGCTCGCCGGCGGCAAGCTCCGCGTCGCTCACGTGTACGAGCGCGTGGTAGCACCGGTCCGGTTCGTTGGTGGGGGAGGTGCATTCGAGGACGACGTGGATGGACGGCATGGGAAGCAGGGTGGGAGCTGAATTCACCCTGACCGTGGAGCGGGGCTGCCCGCGAGGCCCCGCAACGACTCGGCGCTGTCGCGCGGCGCAGGCCGGCCGCGGCCGTTCATGTCGCAGGCTCTGGGGCATCCACATCCGCCGTCGTACCGGCGCTCCGCAGAGCGCCTGCGACCCGGTAATGGGAGGCGTCCTCACCAAGGAGAGGCCCCATGACGACCCCCCTTTCGTCCGCCGCGCCCCAAGATTGCCCCGTGCAGCTGGAGCTGCCGCCCCACCCTGAGGTCCCGCCGGCCGCGCCGGATCTCCCGCTCTACGCGCGAGCCGACGGTTGGCTGAGCCGCCTGACCGCCGAACTGCACCGGATGTCGTCACACCGGGACGACGAGACGGCGATCCTCGCGCTCGCGCTCCACGACGAGCTCCGGTCCGCGAGCCCCGCCATCACGGCGCAGCGCTTCGAGCCCGTGTACCACCGGACCTACGAGCGCGCGCACACGCCGGGTGATCCGGCCCGGCGGGAGTGGCAGCACGTCTACCTGCTGGCGTGCCATGCGTACGAGGCGCTCGTCTGGGCGTGGCGCCTGCGCGTGCTGAGCCGCGCCGACGCGTCCGAAGGCCGTTCCGCGCTGTCGGCTCTCGGAGGCGAGTCGCCCAACCGCGAGGGCGCCGCTCCATGAGCGCGCAGCGTCAGGCGATCGCCGGCCAGAGCGGCGCTGCGCCGAATGCCCCGACTACGGGAGCGGCGGACGAGCCGAACGCGGAAAGTCCCGGGCTCGACCCTGAGCATCCCGCCTCGCTCGCGTGGCTCGCGCAGCGCCTCGAGGGCATCGTCGCGGAGGCGTTCCCGAGGTTTCGCCCGATCTGGATCGCCGGCGAGATCACCGGTGTGCGCAGGGCTGGAGGCGGCCGCCTTTGGTTCGGCCTGAAGGAACGGGAGCAGCACATCGACTGTGTCTGGTGGACGCCGCCGCGCCAGATCGCGGCGTCACTCCAAGACGGCGTGCAGGTCGTCATCAAGGCCGCGCCCATTGTCTTCACTCGGCGGGTGAGCCTCGTCTGCAGCGTGCGGGACGTGCGACCGGCAGGGCAGGGCACGAGCGCGCGAGCGCTGGAAGCCCTCCGCGACCGGCTCGGCGCGGACGGGTTGTTCGACGTGGCCCGGAAGCGAGCCTTGCCGCGCGTTCCGCGCGCCATCGCCATCATCACGGCGCGGGATAGCGCGGCTTGGCACGACGTCGTTACGATCGCGCGGCAACGCCACCCGGGCATCCCGATCGTGTTCGTCCCAGCGCAGATGCAGGGCGCCGCGGCTCCGGAGAGCATCCGGGCGGCGCTGCAGCAGATCGAGCGGTGCCGCTTCTTGGATGTCGCCATCATCACCCGCGGCGGTGGGGCCGCCGCCGAACTCGCAGTCTACAACGACGAGGCGCTCGCGCGCGCGATTGCGGGCTGCCGGGTCCCGGTGGTCACCGCCATCGGGCACGAGACCGACTTCTCGATCGCCGACGCGGTCGCGGACCACTGCGCGCCGACGCCGACGGCCGCGGCAACGCTCGTGGTGCCGGACCGCCGCGCGCTCGAAGAGGAGCTCCAGCGCGGTCTCGGGGCGATGGACGCGGCGATGACGCAGCGACTGGAACGCGAGGCCGCACGCGTCGACGGCGCACGAACCCGGATCGCGGGCGCCGTGCTCCGCCAGGTGGAGCGCGCTCGTCCCCGGCTGGATCGCGTGTGCGTCGCACTGGATGCTGGCGTTCACCATCGGCTCGATCGCGGACGCACGCGCATCGACAGCACCCGCGACGCGATTGATCGCGTCGTAGCGGGCGGCTCGAGCGCGCCGGGCGGTGCCTGACCGAGGTCGCTAGTGCGCTCGAGCGCGGCGCCGAACGCATCGTCCAGCAGCAGCGCGGGCGTGTCGACCGGATCGCTCCGATGCTCGCGCACGCGATCACCATGCGCGTCGCCGGCGATCGGGCGCGACTCGAACGAGTGGTGGCCCAGCTCGCGGCGCTCGATCCGCTGGCGATCCTGCGCCGCGGGTACACCATGGTGCGCGACGTGGACAACCGCGTGTTGACGTCTGCGCTTGCGCTCGACGCCGATCAGGAGATCCCGGTGCAGTACCATGATGGCGCCGTCGTCGCGCGCGTTTCGCGCGTCGAGCGGCACTCCCCCGCAGGACCACATGCCACCTCGGAGGATTCCGATAATGCCGGACTGTCCCGCCAATCCCGTCAGCTATGATGAGGCCATCACGCGCGCGGAGGAGATCGTGGAGGTGCTCACGCGGGGCACGGTCACCCTCGATGATGCGCTGGCCCTGTATGAGGAGGGGCATGCGCTCGGCACGCGGGCGCTCGCTCATCTCGAACGTGCCGAGCAGCGCGTGAAGGAGCTGGCCGAGCGAGATGGATCGATCGCGTTCGTGGACGTGCTCCCGCGGGGGAGTCGTCCGACTACATAACGAGCGCGGCGGCGACACTCGGGAGAGCGCGTCGGGTCGGGTAGTAGAGGTGTGCGGCGTCCTTGCGCCGCACACCTCAACAGGAGAAGGCGCATGGCTGCGCAGCACCTGCGACACCCGCTCAGGAGATCCACCGACAGGGATCTCCACCGCAAGCCCGCGTCCGCCACCGCGGCCCGTGGCGCGCCGGCGGCCGATCCCAGTGGGTACCTCACGCCGCCCGTCGACTTCATCGCGGTTGACGCGCGCTGCGGCGATGCGTCGGCAACCCTCGACGCCCTCTCGACAGTCGTGAACGACGAGGCCGATCTCGACGACCTCCTCGACGACGGCGACGTGATCGCGGGGGTGATCCCCATCCCGTCGGGGATCGCCTCTGGCGTCCGCGACGCGCTTGCCGCCGCGATCCTCGAGAGCTTCCCGAGCGCGGAGGAGCTCGACGCGTGGTTGCACGCGCGCCATCGCCGACTCGATGGTGCGACGCCGTTCGAGCGCCTCGTCGCGGGCGACGGCTCGGCGGTGCTCCAGGCGTTGACGGACGATCGCGAACGCGATGCGCGGGTGCCGGCTGCTTCCTGAGCCAGCCGAGCGCACGCGGTAAGGGGCCCGCGTGCGCCGGCCCGGCTCCGGGGCGGCAGTCGAGTAAGGTGGGTCCTTGAAGCGGTCACTACGCCTCGATTCGTACGCCCTGATACGAATCGCTCGTTTCGATTCGTCCACTTCGGTTCGGTCATTCGATTCGCCACCTGGAAACGCGACGAGTCCGTCGCACCCTCTTTCTGGAGCGCCGATGCCCCGTCCCCCGAGACACGCCAGCCCCGCGGAGCTGCTGGACGCCGTTCGCCAGCAGATCGCCGCTGACCCGAACATCACCCAGACCGAGCTGCGTGCCCGCGTCGGCGGCACCGCAAGCGTCGTCGCCGCCGCCCTGCGCGCCGTCCGGGTGGAGGCCGGCTTGATGCGGCTCGACGCGGGCGAGCAGCTGGACCCGCCGTTCGCGGACTTGATCCGGAAGCAGGAGCCGCCGTCCGTTCTGGACCTGCGGGCCAAGCTCCCCAGGGAGTTCGCGACCACGGTGGCCGCTCACCTGGCCAGCACCGAGGCGATCATCGCCGAGTTGCTGGAGCGGATGCAGCAGGACGCAGTGGTGGCCATGGACGCCGAGCGCGTCGACGCGCGACGACGCGTGGCCGCGGCGGACGCCCGGTGCGCGCGTGCGGAGGAATACGTCGAGGAGCTCCGCCTGGCCGCGGCGGAAGCAGTGGCGGAAACGGAGCGCGTGCGGACGGCGTCGGCCGAGGAGCGCGGTCGACAGACCGTGGAGATCGCGGTGCTCACGCGCAGCCTGGAGGAGGCCAGGTCCGAGCTGGCGCACGCGCAGAGCGAGCGCGCGATCGCTGTCGCGGAGCGCGAGAGGGTCGAGATCGCACTCCGAGACACACGCGAGCAGGCGATCACGCTCGGCCGAGATCTCGCAGCGGCAGGGGCCCGCGTCCAGGAACTCGAACGCCAGGTGACCGATCTAGGGTCCCGGCTCACGCGGGCTGACGGTGAACTCGCCGCCGCACGGGCTGCGGAAACCGAGGCCCGCGCCGCCGCGGCGGCCGCTCAGGCAACGATTGGCGCGCACGAGGCCGCGATCGCACGGCTGGAGGAGGAGATCAGCTTCCTGCGCGGCAGCAGGGACGAGCGGGTGCCGAGCGAGTCTCGGAAGCGCCGGTAGCTTGCGGACGACTCGTACGCGTCGTGGCGATCGCGCGGCGCGCGGCTCTCGGCGATCAGCAGGCCGGCGATCCGGACTCCCTATCGCGGTGCGGCGGATAGCCAACGGGCGGCTGATCACCTCACTCGGACACAGGCACAATGCGGAGGTATTCGTGAGCGACGAGAGGGATGGTCCTGTCCTGATGACGACCCGGCCGGAGATCCCGGACCGGCGCATCCTAGAAGTTCTGGGGGTGGTCTTCGGGGAGGGTGACACACTCCTGGCAGCGCTCACCGCGATCGAAGAACTGGCTCTCGACTACGGGGCGGACGCGGTCGTCGACGTACGCACGACCGCTGCGGCGGCGAGCGACGGGTACGGCCGTGCGCACCTCCGGGTGTTCGTGACCGGCACAGCTGTGAACCTGGACCCGCCCGCGCGCACGTTGTGAGCCCATGTCGCGTCCGCCCGGTGATCGCTTCCGGGCTGTCTCAAGGCAGCAGGCGAAGCGCCGCATATCCGCTGGGTGATGCGGCGGGGATGATCCCGGGCCCCGGGTACTCGTCCGTGCGCCGCGTGAAGTACTGCCGATCGGCCAGGTTGTTGATCCCCGCCTGGAGCTCCCACCGGCTCGTGAGCCGCAGCGACGCGGACCAGTCCATCACCGTGTAGCCCGGAACGCGCCCGACCACCGCATCGGCGCTCCGCTCCGTGTTGTCGGCGTCGCCGAACGCCGAGCTCACGACGCTCGTCAGGAGCGTCGTGGAGAGCCGCCCGCGCACGCAGGTCGTGCCCACCCGCTCCACCACCCGCGGTGCGTACTCCACGCGATGGCCCCGCACGTCGTCCGTCGTGTAGTGCGCATCGGTGAGCGCGAGCGAATTGAAGACCGACAGGCTCCCGAGCCCGCCCACGTCGACGACCGGCGTCACCTCGACGTAGCTCTCGAGCCCCTGGTGCACGCTGTTCGCCACGTTCGTGCGCTCGGTGTACGTCCGCCCCGCGGAGTCCGTGAGGGTGCGCAGCCCCACGCGGTCCTCGTACGCGAGGTGAAACACGCCCAGGTCGAAGCGGATCCGGTCGTCCGCCGCCGTGCCGCGCCAGCCCAGGTCCACGCTCGTCCCATGCGAGTCGCGCATGTGCGGGTCGATCCGCGACACGCTCGCCACCGGCGTGAGCACGGAGTAGTCGAGCGGGCGGTACGCCTCGCTCACGTTCGCGTAGAGGTTCGTCGTGCCCGTCGTCAGCCAGCCCGCGCCGACGCCGACGAGGGGGATCGTCCGGGCCTTGCGCTGCGGCGCGAAGGTGGTGTCGGTGTACCCGTTGGCTGTCGACCGGAGGTGCTCGAGCCGCACGCCGGGGGTGATCGTGAGCCGGAGCCCGAAGCGCAGCATGTCCTCCGCCCACGCCGCGGCGTTCCGCGTGCCGTAGCGGACGTCTGTGCCGTACGCGGTTCCCGGCGCGAGCGACAGGTCGAAGTCCGCGCCCGTGCTGCCTTCGCCCCCCTCCTGGCGGCGCAGCGTCCCCTCGAAGTAGCGGGCACCTGCCGAGAACGTGTTCGTGACGCCGAACAGTCGGTGTTCGGCCAGGAGGCGCAGCTCCTCCGTGACGTTGTGGAAGCCTTCGTCCTCGACCTCGCGTGGGACGTACTGCCCTGTGATTGGATCCGGCGCGTCGAGCGCGCCCGGCCCGCCGTCCTCGTCGCGCCAGACGAGCGCGCGTGCGCTCGACATGTACGACGTCTGGCTCTCCACGCGTACCGAGTGTGCAGGGTGCCAATCGAGCGTGGTCGACGCCACGTTCCACGGGGATGTCAGCCAGTTGCGCGCGCGGAACGATTGCCGCGCTCCCGCCGCGAACTCGGCGTCGGTGAGGCCGCCCGGCATGTGGATCCGGTTCCGGAGCGCCGAGTACTCCACCCGCGCCGTCAGGGCGCTCGACAGCGGCGCCTCCAGTGCGGCATAGGTGCTGAACTGATCCAGATCCGAGTTCGGGCGCCAGCCATCCTGCGACCTGCGCTGCGCGTAGCCGAACCAGCGCCACCCGTTGCTGCCGCCGTCCAGCGAGGCGTAGGAGTCGTGGAGCCCGTAGCTCCCCACCGTCTCCTCCGCGTCGAGGGCGAGCGAGTGCGACGGATCGCCCCGGCGCATGATGTAGTTCACGACGCCCCCGAACTGCGGGCCGTACTGGAGTCCGCTCGCGCCCTCGATGAGCTCCACGCGCTCGACTGCCTCCATCGGCGGGACGTAGTACGTCTCGGGGTAGCCGAAGGGGTCCGCGGCGATGCCGATCCCGTTCTGCCGCACGTTCATCTCGACCGATTGCGTGGGATCGAGGCCGCGGACGGCGATGCCGTTGGAGGGGAAGCCGCTCCCCTCGGTCTCGGACACCACCAGCCCCGGCACGCGCCCGAGCACCTGGCGCGCCACGTTCTGCGCCGTGTTCGCCCCCACGCTGTCCACGAGCAGCACCTCCGTCTTTCGCCCATCCAGCAGCACCGCCCCGAGCTGATTGGGGAGGAAGGCGACCGTCCGCGGCGCCACGCTGGCCGTCACCCGGACCTGCCCGAGGACGACCGGGCGGCGAGCGGTGGAGTCCGTCATCGGGGTACGCGGCTGCTGGGCGGCGGCGCTGCCGGTGCGTGCACCGAGTGCAGCGATGATGAGCAGAGCGGTGGGGAGGGGGAGTCGGGCGACGAGGCGGAGCATGGCGGGCGCGCAAGGGCCATCGAGCGGGTGGACGGCCGTTCCGGGCCTTCCGGCGGCCGCGGTGGGCAGGCTAGCGGAGAACACCGATAAATTCAATCGGGATTATCTTGCGTAGGGTCGGCTCGCTGCCTAGCCGACCCCGCCCCCGGGCGTCGCTGCCGAACACCTCGTCCCCGTCGAACGTGTCCGACCCACGGGATGCAAAGCGTCGCGAGCGACTGCCATCTTCGACGTCTTTGGCGCCCGCGATCGCGTCAGCGCCCCCGGAAAGCCCTGTTTCCCAATGCGCGTCAGCAGGTCTCCCGTTCGGCGCTTTCTTCGGCAGCCTCGCGATCCTCGCCTGAGCGTCGATCCCGCCACAAAAGTCCTCGCGCCGCCCAGCTACGTCGGGAGTGAGGCGACCGTCACGAACGCAGGTATCCTCATGGACGAGGTCCGAGGCCATCCGCCCGATCCCCGCGCGAACGCGCATCGTCCCGCCACCCGGACCGGCAATGCGTGAGCACTTCGGGCTCATCCTGATCGTCGAAGACAACGAGGACAACCGATTGATCTACACGGCCTACCTCGAGCACGTCGGCTATCGCGTCCTCGAGGCAGGGGACGGCTGGACGGCGATCGCCATGGCCCAGGATGGGCACCCGGATCTCGTGCTCATGGACGTGTCGATCCCCGGCATAGACGGTTGGGAAGCCACGCGACGGCTCAAGGCGAACCCCGCGACGCGCGCTATCCCGATCATCGCTCTTACCGCGCACGCCCTCGCCGAGGATCGCCTCAGGGCCGCCGATGCGGGCTGCGACGGCTACCTCGCCAAGCCGATCGAGCCCCGGGACGTCGCCGAGGAGGTGGCGCGGATCCTCGCGGAGCGCGGTGCTCGAGGTGCGTGAAGGCGCCTTCGCCGACGCGCTGCGGCCCTGCGCGGGTGCGCCCCAGCCGGCACGGTTCGCGAGGCGGGGCCGGCTGGCAGGTGCCAGCCTGGCGTACGGCAGGGGCTCGCGTAGGCTTTCCTTGGCTTCTGCCATCCGGAGCGGTTGATGCCCGATTCGCCAGTCACGTACACAGTGGATGAAGCGCGCGGCCTGGTGGAAACGACGATTCGGGAAGGGTTCACCTATCCGGACATCGTCGCGACGTTCGTTGCACTGCGCACGGATCCGCGGATCCGTCCCGAGTTCGATCGGTTGGCGGTCTACGAGGCGACGCACGTGCCCCTCACGACGGCCGAGGTGCGAACGATGGTCGAGGCTGCGGCGCGCGTCCCGCACTCCACGGGCACGCGTGTGGCCGTGGTGGTGCGCTGCGACGTGATGTACGGCATGATGCGGATGTACGAGTTGTACGGCGATAGCGTCGGGATCCAGGTCCGCGTCTTTCGCGACCGCATCGACGCCGATCGTTGGCTAAACCGCCGGCCGGCGTGATTCGAGGGGCCACTGGACGCGTCCGACCCGAAGGCCGGTACGCGAGCGTGACTCACACGCGCGATCCATGGGTCGGCGATGTTTTTGGGGTCGGCGATGCTTTTTGGGGGTGGCGCCGATACTTTTCGCGCGTACCTCTCCCTTCCTCCTCCGGCCGATCACGGCCGCCCATGCCCGCAAGACCCGAACGACCGGCGCGGCCCGCCGTCCTCCTCGTGGAGGACAACGATCTCCTGCGGCGCGCGTGCACGATGGCCCTCCAGCAGGCCCAGTACGTCGTCCTGTCCGCACCAGACGGCGAGCGCGCCCTCGAGCTATTGAGCGAACTCGTGGCGCCGCCAGACGCGCTAGTCGTGGACATGCGACTCCCCGATATGAATGGCACGGCCTTCGTCGGCCGGGCGGGGCTCCCGGCGGCGGTCCTCTACGTTTCCGCCGATCCCCGGGCGCTCGCCGAGGCGCGACGCGTCGCCCGGTCCAAGGACGCGGTGCTGGCCAAACCGTTCTCGGCGGATGAGCTACGTACGCGCATCGGCGAGCTTCTGGACAGTGAGATCGATCCCGAGCCGGACGTGGCATTGCGCGATGCCGGGCCGACGACTGCTGATCCAGCGAGACGCGAATCACGTCTTCATCTTTGCGCCACGGCTACAGCTGACGGGCCGTCAGGTCGCGCAGGTGACCGATCGGTGTCGTGCGGCGCTCGTGGGCTTTCGCGACTTCAACTTTCACCCGGCCCACGATGCGGACGTCTTCGCGTGGGTGATCGAGTTCGCATCGCTGCGTGCCGCGGGGCGCTTCTTCCACACCGTCCGACGGAGCATACGAGATCGATCCGCGTAACGATCCCGGGACCCTGTCAGCGACTGACCGCCTGTGTTTCCGACCTCGCGCCGTTGTCGCGCAGCCAGCTGACGAGCGCCTGGCGTCCAGTATCCAGACCCGCCGCAATCCCGACAGGCGTTCGTTTGGCATACGACGGAATCCAATTCACGTCGGCGCCACGCGCGAAGAGGTATTCTGCTGTGCGGCGATGGCCGCCATGACACGCTTGCCAGAACGCGTCATTTATGTCCTGGGCTGCAGGGGGAGAGGGACCGCGAAAGAACGTCTCGACTTGAGCGGTCAACCCCAGCGCTGCCGCGTGCCACAGCTTCTCGACCTTCGCACCGCGGTCGACCAGCAGCCGTGCCACGCGCCAACAACCATAGGCGACGGCGTCGTCCAGCGGAGTGCCACCGGCAATGGATGCGCCCGTCGCCTCGACGCTGGCGCCGCCGGTGATCAACGCGTCGGCGACTTCTACGTCGTCGCTACTCGCGGCCCAATGCAGCGGCGTCTCCTCATGCCACGCGCCTTCAACGGGTGCGTTCGGGTCCGCCCCAGCCGCGATGAGCACTCTGACCACGGCAGGACCATTGGGGAAGAAGCCTGGCCAATCGGTGGCTACGTGCAGCGCCGTGTGCGACCCGCCCTTGTTGCCTTCGATACGCGTGACCGCGAGCCCGGGATTGCGGGCGAGTAGTATCTGCAGTGTGTCGAGGTCACCGCCGTGGATGCAGCGGACCAACTCTACGGCCAGAGGATCGGATTCCTTGATCATGACGGACCCTCGCGCAAGGATGACAGCGAGCGAGAATATGAGTCCTCGGCCTCAACACGCGCGACGAACTCCTGCCGAGCCTCGGGTATCGTCGGCGACGCGTGGCGACGCGCCGGTCGTCGCGGCAAGCTCAGTTCTCGAGGTGGCGTGGCGACTCGACCTGCGGGCATGAGGTCATCGGCTGCAGCCCCGCCGCTCGAGCTTGTCCTTCGCCTTCCCCTCCGCGGTCGTCTGCCACTGCATGTTGCTCGGGATGTCCCCCCCGCCGCAGGCGAGTGGGACGATGTGGTCCACGACGTGACCTGGCCAGCCGTGTGGGTGGCCGCTTTCGCGCATGAACTCGTCCTTCGCCGCGGCGCTGCGCTTGATGCGACCTCGCGAATCCCGCTCGCCGGACGGCGCCGAGTACGAGCGTGCCCGCGGAACTCTGGGTGCGCGTGTCCGTAGCCGAGGCGTCTCCCTGCGCGGCTCCTCCAACCGGAGGCGGGGGGCGGGCGGCCCGAGGCCGAGGCTCCGGGACTCACTTCGAGGAATGTCGCTGCGCGGCTCGTAACTTCGCGAGGGTCGCGGCTCGTAGTTGCGGGGCATGCGAGGCTCGTACGCCCGCGGGCTGTAATTTCGCGAATGAAATCCGCCGTGGCTGCCGCGTTGGGCGTGCGCGCTGGTTGGCACTGTGCCGATCAGCGCGGCGGCGAGTGCGGCGGACGAAAGGACACCGGCGAGACGTACGCGCATCGGAAGCTCCCGCGCAGGTGGGACGAGGCAGATACGGGCGACTGGCGTCGCTCCGATCGTATGGCGGCGCCAGCGTCAGCGCTAGACCGAGCGAACTCTCGCCACTTCCTGTCCGGATGATCTGAGCGTTGTCGCAGGGCCTCTCGAAGCGTTCAGGGCTGAGTCCAGTTGCACGACCGGCGGTCCGTGCGCGCTTTCGTTCATCCCCGATGATGAAGGATCGTGGGGCGGCAGCCTGCGCCCTCGCGTCTGACGCGCAGTTCGTGAGCCCGGACAGCATTCCATCTTTCGGGGAGGGGCACGAACCGGTGATTGCAGAGCCGACTTGGTGACATCAGGCGGCTGACGTGCGTCGAACGCCTACCGTCGCGGCGATTCGTTACCGCACTGAGACACAGCCGTGCAGGGGCCATGACACGCACGGGCCACTGTTCGACGCGACCGAACAGGAGGTCCGATGCTCGGTGTGTCCGCCGCGCTGCTCACTCGACTCGACGCCCGCGACCGCGCGCTCTTCTCCCGCTGCGCTCTCGAGGCGTCCGCGTCGCGCGCCTTCCGCCGCTTGTGGACGACGCTCACCCATCTCGGCGGCGCGACGTGCACCGTCGCCGCCGCGGCCATCCCGGCCTTCGGGCACGGCGCCGTCGGCGCAGCGGGCCGGCACGCGCTCTGGGCGCTCGTCCTCTCGCACCTCGTCGTGCAGCTCGTCAAGCGCACGGTCGGCCGGCCGCGGCCCTCGCGCGGCACCGACTGCGTCACCCTCGTCCAGGAGCCGGACCGCTTCTCCTTCCCGTCCGGCCATTCGGCGGCGGCGATGTCGGTGGCGTTCGTGTACGCGATGGCCTTCCCGCACCTCGCCGCGCCGTTGCTCGTGCTGGCGATGCTGGTCGGGCTGTCTCGCGTCTTTCTCGGCGTGCACTACCCGGGCGACGTGCTCGTCGGGCAGGTGATTGCCATCGCTACGGCCGCGCTGCTCCTGGCGCGGTAATGACGAATCCTGCTGACGTGGAGGCCCCGATGCAGAGGGAGTTCCTGTGGGTGAACGCGGCCGTGGCCGACATGCCGGGCGCGGCGACGGCGTACGCGCTCTGCGAGGCGGTACGCGCCGCGATGGTCGACCCCGCGAGGTCGACCAGGCACGAGGAGGTTCGCGCGCTCACGCGGCGGATCGTGCACGAGCTCCGCGCGGAAGGCTACGAGCCGCAGACCGTGCTGCTCGCCGTGAAGGAGATCCTGCAGCGCGCCGGCCTTGGCATGCACGTGGACGAGGCGCGGCTCGGCCTGTGGCGCACGGTCATCGACTGGACGATCCGCGACTACTACCGCGCCGACTGAGCTGGCGCCTACGAGCTCACGCGGTGCGAAGCCGGTAGACCATGGCCGGCGTAGGCGTCGGCGTCGGCTCCTCGAAGCCGCAGACCTGGCGATAGCTGACGTCGAGCCGGTCCAGCTCCGCCTTCCAGCTCAGCGCCTCGGCGGTGCGGCGGGCCCCGGCGGCGAGCCGGTCGCGCAGCCCGCGGTCGAGGACGAGTGAGACCATGTGGTTCGCCATCGCCGCCACGTCGTCCTCGGGGAACGCGAGCCCGTTTACGCCGTGCCGCAGGTGGTCGGCGACGCCCGCCGCGGGGGTCGCCACGACCGGCACGCCGCAGCTCATCGCCTCGAGCACGACGAGGCCGAGGGTCTCCGTCACGGAGGTGAAGAGGAAGGCATCGGCGCTCGCGTAGAGCTGCGGGAGCAGCTTCTCCCGATCCAGCACGCCGAGGAAGGTCACGCCGCGCGGCGCCGCGGCCTGCAGCGCCTGCTCCTCCGGGCCGGTGCCGGCGATGACGAGGTGGATCGTCCCGGGCGGCAGCAGCTCGGACGCACGTCGGAAGCCCTCGAGGATGCGGTGCACGCCCTTCTCGGCGGCCAGCCGGCCGACGTGGAGAAACACGAATTTCGCGTCAACGCCGTAGGCGTTCCGCAGCGGCTCGCTGCGGCGCGATGGGTGAAAGGCATCGGTGTCGACCCCGCGCCCCCACACCTCGACGTGCCGCACGCCGAGCGCGGCGAGATCCGCCTTGGCCGGCGCCGATGGCGTGTAGGTGCGCACGCTCCGGCGATGGAAGCGTGCGATGTAGCGGGAGACCACACCTCGCAGCCACGGCACACCGTAGGCGACCGTGTAGCGGCTGAAGTCCGTGTGATACGACGAGACGCACGGCACGCCAGCGCGCCGGGCGGCGATCTGCCCGAGTCGTCCCAGCATGAACTCCGTCTGGCAGTGCACGAGGTCGGGCCGGAAGCGGCGGATCGCGCCGGCGACGTCGGTGTACGCCGGCGCGGCGAGGCGGATGTCAGGATAGGGCGGGAACGCCGCGCTCGGGATCTCCACCAGCTCGTCCGGCACGCCGAACGCGCTGTCGGCGGGCGTGAAGGGCCGCATGGTCACCGGATACCGCGGCGCGACGACGGCGCACTTCCAGCCACGTTCGCGCAGCCCCGAGACGGACAGCGCGGTGACGATGGAGACGCCGTTCACCTGCGGGGGATACGTGTCGGTGCAGTACAGGACGCGGAGCGGACGGTTCGGATCGGATCGGCGCATCGCATAAGGGAGAGGTTCCCCCAGTCTGCCAAACGCGAGTCGCGACTCGGTCAGCATTGCGTCACGATCGCGTCTCGATCGACGGGAGCGGCGACGAGGGCGTGCATCGTTACGGCACTGGTACCGGGAGGTCAGCCCGACGTTACCGCGACGAATGAGCGTCCGTGGCGTCGCCACCTACTCCTTCGGAGATCCTCATGCACAGTGCTCCCGCGATTCGCCGCGTCGTGCTGGTCGTGCTCGATGGCCTGCGCCCCGATGCGATCACGGCATTCGACCTCCCGCACATCCAGCGCCTCGCCCGGCTCGGCGCAGCGACGATGACGGCGCAGACCGTCGCGCCGAGCGTCACGGCGGCGGCCATGACCTCGCTGCTCACCGGCATCGAGCCGGCGCTGCACGGGGTGCAGTCGGACCGCTTCCACATTCCCCGCTCGTCGATCCCCGTGTCGCCGCTGCCGCGCACCCTCACGACCGCCGGCTTCCCCAGTGCCGCGTACCTAGCGCGCATCTCGTCGATCTGGCGGGGCATCGCCGCGCGGATCTCGCGGCAGGTCGGCGTGAGCGAGGTGCGCTTCGTGGGCGAGACCGCGCCGGAGATCCTGCTCGCAGCGCGCAACACGCTGCGCACGCAGCGCCGGGGCCTCATCCTCTTCCACTGGCCCGACGCCGACCGCGCGGGTCACGAGCACGGCTGGATGTCGCCGGAGTACGCCGCCGCGGCACGGCGGATGGACGGCGCGCTCGGCATGCTCGCGGCCTTCGCCGACGTGCCGCAGGACCCGCACACGCTGCTGATCGCGCTGGCGGATCATGGCGGCGGCGGCATCAAGCCCAACGACCACGAGAGCGATCATCCGCTCGACCGCACCATTCCCGTGCTCCTCGCGGGAGGCGGCGTGGTTCCCGGGGAGCTCCAGGGCGGCGCGACGCTGCTCGACGTGCCGGCGACGGTCCTCTGGGCGCTCGGCGTCGTGCGACCGGCCTCGTACCAGGGCCGGCCGCTCACGGAGGCCTTTCAGACGCCGACGGCGGTCGCCGCGGTGGCCTGAGCCCCACCGCGGGTCCGGACGCGCTGCTCTCGAGCAGCGCGTAACCGGTTCAGAGGTTCGTGTACCGCCAGGGATGTCTCACGGCGATCCAGCGGTCGAGCGTGCGGCGGACGGAGCGGCCCGTCGCCGGATGCGCGAGGTCCCGCGGGTGAAACGCGATGCGCACGAGCCAATGGTCGCGGTGACGCCAGGACTGGGCCTCCGCCACGCAGGCCGAGGCCCAGGCGCGG
This sequence comes from uncultured Gemmatimonadota bacterium, assembly GCA_946480295.1. The sequence continues at coordinate 21,297 of CAMLIT010000012.1, forward strand.
ATCGCCGAGCAGGCGCTCCAGCGCAGCACCGGCGAGGCGAGACGAATGCCGCGAGCGTGCAGGTAGATGGCGCGATCGTCCTCGCTCACGCGCAACCCCGCCTCCCCTACGACGCTGCGGGAGTCGCTGCGCCAGAGCCACGCCGGCGCGACGAATCCCACCGGGTCCAGCCCGAGCGCGCGGAGGCGTCCGAGGCCCAGCGAGATGCGCGCGCGGGCCTCATCCGCCGTGAGGGTGAGAAACTCCCCGTCGCGATCCGTTCGGCCGAACGCCCTCAGCTCGTCGACCCATGTGCGCGGCAGCGCCGCCTCGTCGTGCCGCATGCCGTGCAGGAGCACGTCCGCGCCGTCGCGCGCCCGGGCGCGCAGCCAGTCGACGAAGCCGGGGTACTCTTCGAGTGGCCACTCGCCGTGCCAGTCGGGGACGACGAGCAGTGCCGGCGTGACGCCGCGATCGGCGCACAGGCGCCGGAGTGCACGTACCTCGGCGTTGAAGGCGGGGGAGACGTCGTGAATGGAGACGAGCAGCTTCATTGGCGCGCGAGTCCCCGCAGCATCTCGTGCGGCGTGTCCGGTGAGCCGGCGGTGAGATCAATGCAGGCAGTCTGCGGCTGTGGCGTAACGGGGATCGCGCGCGCGCGTCACGATCGTGCACCGGTCCGGCGGCGCGGACCGGGGGGAGGTGTTGCACATGGCGTCCGACGCCCGGTTACACACCCGATACACGGACGTCATGCGGCCGTTGCGCGCGCCACGCTCATTCCCATCGCGCGCAACGGATGCGCGCAGACGAGGGGCGACAGCCCGGCCGAGCGAGGCGTAGATGATGGCGGTGACCGACGATCTGCTCCGGATTCTCTCGAACGCTCCCGGACGACTGCGCGTGCACCTGCCGGAGATGGACAGTGCGCGGGCCGAGGCGCTGGCCGAGGTGATCACTGCGGTGCCCGGCGTGCAGTGTGCCGCCGCGAGCGCGCTCACGCACAACCTGCTCGTGCACTACGACCCCGCGAGACTCGGTGTCGACGAGCTGCAGGCGATCATCGCGGCCGTGGCGTGCCGGCCTCGCGAGACGACGCGGCGCCTCGCGAGCCGCGGCGTGCCGGCGGAGCGCGGGAAGCGCGCGCGGCTTGCGCTGCGCTACGGCCCCAGCCTTCTGGCCGTGATCATCGGGGCCTGCAGCGCGACCACGCCCCTGCAGCTGGCGCTCGTCGGCGCCGACGCGGCGAAGCTCGTCACGTCGCTCACGTCCTGAAGCGCTCCAGGGAGGCAAGGCGGCTTCATTCTCGCGGGCGAATCCCGCGACGTGTCGGGCAACGCCCGACAGTGCCAGCGCCGGACGGTGCCTAGAGTTGATGTCGACCACCAGCGACGACGAGGAGCTTGATGTCCCGGCAGGCGAAGTTCCGGGACGACGATGGCTGGCTCTGGGAAGCCATCGAGCGTCCGTGCGAGGCCGAGGTTCGGGCCGACAGGGATGGCCCGCGTACCCTGTTCTTTCTCTCCCGCTACCAGACACGGCGCCACGACGACTTCCCTTCCGACTGGGATCGCCGCTCGGCCGACGAGCTGCTCGAGCTGTTGCGCACCGCGCGCCCACTCTGAATTGAAGCGAGACGCAAGACCGCCGCGCTCCCGTGGGAGCGCGGCGGTTGCTGGCGCGTGCCGCTCGTGCGGCTCGGCTCAGCGCGCGGCCGTCTCGCCGAGGCGGATCTCGCCGAGGCGCCGGACGAGCGCCGTCGTCATCGACTTCGGCAGCGGCGCGTAGTCCAAAGAGGCTGCCTGGCCCTCGCCCTGCTCGTACCCCCACCGCAGGAAGTCCACCAGCTTCTTCCCCTTCGCCGCGTCCTTCTGGTTCTTGTAGACCAGGATCCAGGTGAACGACGCGATCGGGTAGGCGTCCGCGCCCTTCGGGTTCACGATCGAGATTCGGTAGTCGGTGTTCTTCGGCAGCGTGCGCACGGCGCCGGCCGCCGCCGCGGTCACGGTCTCGAGCGTCGGCGCGACCCAGCGGCCGGACGCGTTCTGGATCAGCGCGGAAGGCAGATTGTTGTGCTTCGCGTACGACAGCTCGACGTAGCCGATGGCGCCGGGCACTTGCCGGACCTGCCCCGTCACGCCCTCGCTCCCCTTGCCGCCGAGACCCACCGGCCAGCTGATCGACTGCGCGCGACCCGGCCCCTTCGCCCACTCGGGGCTCACGGACGAGAGGTAATCGGTGAAGATGAAGGTCGTGCCGCTGCCGTCGGAGCGGTGCACGACGAGAATGTCCTGGTCAGGCAGCCGCACGCCCGGGTTGAGCGCCGCGATCCGGCGATCGCTCCATTTGGTGATCGTGCCGAGGTAGATGTCGGCGAGCACGGGGCCCGTGAAGCGGAGCGGCGCCTTCAGCTCGGGGAGATTGTACGTGACCGACACACCTCCGAGCACCGTCGGGAAGTGCAGGATCGGGCCGCCCTTGGCCGCGGCGATCTGCGCGTCGGTCATCGGACCGTCCGAGGCGCCGAAGTCCACGGTCTCCTCCTGCAGCTGCTTGATGCCGCCGCTCGAGCCGATGGACTGATAGTTCACCTTCACGCCCGTCTTCTGGGCGTAGAGGGATGACCACTTCGTGTAGATCGGATACGCGAAGCTGGAGCCGGCGCCGGTGAGGTCCTGGGCCGCGGCGAGCGAGAAGGGAGCCAGCGCGGTCGCGGCGGCGAACGCGGTCACGACGAGTCGACGGTACACGAGCAACTCCGTTGAGGGTGTGCGCACAGGATGCGGTCGGCATGTAAAGCGGCGAGCAACGTCGTGTAACGACTGCGCTACAACGAAGCGCGGCCACGGCGAGCACTCGCCGTGGCCGCGCAGTGGAAGGGGAACGCGCGCTCAGTAGTTCACGACGAAGTGCGCGTAGTACACCTTGAGCGGCGCCCGCGTCGAGCCGTTCTTCCCGAGCTCCTCCTGGTAGTCGAGCGAGAACGCGGCCTTGCTGCTCAGCTCATACGTCAACCCGGCGATGGCGACGTGGTAGGATGGCGCCGACTCGTTCACCGGGGTGATGTGGTCGTAGCGGGCGACGAGGCCGAGCGGCGACGACGGCGCGCCGAAGAGCATCGCGGGCTTCGTCACGATGAACCCGGAGAGCAGGCGCCCCGTGGAGTCGGCGGCGCTGCGTGGTGAGAGAACCGTGTTCGCGCCCGCCTCGTACGTGTCCGTGCGCTGGGCCCAGTCGCCGCCGATCGTCAAGCGCGGATCCTTGATCGCCGCGAAGATGCCGTAGCGATCGCGCGTGAGCGCGTTGCCGACGGGCCCGATCTGGCCCGTGCCGCCGTTGACGAACTTGCTGGCGAGTGCGCCCTTGTAGATCCAGGGTGAGATGTCGAGGGTCTTCAAGAATCCGACGTCGCTGGTCGCCAGCGGCGTCAGTGTGAGGCGCGCCGAGTAATCCTTGAAGCGGTCCACCTCGCGCGAGGCGTAGCCGGGCCCGTTGGTGATCGTCGCATACACCTGGCCGAACTTGTTGGGCAGGTTGACCTGCGTCGCGATACCGCCGTCGGCCGAAGAGAAATAGCCGGCGCGCTCCACGGCGGTCTGCGAGATCCAGCGCGGCCAGAAGCCCTCCTCGTGGTCGATGAGCACCGTGTGCACGATGCCCGCGCGCGCGAAGGCGCTCACGCTGCCGCCCTTCAGGTAGTCGTACTGGAGGTAGGCGTACTTCAGGCGCACGACCCACCCGGCGTAGTACGCCGCGTTGGTGGGGTTCGTGTTCTGGAAGACATCCGCGGTCACGCGGAAGCTCGTCCGGTCGTTGCCCGCGGGGCCCTGGAAGGTGAGATAGGCGCGCTCGAGGTCGAACTTGTTGAATCCACCGTTGGGGTTCGTGGACGCGCTATTCTCGGCGTGGTACTGGTAGTTGCCGAACACGACGCCGGAGAAGGTGAACGGCGGCGCCGCGGGCGGGGTGGCCGCAGCGGGTTGGTTGCCTTGCGCCTGCGACATCGCCGCGCACGTGACGAGCAGTCCGAGGGCGATCGCAAACCGAGTGGTGATCCGGTGCATTGAGGTCGTTGGCAGGTGGGAAGAAGACCGTAGCTGACGTGGATCACGCTAGGCCGCCTGCGTAACGGTGAAGGGGAGGGATCGTAACGGTCTCGTCACGCCAAGGGGCGCGAGGGCAAGACGGTGCGGTGAGTGAGCAGTTCAGCGCCCGGCCGGCGTGGCGAGCGGGATTGGCGGGTAGTCGGCGGCGCCTCGACGAGCACGATGCCGAATCGCTGCGCGATCGTGACACATTCATCGACTGTCCGTTGCCGGGCGCCGTCATCCTGCAGCCGTCCCACAACCGGATGGCTTCATGACTGGCCCCAGCTTCGACATCGAATCGCACCAGCTGACCGCGACCCTCTATCTCCACCGGCCGCTCGCCGTCGCCGACCTGCGCGACGTGCGCATCGCGTGCGCGCTGCTCCCGCCCGAGGTCCGACGGCTCCGCATCGACGCGCGCGCGCTCGCGGGGGCCGATCGCCGGACGCTCGAGATCCTGCGCGAGGTCGTGCTGCACTGGCGCCGCACGCGTGGCGGCGGCGTAGAACTGTGCGCGACGGAACGGCTGCTGGGCATGGCGCCGTCGTCGGCGGGACCGACGATCCAGCCAAGCCTCGTGCTGGTGCCGGAGAATGCAGCGCTGCAGGCGGCCTTCCTGTGAGCGCGCTGGCTGACGTCCTGCTCGTGGACGACGACGGCGGGTACTGGTACGTGTGTGACGCGGCCGCGCTCCGGGGGCGCGACCTCGCGCTGCAGCTCGGGAGCCGGCGTGCCGAGCGCCGGCTCTTCATCCCGGTGATTGGCCAGCCGCGCGCGTACGTCTTCGGTCCGCGGGAGAGCCGCCAGTCGAGTCGACCGCGCCTCCTTCGGCAGTTGCGCGATAGTCGCGAGCTGCCGGTCGGGTCGCTCGATCCGGCGCTCGTCGACACCATCCTCAGCGCCTGACGCGCACGAGCGCCGAGCGTCTCTGCCGGCGCTCGGCGGCCGAGTCGCGCGTCGCGATCACGTGGGGTGCGCAGCGCGACGTATCCGTTACGCGATTGAATCACGCATGCAGGGCTTGCCGTGACGGAGACGCGAGATGATCCACGGCCCGCGCGGCACCCGGCCGCGCGACTCGTGAGCCCTCTTGCGGAGGACCCGCATGTCCAGCCTGTACCAGCGTACCACCACTCTCGCGGCGGCCGTCGCCGGCGTGCTCCTCGCCGGCTGCTCCGCGGCCGACCACGTCCCCACGAACATCGAGCCGACCGCGGCGCGCGCCGCCAGCACGGCCGCCGTCTCGGCGGAGCGCAACGACGGAGATGTCGACGACGCGCACGATCCGGGTCTCCGGCGTATCAAGCACATCGTCGTCATCTACATGGAGAACCACAGCTTCGACAACCTGTACGGCGAGTTCCCGGGCGCGAACGGCCTCGCGAACGCCGGCGGGACGACGACGCAGGTGGATCTCAGCGGGACGCCGTACGCGACCCTGCCGACGCCGCCGGGCGGCGCCTTCCCGAGCAACCTGCCCAACGCGCCCTTCAGCATCGAGCAGTACGTGCCCGCCGGCTCCAACACGCCCGACCTCGTGCACCGCTGGTACCAGGAGCAGCTTCAGATCGACGGCGGCCGCATGGACAAGTACGCCGCGGTCAGCGACGCGAAGGGACTGACGATGGGGTACTACCACACGGCGAATCTGCCCCTCGCCGCCGTGGCGCGCGACAACGTGCTGTGCGACAACTTCTTCCACGCGGCGTTCGGCGGTTCCTTCCTCAATCACGTCTGGCTGATTGCCGCGCGCACGCCCGTCTTCCCGAACGCGCCCGCGTCGATGGTCGCGCAGGTGGACGCGCAGGGCCACCTCATCAAGGATGGCGCGGTCACGCCGGACGGCTACGTCGTGAACACGGCGTTCACCGTCAACCAGCCGCACCCGGCCGGCATGAACGCGGCGAAGCTCGTCCCCAACCAGACCTTCCCGACCATCGGGGATCGCCTCTCGGCGAAGGGGATCTCGTGGGCCTGGTACTCCGGCGGCTGGAACGACGCCCTGGCGGGTCACCCCGACCCGCTCTTCCAGTTCCACCATCAGGCGTTCGCGTACTTCGCCAACTACGCCGACGGCACCGCGGCGAAGGCGAAGCACCTGCGTGACGAGAGCGAATTCGTCGCCCGGGCGAAGGCGGGCACCCTCCCGGCGGTGTCGTTCGTGAAGCCGCTCGGCGAGGTGAACGAGCACCCCGGCTACACGAACGTCCTCTCCGGCGAGCAGCACGTCGTCGAGCTCCTGAAGGCGCTCCAGTCGACGCCGCAGTGGAAGCACACGGCGGTGATCATCACGTACGACGAGAACGGCGGCTTCTGGGATCACGTCGCGCCGCCCGTCGTCGACCAGTGGGGGCCGGGCACGCGCGTCCCGGCGCTCATCGTCTCCCCGCTCGCTCGGCACGGCTACGTCGATCACCACTTCTACGACACGACGTCGATCCTCGCGCTGATCGAGCGTCGCTGGGGCCTCCAGCCGCTCACGTCGCGCGACGCGCACGCGGATCCGATGCTCGGCGCCTTCGACTTCCAGCAGGGCGTCCGCGAACGCTGACGGTTTCGCTTCCGGGTTCGGGATCCGGCGCCTGCACGGCCGCCGGCCAGCGCCGGGTCCCGAGCCCGAAGCTCACGACGTCAACCGCTCGACCGTGAGATGCTGGCACGATCGAGCGGTTGCGCTACCGTTACTCAACCGAGGACTCCATGACGGCACGCGCCTCACGCCGCATCGCGGCGCGCAAGCGGATCGCGCTCATCGCCCACGACAACTGCAAGCCGGATCTCCTCGACTGGGCGCGCTACAACCGCGAGACCCTCGCCGGCCACGAGCTCTTCGGGGCGGGCACGACCGGCGGCCTCCTCGCGTCCGAGCTCGGGCTCGCCGTGACGCGCTTCCGGAGCGGCCCGCTCGGCGGCGACCAGCAGGTGGGGGCCGGGATCGTCGAGGGCCGCATTGATTTCGTGATCTTCTTCTGGGATCCGCTCGAGCCGCACCCGCACGACGTGGACGTGAAGGCACTGCTCCGGATCGCGGTCGTCTACAACATCCCGATGGCGTGCAACCGCTCGTCGGCCGACTTCATGCTCTCGTCGCCGCTCATGAACGAGGAGTACCGGCGGTTCGTCTCGGAAGCGGCCGGGCGCCTCTACACGGGGGAGTTCGCGGTGCAACGGTGAGGTGTCAGCGATGAAGGGTGAACGGACGCCATTCCGCGTGCTCGTCCTCTGCACGGGGAACTCCGCGCGAAGCCAGATTGCTGAGGCGCTGCTCGCCACGCACGGCGCCGGACGCATCGCGGCGGCGAGCGCCGGATCCCGTCCGGCGGCTCGGGTGAACCCGTTCGCCATCGAGGTGCTGCGCGAGCACGGGATCGCCTGGCAGGAGCATGTTCCCAAGGGCATCGACGATGTCGCGGGCCAGCAGTTCGAACTCGTGATCACCGTCTGTGACAACGCGCGCGACGCCTGCCCGGTCTTCCCCGGGGCGGCCGCCCCGGTGCACTGGGGGTTGCCGGATCCCGCCGAGGAGCGCGGGGCCGTCGAGGCGCGGCGAGCGTTCGCGGAGACGTGCGCCGCACTCGAGGCCCTCGTGAATGCGTTGCTGGCGCTGCCGCTCGAGGAGCTAGATCCGGCATCGCTGCGTGAACGTGCCCAGGCTCTTCACCCTGAGAATCCGGCGTAGCCGAGCGGACGCGTCGTGCTGGAGCGGCGGCGAACCGGTTCGCCCCGGCGTCAGGTTGTACGCGCCTCCTGACTTCAGGCGCAGAGCGCGCTTCCGCTGAGAATTACGATACAGCAACGGCGGCGGGGCGAAGGGAATTACGAGAGAGCGCGCGACGAATTACGATAGAAATCGCGAATCCACACGAGCTCCCTGCGAACGTCGTCGACCGCGCCGAAGCGCGCGGCGGCAGCCGCGTGGGCCTCATCCGCCGAGACCCCTTGGCCATCAGCTCGTCGACACGCTCGCGGAAGCCTCGTCAGGCGGGTTCGGTGTTCGCGTTGAGCACGCGCCCGAAGGCGGCGACGTATTCCTTCCATCCCTCGCGTTCCGTCTGGAGCTGTCGCCGGCCGGCGGCGGTGAGCCGATACGACCGCGCGCGCTGGCCGCGATCGGAGATGCCCCACTCCGCGTCGATGATGCCGCGCTCCTCCATGCGGTGGAGCGCCGTGTAGAGCGCGCCGTCGATCACCTGGAAGGTGCCCTTCGGCATCTCCTCGATCCAGCGTGCGACGTAGCCGTGCTTCGGGCCCCGGTGAGCCCCTGGAGGATCAGCACGTCCAGTGTGCCCTGGAGGAAGTCGCGGTCGGCCGGCTGACTCATGGCCCCGACTGTTGTTACATCGCATGTTGATGTCAAGACCGGGTGGCAGGGTGCCTCTCGATGTCGGGTTTGCCGCCACTGGGGACGGAGGGGATCGGCGAGAAGGGCGCGCCGGCGTACGCTGGACGAGCCCTTTCGTGTCGAGCCCCTTCCTGGACGGCGCCGTCGCGCTGCGCCTTGTCGTACTGCGTCGTGAGCGACGCGATGATCGCGTCTTGCGACATGGGCTACTGCTCGAGCGACGACCGGAGACTCGCCAGCGCCCTCTTGGGCGCGAACAGCGCGGCCGGGGGCGGGCGCGAACGCGCATCCCATCATCCCATGACCGGTGAGGGAGTGGGATGGTGGGATGCGCGCGTCGGCCCCGCTGCCGGCGAGGAGGTCTAGCCGAGCACCTGGCGGCCCAGATCCGTCAGGCGGCACTTCCCGCCGCGCTCGCCCTTCTCGACGAGGCCCGCCGGCGTGAGCTTCTCGTTGACCCTCCGGTTGACCGTGGACGTGGGGATGCCCGTCCTGTCGGCGAGTTCCGCCTGCGTGGCTCCATCGGCGCACGCGTTCAGCGCCTCGAGCAGCCTGCGGAGGTCACCGCGTAGGAAGTCGGCATACGGCTGCTCGGGCTCCTCCTTCTCGAGCTCCGCCTGGACGAGCACGCAGGAGCTGTCCTCGGCGTCGAACCGGAACTTCATCTCCTGGAACGGCGTGAAGTCGTTCACCTTCTCCACGCGGAGCGAGACGATGTCCTTCTCCTTCTGGACGCCCATCATGAGATCCGCGGCGCCGCGCAGCACGGTGCTCCCGCGCTCCATGTCGCCGGCTTTACGGGTGTGGTGCACCAGGAGCACAGTGGCGCCCGTGGCCGCGCGGATTTCGTCGATGCCCTCGACGACCTTGGACATGTCGCGCTGGCCATTCTCATCCGCACCCACCAAGCACCGTGAGAGGGTGTCGAGCACGATCAGCGAGGGAGCCACCGGGAGGCGCTCCAGCGCGACGACGAACGAGCGGACGTCGTGCTTGTCGATGAGCTGCACGCCGTCGCGCATTATGTGGAGGGCCGACCGGTCGGTGATCGCGTAGCGATGGCACAAGGCTTCGATGCGGCGCCGGAGGCCGAGAAAACGCTCGGCGGCGACGTACAGCACCTGGCCGCTCACGACGTCGTGGCCGAAGAACGGGAGGCCGGTGGAGATCGACAGCGCCATGTCCAAGGCGAGGAAGCTCTTTCCCGCACCCGGGCTGCCGTGCACCTCGGCGAGCGCACCGGCGGGCAGGACGCCGTGGATGAGGAAGGGGAGGGTGGTCTCGTTCGGCAGCTCCGCGACGGAGTAGATCTGGAAGCGGGGCTCGATGCGGGCGGCGGTCGTGCGGTACGAGCGGTCGGAGACCGGGGCGATGGAGCCGACGACCGGCTCCTGGGGGGTGGGCGGCGGCGAGGCGGGGATGGCCGGGAGGGAGGCAGGCATGAGAGACAGGGTTGAGCCGGCGTCGGCGTGCAGAAGAGGGTGAGATAGGGGGGAGTGACCCCCCTTTTGGCACGGTAGGAGTCCCAAGACGGGAGTTGCAACGGCGGTGGCCCCGGCCCGCCGCGTGAACCGCGCGCAACCGGTCTGCACGGAGGCTCCCGCCGTGGACGGTGGTGGCAAGCCGACAGGCAGTTGTCGTGGGCATGCCGTCCCCTCCATCATGTCCGTCCACCTCCTTGGGAGGAGAGCCATGATCGTCGATGACCTACGCGGCCCCGTGGCCATCCACGGCTTCACCGACGGTGTCTACGTCGTGACCGCCGGCGGGGCTTGGCCGATCCGCGGTGAGCCGGAACTCGAGCGACGTCTAGCCGCGATCTGCCGGCAGTACTTCGATGACGCGTCGGGCAAGGATCGTCCGCGGAAACCCCATGCCGAGTTCCCGATCGCGGGCGAATTCTTCCGCTCGGACCCATGTGGTGTCGTCAGCTACGTCGGGCCCCGGGGTGGGCACCGGCTGACTGAGGAGCCGGAGCTCGCGCGGATGCTCGCCGCCGAGTGCCGGCACGCGCTGCCCCTATTGTACTCCGCCGATCCTTGGGAACTGGACTGAATCCGGAGTGGTCAGCCGCGTTGGAGCAGTAGCCGCGGGTCGACGCTCCGGCCGCGCTGCCGAATCCGCAGCAGAAATTCCCACAGAAGGCCATCTGCGGGAGCCGTCGCGAGTAGGTACTCGAAGTTGGCGACGACGACGAGGTGAAGGCGGGCGCGCGTGAACATCACCGCGAGCAGCTTCGCGGACTCCTCCTCGAGCCGCCGCGCCGTCATGAAGTGCCCGAGTTCCGGACCGATGGAATCAGTGAAGTCGGCGATGATGATGTCGCGCTCGCCGCCCTGCAGGCGGTGCGCGGTCGATGCCTCGACACGACCGCCGCTGACGGAGACGAGCTGGCGTGTGATGAGCTCCCCCTGCCCCCGGTACGGAGTGACTACGGCCAGGGGATCCCTCGCCCCCGGGCCACGGGACAGGCACGCTTTCGCGGCGAGCTTCTCTACGAGCGCGCGAACGATGAATGCGTGCAGCGCGTTGGTGCGTGTCCCCGATGGGCGCTTGACGGTTCGGGGCGCGAGGCGCGACGTGTCGACGTAGATGAGGGCGCGTGTGCCGAGCGGGCCACTCGGGCGCATCGTGACCGTGGGGTCGTCGAGAAGGATGCCGCCGTACACCGGCTCGTTCACGAGCCATGCGATGTCGGGGGACATCCTGAACTGCCAGCGTAACGTCACGAGGTGCGTCGGGTGATGGCCGCGCTCGACCGCCGTCGGGACGCCGGCGATCGTGAAGACATCCCTGGCCAGCCACCGCCGCGCGGCTAGCGTCTTGGCGTGAACGGGCGCGCCGAGCTGACGGAAGTCGCCGGCGCACACGAGGTGGCGCTGCGCACGGGCCGCCGCCGTGATGGCCATGGCCCCCGTCGCCGCCCCGGCCTCGTCGATGATCACCGTGTCGAAATCACGGTCCACCTGCCGGGGCAGGTAGGCTCGATGGATCGTGGTCGCCACGATGCGACAACCCCTCATCACGTCTATCGCGACCGTTTCCAGCCGCGACTTGAGGGACCGCTCCTCGGCACGAAGTAGCTCCGCGTGCTTGCGAAGCGTCGCGACGCGCTCGTGTGTGGCGCTCGTCGCACCCGCGGTGTCCGACAGCGCGCAGTTGTCCAGGATGCGGAGGGGCGTCGCCCCTGGATGCTGTGCCGCTTCGACGTTCGCGATCTTCGTGCGCACGGCGGCGATTCGCTCGCCCAGTTCGTCACGCCGGCGGGCGACCACGTCGTCGAACGACACGAGGCGCCCGAAGCGCGCTCGCAGCTCGTCGCTCACGATGGGCCCGAGGCGTAGCACCTGACCGTTCGCCAGCCGCGGATCCCCGTCCAATCTCTCAGCGATCTTGAGCAACGCGCTGTCCACGGCGCCGTTGGTGTGCGCGACGACGAGGATACTGTCGCTGGGGCACAGCGCCGCGACGATGTCCGCGATCGTGCTGCTCTTGCCGGTACCGGCAGGCCCCCAGAGATACAGCGTGTCGCTCCCGAGCGCGACGCCGACGGCGCGCTGCTGCTCCTCGAGCACGCGCCGCCCCGGCAGTGCGGGCGGCGTGGGCGGCGCCACGAATCCGCTCCGAATCTCGGCACGCCCGAGCAGCCGATCCACCGCCCCGAGAGCGCCCGTCGCGTGCAGCGGCGCCAGCTCGCGCAGCCGCTCCTTCAGTGCCCTGAGGAGCCACAGGTTGTCGAGAACCAGATGTCCCGACCGCACCGTGGGCCCGAAGTCGCGCTTCACGCTGAGGAGCAGCTCGCCGTCCCGGGCCGAGAGCACGATGCCGTCCACGGTGTCACCATCCAACTGACACTCGGCGTACGTGTCGTCGCGCAGGGCCATGCCGCGGCGGACGGAAAACCGATACACCGTGAACTCGTCGCCATGGGCGATGCGCCGTCCGTCGGACACGCTGATGATGTTCGCGCGCTGCTTCTGTCGGACCGCTTCGATCTCGTCGTCGACGGCCCCGACGATCTCGTCGAACGGGCCGCTGTTGCCTTTGGCTGCTGATGCCACGGGCGCGATCACGACACCGGGGACGCTCATGGGCCACGCTCGCGGGAAGGAGACGGCCCAGCGTACCCGGCCCGTGACCGTTCTCCGGAACGCCGGAGCGAGTGCCCCTTGTGGCGGGCCGGAAGCCCCCACCACGGTGCCGGTCAGGGAGCGATTTCGCTCTTCCTTGAACCGGTAACCACCTCCCCGATGCAGTCCTCCAGCTTCCGCTCGCTGCTCGCGACACTCCCCAAGCATCCGTCCCCGGACGACCTGGCGCCCGTCGCCGAGGAGCTCGCGCGTGCCTGTCAGGGCCGCGCGCAACCGCGCAAGAGTCTCGCGCTCTTCCTGCGCAATGCAAAGGACGTCGCTCCGGCCGCCGTGCTGCGCGCGATCTCCGAGCAGGTGATAGAGATGATCGAGCGCCAGATCACGGCCACCCCGGCGGCAGTGCCGATGCTTCAGGCCGTGTGGCTGGACATCAACGAAGCGGCCCGTGTGCTCGTGCTGCATCGGGCGACGCTGACCGAGCGGGTGAAGCTGCCCGAGTACCGCTACCTGTACGGCTGGCCGTACTGGGACGGGCACCAGTGGTGGTTCTCGCCGACGGCGCTCGACCCCGCCACGCGCGTCGAGTTCCTCGCGCGGCTGCCGAAGCGCGAGCCCGACGCCCACGTGGCCATGCTCCCGACCTGGTGCGTGCGGCAGGCCGCGGAGCAGGAGACCCCGGGAGCGTCGGCGAGGACGGCGTAGTATGGCCGCTGCGCGAGGTCAGCGCCGTCGAGGGGCGCCGCCAACGTGGTATCGGGTCGAAACCCATCGTTCTGCCCCGAAGTCGCAGAACTCCGCGCACAACAGCGAGTTCGCTCGCCTAACGAAGTAGGCCAACAGCGACACCTACGGGCGGTACGACTCGAGAAGCCGCTACTACAAACCAGCCGGGTAGAGTGACAACACCAAGCCGATTCTGCACATCCGACCGACTTCTGCCCAGAACCCTTCGAGCACCCCCCGTACTACAGTCCCCTCACCGAACCTTCCATGTCGCCCGACCCTGAGAAGCCCCACCCGATGTATCCCGCCCTCGAGCGCGCCGCCATCGCCGCGTGGAGCGGCGAGCTGCCCTTCAGCCAGCGCGCCCTCGCCGAGGCGCTCGCCCCCGAGCTGGGCGAGGATCCCACGCGCATCGCGCAGGCGCTGCCGCACTATCTCGACGTGCTCGGCCGCCAGGGCGTGTACGCGAGCCAGCGCGCCCGCTTCGGCGCGAAGACGCACGGGCCGGGGCAGCTCGGCAGCCCCCAGTGCTTCAACTGGTCGCCGGTCGCGCCACACGAGGCGACGCTCCGGCACGTCATCGCGCCCTTCCTCGCAGACGACGGCGTGGCGACGCACCGCAAGCACGCCCTCCGCTCCGCCCTGCGCTTCGGTCTCGAGCTTCCGGTGAAGTGCGCGGACGACGTGCTGCTGAACGCGTGCGACGCCGTGCCGGCCGCGGAGCTCTACGCGCTGCCCGGGCGCGTGCACGACGCGGCGCGGTCGCGCCCGGAGCCGCTTTCCCCGCAGACGGCGCAGAACCACCGCTCGGCGATCAGGGGCGCGATGCGCTACGCGGCCGAGCGGCGCCTCGTGCCCATCATATTCCCGCAGCTCTGGTCGGACGACGCCTGGGAGCGCGACAAGGACCGCTGGTTCGCGCTCGAGCCGAACGGGCCCACCCCGCAGAAGGTCATGACGTGGCGCTCGGCGTGGACCACATTCGGGCAGACCTTCGCGGCGATGCACCCCGATCTGCCGAACGAGCTCTCCTCGGTCACGCGCGACATCGCCGAGGAGGTCATCACGCGCATGCAGGTCCAGGACGGCCGGTACGCGATGGGTTACCAAGTGCGCGCGGCGCTCCGGCACCTGGCCGCCCGGCACGGCGTCGGGCCTTTCGTCGAGCCCTCGCCCGTGGACGCGTTCTTCGTCGAGACGCCGAGCGGGCCGCGTCCGGCGCTGTACCTGCGCGGCGCGAACGGCGCGGCGGGCGACGGCGACTGGGACGCCTTCTTCCGGCTCCTCGCCGAGCACGGGTTGCCGTCCGAGTTGACCGAGTTCCTTCGCTGGTACCGCGAGTACGTGACGCTGCCCGGGAAAGAGATCATCACGCGCAAGGAGAAGTTCCCGCCGCGCCGTGAGCGCACGCTGCTTGACGAGAACACCCTCAACGAGCGGCTCATGGCGCTTCGTGCCTTTCTCGGCGCCGCGATCTACGAGCTGAAGCCCGAGGCCGATGCGCCGGCGCTCGGCCTCGCCCTCGATCCCGCAACGCTCACGCCCGAGGTGATCTTCGGCGCGCGTTTCGCGGCCATCCTCGGGGCCATGGTCGCCTGGTGGGACGCCCGGGCCGCGCTCCTGCCGCGCGGCGCGATCGGCAAGAGCGGGAGCGGCGCGCTCCGACAGATGGTCATCGGCCTGGGCATGGTCGCGCTCGCGCTGTACGAGCGCCTCCGGCACCAGCGGCGTCTGCGCATCGCCACCGAGACCACGCCGAGCGGCAAGGAGCGTGTGGACTGGCGCGGGGAGGAGGAGGTGCAGAAGTCGTCGGCCGAGGCGGCGGCCTGGGACGCGTACCGGGACGCTGGCCGGATGGCGGACGCACTGGCGGGCGATACGACGGGGCGGAGCCAGGGGAGGCGGAAGAAGCGGAGCAACGACTTCAAGAACCTCCGTCGCATCGTCCAGAATACTCCGCCCTCGTACTGGATCGACCTGCTCCGCTCGATGCTGGAGCGGATGCGCAAGGCGAAGCGCGATCGCGAGGACCACGGCTACGCGTACCACAACGACGTCCTGAACGCGTTCCTTCTGGGCGTCCTCATCTCCACCGGCTGCCGCATCGAGGAGCTCTGTCACGTGCGCCTCGACATCCAGGCGAGCGAGCTGCGGTCGAAGCGCATCATCCGACTGCGCGCCATCGACCGGAAGAACGGCAAGGACCACGAGGTGCTCGTACAGACCGAGTACGTGCCCGACGACCTCCTCTCGGAGTACCTCGACCGCTCGCGCCCGTGGTTCATCGCCGGTAAGCCGGTCGAGGAGGACGACGCAGCGCTGCGCCGGGTGCGCCGCCGCAAGAGCGCTCCGGGGAAGCGCGCCGCGGTGAAGCCGCACCAGTGGCTGTTCGTCAGCACCTCGGGGCGCGAGTTCGGGTGCCGTGAGGAGCATCCCGACGGGAAGGGCCGCCGGAAGAACGCCTTTAAGCGCCGCTGCGGGCAGGCGGGGCTGCGGTTCAAGGTGCAGATGTCCGCCGCGGCCCGCGAGGCGAAGATGGTGCTGCCGGGGAACCGCTACGAGTTCGGCCCGCACTCCGTGAGGGGCGCCTGCGGCTACGGCGTCTTCCTCATGCACGGCGACCAGGGCGTGCAGAAGGCCGCGCACTATCTCGGCGACGAGGAGGACACGGTGCGCGACGCGTACTCGAGCATCAACGGCATCCACGTCGACTCTTCCTGCCTCGTGGGGCTCGACATGGGGCCGCAGTTGAACACGCGCCGCCAGAGCGAGCGTGGCATTCGGCTCCATGCGCTGGTGGACGCGCTCGAGGTGGGCGCGGTCCAGGTACCTGAGTTCCTCCGGGCCGTCGCGGAGGTCCTCGACGGGCGCGGCGCCTGTCTCCAGGCCGCATAGCGGCGGGGACATCGCCGGGCCTTCCGCGCCTTTGGTCGGTTGGCGTGGGCCCGCGTCTGCCGGGAGAAGGCGAGGCACTGGTCGGGAGCTCGCGAAATGGTCGGCGATCGTCCGGAAATCGCCGAACCTCGCGTTGGCGTCGCCGAGCGAGACCGGGGACCTGCGGATACCAAGGAGCCGCTGGCTGGCGTAGGCCACAAGCATAGGCCTTGGTCACGCCAGGAAGCACCCCACCCTCGGCCGCGTATTGCGTACCGGGCAGGGGTGTTCATATATTTCGACCTCAGGTGTAGGGCGGGTTTTCTGAACACCCCTTGTGTAGAGGAGCCGGTCCCATGTCGGAGACGGTGCAGCTGTACGTTGATCCCGAGGACGCGGATGCACGGCTCCGCAGCCTCGGGCTGTCGCTGGTGATCGTGCACCAAGCGATGACGGCGGCGGAGATTGCGCGGAGCAGCTGCTCCGCGCTCAGCCCGCGCTGGTACCCGGGATCGGCGGCCTCGGCGCACGCCACGATCTCGCTTCGCGAACAGCTCGTTCCAGTCGGCTGGCGCGCCTGCGAGGACGGCGGCTATTCGACGACGGTCTCGCCGGCGAACATCGCGCTCGTCGTCGCGACGGGCGACGAAGCCACCGGCATGGCCAGCCGGTGCGCGGGGACGAAGTACCCGAAGGGCCCGGCCACCATTCAGGCCGTGGTCCAGAACGTCACGCAGCTCGAGCTGGGCATCTACGAGGCCGGAGGTATCGTGGTGGGCCCGACCCAAACCACGGGGGCGCCCACGACCTGGATGCTCCTGATCGCGCGAGCGGACGCCGAGGTGCGTGGCGAAGTGTCGCTTCCGGCCGGCATCGACGACGACGGCCGGGTGATCGTCTGGGAGGAGCGTATCCTGCTGCCCCCGCTCCCGCTCGATCGCGATCCCGATCTGGTGATCGCGCCGCCGCCGGGGCCAGAGTTTGACGTCAACGTCGTCCCACGTGTTAGCTGACCTCGAGAACGCCTTCAATTCAAACCGTCTCTCCCTGGCGCGGCGCCGACGCGGGCTCACCCGTCGCGCGCTCGCCAGCGTGAGCGGCATCAGTGAGCGGAGTCTGGTCCTGTACGAACAGGGCACGCGCACGCCGACCACCGCGTTCGTTGAAGATCTCGCGCGCGCCCTGCAGTTCCCCGTCGGCTTCTTCACGAGGTCTGGGCCGGAGCCGCTGGACGCCGCCGGAGTGAGCTTCCGCGCGATGACAAAGATGACCGCGAGCCAGCGTGATCGCGCCATCGCCGGCGGCGAGCTCGCGCTCGAGCTCAACGAGTGGCTGGAGCGAAACTTCTCGCTCCCGGCCCGCGCAATCCCCGACCTGCGACAGAGTGATCCCGAGACTGCGGCGAACGCCCTGCGCACGCAGTGGGCGCTCGGCGACGCGCCGATCAGCAACATGGTCCGGCTCCTCGAGGCCAAGGGCGTCCGGGTGTTCTCGCTCGCCGAGGACTGCGTGGAGGTGGACGCGTTCTCGTTCTGGAAGGGCGAGCAGCCCTTCGTGTTCTTGAACACCGCGAAGTCGGCGGAGCGGAGCCGCTTCGATGCCGCCCACGAGCTCGGCCATCTCGTGCTGCACCGCCATGGCGCACCAGGCGGTCGCGAGGCGGAGCGGGCCGCCGATCAGTTCGCGTCGGCGTTCCTCATGCCCCGCACGAGCATCCTCGCGTACGCGCCGCGCATGGTCACTATCCCGACGCTCCTCCGGGCCAAGACCCACTGGAAGGTCGCCCTCGTCGCACTTCTACACCGGCTGCACGACGTTGGCCTCGTGTCCGACTGGCACTATCGGGCGCTGTGCATCGAGGTCCAGAAGCGCGGGTTCCGGAGGACCGAGCCGGAGCCGCTGCCGCGCGAAATGTCGGGCGTGTTCGAGAAGGTCTTCGCGTCGCTCCGTAGCGCGAAGCGATCGAAGCAGGACGTCGCGCGCGATCTCGCCGTTCCCGTCGCCGAACTCAATGCCCTGGTGTTCGGGCTGATCGTCGCCGCCGTCGACGGAGGAGCTACTCGCCGCGCAGACGCTTCGACTGCGCCACGGCAGGCGCGCTCGCCGCTGAGCCTCCTCAGCTAGACGACACGACAGGTCTGCTCTGGTGACGACCACCAGCATGATCGTCGAACACGCCGGACGGCACGCCGTCGTCAGGCGCAGCGAGCGGCACCCGACGGATTACCTCTTCCTCGACGTCGACGAGGGCACGTACTTCCTCGGCGTGTTCGAGAAAGGGATGACGCGCGGCGACGTGAAGCGGATGGCGGTGAAGTGGATGGAACGGCACGCGAACCGGAGGACCGAACGAGATGATGGAAGAGATTGATGCCGCCGCGGAGAAATGCGACCTGTGCCGTCAGCCCGCTGCTCGGCGCCGGCGCGTCGAGCCGGATCGGTCGCTGTACGACATCGTCTGTCGCAGTTGCGGGGTGGTCTACCGCATCGGCGGCACCGCGGCGGCGACGATGCTCCTCTGGCCCGAGGAGCGGCGGGACAAGGAGCGCGAACTCGCTCGGTCCATCAACGCCCGCGGATTCATTCACAGAATCG
Organism: uncultured Gemmatimonadota bacterium; assembly: GCA_946480295.1. The sequence continues at coordinate 39,989 of CAMLIT010000012.1, forward strand.
GCGGTCAGCCGGTCCACGACGACGAACATCTCCTCGACTCGCTAGGACCCGGCACGAGATGATTCGCCGTCGCGCATCGCGTAGCGGGGGCGCTGCTCGACGCGCAGTCGCTCCGACGCCGGCGATGCCATGAGCAGGGACGACCTCTACTCGATCGCCGTCCACGAGGCGGCACACGCCGTCGCGTCCGTGGTGCTGCACGTGCACCTCGTGTCTCTCACCACCATGCCGGACGACGAGCGGGGGACGTTGGGCGGCGCGAAGGTCCGGCACTGCGCGTCCGTGCGGGCTGGGACGGCGCCGGAGTGGCGCTTTCGCCGGCATATCCGTGTCGTGCTCGCCGGCGAGATCGCGTCAGCCAAGCTCGCCGGCCGGGATCCCGACTTCAGCCACGCGATACAGTCCAGTGACGCTCAGCATGCGGCCGAGTATGCGCTCGCGGCGGGGCTGGATCCCGCCGAGGCGATGCGAGAAGAGATGCCGCGCGCCCGGGCACTCGTCGAGGCGCACTGGCCGGCGATCCTGCGCGTGGCGGAAGCTGTCATCGACGCAGGGTGGCTGAGTGGCCGCGCCGTGCGCGCACTGGTCCGGCAGGCGAGCGCGAACGGGCAGCAGGGATGACCGGAGGCGGGAGCGAGACAACTCGGGCGACAGGGAGCCCGGGGCGACCCTAACCAGGAGGGCAGATGGACTACGCACAAGCGTTCTGGGGCATCGAGTGCCCCAGCGAGGACTGTCGGGCGTTCGTGCCGCTGGTCGAGGACACGGGGCCGGCATCCGACCCGACGATGGGCGGCGGCGTCGGTGGCCAGGCGCAGTGCCGGTGCTGTGGCGCGCAGGTGATCAACCCGAAGGGGCCGTTCCGATCCGAGGACCTGCCGCTGCGCCCGGCGATGACGCCGCGCCCGCGCGCCCAGTGGCGGCCGTCGGTGGGGGAGCTGTCCGACGCGATCGTGCATCGGCTCGCCGCCCTGCCTAACGGCTACGCCGACACGCTGTCGCTCGATGATCTCGACTTCGCCCGCGTGCCAAGCACGATCCAGACCTTCCACTACGCCCTCTCCGACCTGCGGCGCGAGGGACGCGTGAAGTGCACGGAGATTCCCGACAGCGGCCGCGCGGCCCAGGTCCAGCTACTGCGCCTCACACATCTCTAGGGTTGGCCACCGATCTCCGCGGGATGACGCGTCGCTGACGCACGGGCACCAGGCTGCCCGTGCATGCTCCCGCCACCGCACACCGCTGAAGGCCGGATCGCCCGCTACGCCGTCGCGCACATCGAGGCGGCGCTTGCCGTCATCGAACGGGCCGAGCGCATGCTGCGCTTGGTCGGCGTGCCGGTCAGCGATTCACTGGATGGGCCAGCCGGCGGTGGTGACCATCTGCACCGCGTCCTCTGTCCTGCCAGCAGCTTCGCGACAGCGGTCGCTAGGTCGCTCCACGTGAACGGCTTTTCCAGGAAGGGAAAGCCGTTGAAGGCCCCGAGCGACTCGAACACGCGCCGGCCGCGCAGCGCGCTGGCGTCGTACGCGGACATGACGAGCACGCGCAGCGGCTCCCGCTGGGCGCGCAGCGCATCGATGACGGCTTGGCTGCCCGGCTCCGGCAGCACCGCGTCGAGCACCACCGGGTCGATCGCGTGCTCGCCGGGGGTGATCACCTCCACCGCCGCTGCGGCGTCGCTCGCCTCGAGCAGGTCATAGCCATCGCGCGACAGCATCTTGGCGATCGCCGCGCGGACCGCGTCGCGATCCTCGACCAGCAGAATGGTGGCTCGCTCGGATATGCTCCTCCTGGCGCGCCCGGGGGCGCGATCGAGTCATCACGAAACGAAGCCGATGCGCGCCGTCATGCGCGGAACGCGCCCGCCGTGAGCTCGGCGAGCCGCTTCTCCGGCCCCCGGATGTCGTACCGGCCCGGCTCACACGGGACGCCGGCGGAGTTCAGGAGATCGGCGGCGACGAGCCCGATGAGCGCCGGCATTTCGTCGAACGCGCCGAAGCTGTATCGCGGCAGGCGGAGTGGGTTGGGGGCCAGCTCGATGCGTTTGCCGTTCAAGACGCCGATCGGCGAGAGCGTGATGGGGTAGCCGCTCGCGAGCTCCGCCTCGACCGCGTACTCCGCCGATGGCGCGCCACCGGCGGCGCGCAGCGCATGCGCGGTGCACGCCACGTTCGCGACCGCCGCGAGGACGTGCTCCATCATGAGCTGCGGCGGCGTGGTGGTGAGGCGCGACCCGCCGAACGCGGGCTGAATCCACGCGAGGTCGACCACGCCCCTCTCGAAGATCTCGACCTGCAACGTGCCGTGCGGTCTCGCCTGGTCGGTGAACCGCCGGCCGCGGAGGATCGGACGGCCTTGCCAGGACGGCGTGTGCATCTGGATCCCGTGCAGCTGTCCGACGCCGTTGGCGCTGCCAATCTGGAAGCGCTCGTCGAGCGGCTCCAGCGTCCCGATCACCGCGCGAGGCACCCGGAAGGCGCGCGTCGTCGGGATGGCGGTGGCGCGCAGCGCGATCCAGTCGAAGTTCGTAAGCTCATGCCGCAGGCGCACGAACTCGACGAACTGCGCGGCGCGCTCCGCGAATGCCGCATCCAGGGCGTCGGCGGCCGCCGCGCGCTGCAGCGTCAGGTCTTGAATCTCGCGCATGGTCATTGCCTGCGTGCGATCGCTCCGCCGCGCCGAGCATTTCAGGGTCGGCATCACGCGATGCGGCGCGAGCTGCGACTCCGGCACGCGCACGAGCACGACGCCGGCGCCGTTCTCCTCCGTCACCACGGGCCAGATCTCGAGCAGCGGGATCTGCGGATCCAGACAGTCGCGGGCCTGCATCAGCAGTCGGTGCGCGAAGTCCGCGCAGTCGCGCACCGGGCGGATCCCCACGGCCCGACGCGGATGGTCGTCGCTCTCCTCGATCCCGAGGACCAGGTGGCCACCGTGGCTGTTCGTGAACCCGGCGATCTCCTCGAGCAGCTCGTTGCGCGCGCGCTCGCCGATGCGGGACTGCCCCAGTTCCCACGGGTCCGTCTCCCCCTTCTTGGCGGGCAACCGCTCCTTGAACTCGACTGAGTCGCTCTCGGCAATCTCCATCTCCACCATCTCACGCACGTCCTCCGGCGTGATGGCGACCAGTGGCTTCCGGAAGAGCGGCGGCCATCCGAACGAAGCGGGGCTCCTCATGTGCGGCCGCCCTCTATGCGCCGACGTAGGCGCGCGCCTGGCGTAGCCCTTCCTCGAAGTTCGCGCAGCGCGCCGCGGCGCATGCAGCCATCGCGCCCATCCCGATCTTCTTCTCGGCGATCCGCCGGTGCAGTCGATCCCCGGGCACCACCTCGATTCCCACGCGCCCGGCCTCCCGGATCGCGCTCGGGGCGATGGACCCGTTGGAAACCACCGTGGCCTTCCAGGGCGCCGCGAGCCGAGCACCGTACACGTCCCGCGCCGCGAGCACGTCGCTCAACGCCCGCTCGTCAATGGGGGAGCGCCCGCTCACGTGCTTGATCTGGACCAGGCGCGCCTCTCCGTCGCGAAACGCGAGGACGTCCGCACCGCCATCTCCACCCTTCGCGGTCAGCACGACCGAGTACCCGTCGGCCCGGTAGAGCGCGGCCACGGCCGCCTCGAACTCCAGCGGTCCGAGGACATCCAAGTCGTGCGGCGTGAACGGGGCTGTCGGGGCCCCCGCGAGCGCCTCCGAGCCGTCCCCCTCGAGGCGCGTGCAGAGCTCATTCGCGTTGTCGCCCTCGTCCTCCGTGGGCTGCAGGAAGTCTCGCGCGAGCCCGGTCTTGCGCGTGAGCAGCGCGTCGAGGCACTCGTCGAAGCTCTCCGCGATATGCCCCGACGGGTCGCGCAGGACCGGCAGCCATACGTGGACCGGACGGCTCTGACCGATCCGGTAGGCCCGATCCGTGGCTTGGGACTCGACGGCGGGATTCCACCAGCGCCCGTAGTGGATGACGTGGTTGGCCTCGGTGATCGTCAGCCCGATGCCAGCCACGAATGGCGAGAGGATGACGAGGCCAAAGCCGGGCGCGGCGCGAAACTGGTCGAGGATCCGCTTGCGCTCATTCTTCGCCCGGGCCGTCGCGCTACTCGACGTGGAGAATCCCTTCCCGCGGCTCGTACTGCCGTTGATAACCGGCACGCGTATGTCGAATTCGTGCTCGAACACGCGCTGCAGCAAGGATTGGGCATCGAGGTGGCGAGCGAAGATGATCGCCTTCTCGCCGCGGCGCCGGATGTCGTGGAGCTTGTCCAAGGTGCGTTGGAGTTTCGTCGATTCGGCGACCAGATCGCGCACGTCCCGCCGCTCCCAGTCGTCGCGCAGGAGGGCTGGGTGCTGGTATAGCCGCGTGAGCTTGTGCAAGACGACGAGGTGCCGCCCGAGCTTCCGCTCCCGCGAGAGCACTGCCAGCAGTGACGTGTGGAGCCCGCGCTCGACGGGGGACATGTCGCAGGGGATCCGCTCGATGCTCTTCTCCGGCAGGTCCAGGATCTCGTCCTTGGTGCGGCGGATCAGGAACGCATGCGGCTCGCCATACAACAGCTCGCGGCGAAGGTCCCCGAGGACCGCGGCCGCGTCTTCTGCGAGGCGATGCTCGAACCGTGTGGAGAAGTCGGTGGCCGTACCCAAGAGCGCTGGTTGGACCACGTCCATGATGTTCCAGAGGTCCAGCAGACGGTTCTCGACAGGTGTTCCGGTGCTCGCCACATGGAAGTCACCATCGATGGCGCGGAGGGCCACGGAGAGCTTCGTGCTCATCGCCTTATACTTCTGCGCCTCGTCCGTCACGATCGCGGACCACAGCGGCCGACCGTCCTTCTTCTGGGCGAGGCTGTGTTGGTAGTTCACCACCGTCTCGTAGTTCGTGATGACGGTGCGGTACTGCATGAGCCGCTCAGCCGAGAGCATGGGACGCCCGGCGACGGTCTCCGCGCCTCGTGCCCCGGAGGCGCGCACCGCATCGATTCCGGGACCGTGGAGCACGAGGACGGGCTGGAAGATGTCGCCGTCGGCGGCGAAGAAGTCCCGCATCTCCTTAATCCAGGTCTCGTTCTCGACTAGGATGAGGGGCGCGATGATGAGGATCGGCCGCCAAGGGGGACTATGGGGGTCCCCGTCCGGGGCCCAGGAGAGCCGCCCGTCTTCGATGCGGGACGCGAGGAAGGTCAGGATCTGGAGTGTCTTGCCGAGTCCCATGTCGTCCGCCAGCAGCACCCCGCGACGCTTTGTGATAGCGGCACACCGCTGGAGCCAGAGCAGCGACTCCTCCTGGTGGCGCTTCAGCGCCACGCCTGGCTTGAGGCTCGCGGGGAGCTTCGCGCAGTCCGGCCAAGCGACAGGTCGGCGACTCGCGTGCGCAGCGGCCTCCGCATCGGCCGTCCGCAGCTCCTCGTCGTTCATGTAGCAGAGCAAGAAGCGCCGGCCGCGGGCGCGTTCGGTCGCGTCCTCAGGCGCGAGATCGACCGGCCTCTCGTTGAGCGCCCTGAGGCACTCGGCGGAGGCGACGACGCTCTTCCCCTTCAGATCCACCGTGGCGTCGCCACGGTCGATGGCCGCTGCCATCGCCGCCCGCGCGTGATCGAGTTCCTCTTCGTTCCGGAAGCGAAGATGCACTTCTTCTCTTCCATCGGCGGCCGGCATCGTGATGGCCGTGGGGCGGCCTTCACCCCGATGCTTCCCTTCCGCCTCACCGTCATCCCCCGCGGGAACGTCCTTGAAGAAACCGCCGCCCTCCGCGACGTCTGCCGGAACGGATGTGAACGGGAGATCGCCGATGCCGATCACCCGCGATCCGTACTCGATCTCGACGGCATCGAGGAGACCGTCGAAGAACTGGGCCGGATTGCGGCACGCCTCCTCCTTCGCGGCGCCCCGGGCGTGACGGACCTGCGTCATTCGCTCGAGCACCTGCCGCTGACGGTCGCTCAGGACCACGCGGACTCGGCGGCCCACGCCATCATCGAGCACGTAAAGGCCCTCGACATCGGGGTTCCGGAGAAAAGCCTCGCGGAATTCGTCATCGGAGACGCCCGGCGCCTTCGGGACGAAGCTGATGCTCCCGTCTTCGTGGGCGTAGATGTCGAGCGCGATCTGCGACGGCACCACGACGTCGTTCTCGGCCAGGTAGTTGTCGAGTGCCGCCCCCACGGTCGCGGAGCACCCCTTCACCCGCGCGAAGGTGAGCCACGTGGCCTGCTGGGTGCGCGCCTCGGCCGGGAGCGCATTGAACGCGTCCATCGCGTCCACAAGCGCAAAGGTCTGCTCGTCAAGGTGAAAGACCTGGCCCGTCGCGGCGCGCCGCACGAAGTACCCGACTCGCTCCACCTCGGTCTCACGCGCGCCGAAGCGATACGTGTATCGATAGCGGAAGTCCGGCCGTCCCAGCTCACTCTTCCGATCGATCGAGAGCATCAGCGGGCTCCAGGCCGTCCACCGGAGCGGCAACTGGATGTCCTCGGCGAGTACGGACTCGAAGCGATCCCACGGGATCCGGATCGCGCCGCCAGTCACTTCCGCGATCTCAAGATCCAGAAGCATCTCGGTCTGGCGGGCCGCGGTCAGCCCCTCACCGGTCGTGAGCACGGATTGGGGCCAGCGCTCCCGCGTTGACAGGCCCGCACCGTCGACAGAGCGAAGGAACCAGCCGTCTGGTTCTGCGGTTGCTGTGATCGTGCCACCGATGGTGCCGAGCGTGATCATCATGGGTTCAAGCGGGGCGGATGCCTCGACGAGCGAGGAACGACTGCACCTTGTACTGCCAGGTCCCGCCGTTGTGCGTGAACTTGTCGATATATGTGGCGTAGCTCTTCAGGTGCGTCCGGAGGTCGAACCTGGGCCGACGCAGACCGCCGAACGACTCCACGAACTTGTCCGCGTCGTGCACGTAGAGCGCGTTCCCGGTCTCGGCGAACTCGATGCAGAGGATGTCCCCGGTCGCGCCGTGGAAGCGCATCAGGAACGCACTCGTCTGCGCCCCGGGGATCTGCGAGTACGAAAGCCTCTCCCGCACCTGCGCGCGCAAGCGGTACGCGTCCTCGGGCGAGAGCGCCACGTTCGCGTCCACCGCCCGGTTGATGTACCGAAGCCAGAAGTCGCGCCGGCCATGAGGGTCGTGCTGGATGACGAACTTGAAGAAGAAGAGGAGATCACCCTTCGCGAGCCACCCTGTGACACGCAGGCGCGCTTCGGTTTCGCAGAGGGCCCAAATTCGCCCGCAGTTCGGGAGTCGCGGATCGCGAAAGCGCCGGTCATCGAGCAGGAATGTCAGCAGCGCCTGATGAAGCTGCTCGTCGGCTTCCGCTCGGTCCCAGAGAATCATCGCGCTGACCGCGCGCGCGATCGCCTGCGGCGCAACGAGTTCGCAGGTAAGCAATTCCTGCGTCAGCCGACGAAACGCTTCGAACACGCCACCACCGTGGAGATAGCTGCGCTCCCGCAGGAATTGCGCGGTCCACGCGTCGACGGCCGCGGTGGCGACCGCCTCCCCCAACTGCGTGCTCGGCTCGATCCCCCACTTCGCGAGCGTCTCATTGATGCCGGCGCGGTCGGCGATGATGGCGGATCCCATCCACGTTGGTGCCTCCTTCGAGAAGAGCTGCCCCGCGACGGCCCGATACTTCTGCAGACGCTCGCCACCCCCGGCAAAGCGACCGACGGCGCGACGCAGCAGCTCCTCGAGCGCGTGTGGCTCCGCCATGGTGCGCCACTGGGCGAGGTAGCACTCGACCATCCCTTCCAGCCAGCGCCGGTTCCCTGACAGATCCTGTCGTTCGGCCATGGCCCGGACGAACAACGGCGAGTTCGCCACGTCGGGATCCCAGCAGAGGGCGCGGATCTGCCGGGACGTCAGCGCATCGAGCCTCCCGCCGGCATTCGCCCATGCCTCGCGAGCCTCCGCCAGCGCAGATCGAGTGGGCCGCGCCTCATGCCGAACTGCTCGTTCCAGTTCTGCGGTAGTCTCGATGAGCGGCGCCAGTTCCTGCTCCGGAGAGAGGGCGACGTCCAGCCCGCCCGTCATGGGGGCCCGGGCGGCGGCATGCAACCGCTCGAGGACGTCCGCCAGAGCGCTCATCGTGGCTGTGCGCCTGTCGGTGTCGGATCCACGATGACCGTGCGCTCGCCTGCGCTGTCACCAGCGGGGACCCGATGCGTGAGTTGGCTGACCACGTCCGCCTTCACCCGGATCTTGAACACGACCCGCCGTTGACGCGCATCATCACCGGGGACGTTCGGGAGCAGTTCCTCCTGCCCCCGGCCGCTCGCCGAGATCATGCTACGGAAGCACCCACGCTGCGGCAGATCACGGAGCGACTGGAGGCCCACCTTCACGACCTCCATCGAGCGCTCCTGGCTGAGCTTCATGTTGTAGGCCTGCGCCTGGTCGGGCGTGCTCGTAGCCACGTCACCGAAGTAGGTGGTGTCGGTGTGCCCTTCGACGACCACGTTGTCGATGTTCTGGGCCATGTCGGACGCGCAGAGGATGCCGGACAGAGTGGGCATGATGCGCTGGAGGTACTGCTGCCCCCCCGGCCGGACCAACCAGGAGTCCCGGTCGAAGAGCAAGCTGTCCGGCATCACGATGACAATGGCGTACGGGTCGCGGTCGTCCCGTTGGATCTTCGTCGTCGTGTCGAGGCCACGCGCCGTCAGCTTCGCGCGCAGCGACTCGAGCAGACGGTTCTGCACAACCGTCCGACTGGCGGTGGCGTTGTTCACAGACGCGACGAAGAGCAGGACGAAGATCACCATGAGCGACGCCATGAGATCCGTGAACGACGAGGCGGTGTGGGCGCCGTGGCCCCCTTCCTCGAACTCGTCGTCGCTCATGCGGTCCTCACCGCGGCGATCCGGGCCGTGCCCTTGTCGAGCACGTCGCTGAGCTCATCGAGGTGCTCCTTGATCTCCTCAGCCGACGCCTTGAGGACGCCGGCCATCCGCGGCATGACGTTGTTGGCGGAATCCACCATCGCCCGGAAGTTCTGCTCGACCCCTCGGTTGTACTGCTGCAGACGGTCGAGGATCGTCTCGAGCACCGCCGCGATACGCGAGTCCATCCCGTCGAACACATCCCGGTACTGCTGGAACGTCTGGCGGTACTGGTTCAGGAACTCATCGTGCCGTTCGGCGGCGTCGGCCAACTTCGCCACGACCTCGCGCGAGAGGGTGGCGACCTGTGCCTGCGCCTTCTGCCCCTCCTCGATCTGTCGCTGGATGCCGGCCAAGCCGGTCGTGTAGGCCTTCACTTCGCTCGCGGCGCCACCCAGCGCCTGTAACGCTTCGCGATTCTGCGTCAGCGTGGTCTGGAGGATGTTCTGGGCCTCGAGTAGCGTGTCGCCGGCCCTGTCGAACCGGTCCGCCTTCTCCCGGAGCGCGGTGAGGATGTCGTTGATCTGCTCCCGGGTCTGCGACGTCCACTCGGTGGCCTGCGTGAGCGTCTGCGTGGCGGCCTGCTGCGAGCGCTCGGTGGCCGTCCCGACGGTCTTCACGAGGTCCTCCGACAGGGCCGTGACCCGCTCGGAGAGGTTCGACACCACTCGCGTGAGCGTACCCGTGAGCTGCTCGTAGTTCTGGTTCGCCGTGTCGTTCAGGCGGACCATCAGACCCTCCACGAGCGTGTTGAGGCGCCTCGTCTGCTCCGCGCCGGCGTCCATCTGGTCCGTCGTGGCCTTCCGAGTCTCCTCGACCACCGACTGCAGCGTGCTCTGGACCAACGTGAGGTTCGTGCCCATCTGCCCCACGACATCGGCGCTGCCCTTGATGATCTCGGCGAGCACTCCGAACTCTTCTTTGGTGGAGCCCGTGAGCGCCTGCTGGAACTGCTGACCCATCTGCCCGAGCGTATCGCGAAGCGCCCGCTCGAGAGAGTCCACGAGGCCGTGGATCTCACCAACGACCGACTCCTGCTTCGACTGCTCGAGCCGCTCGACCGTGGCCGTGAGGCTCCGCATCGTGTCCCGGAGCTCGACCAGGGTTGGTCCCATTTCAACCTGGAGCTGGTTCGCCATCGAGGACGAGATGCCCTGCGCGAAGAGCGGGGCCAAGTCCTCCCGAAACGCGCTCGAGAACTTCTCCACGACATCGGCGCTGATGTGACCGAGGGCGGTCGCCTGCTTCACGCTCTGCCGCTGGATGTCGAGGAGGATGCGAGTCTCTGTCAACAGGGGCAGTGCCTTCGCGATCGACCGCACGATGCGACGGCGCAGCGCCCGAAGCTGCGGCTGCGCCACGAGCAGGTCGACGACGAGAAAGACGACGCTCAGCCCCAGCGCGCAGATGGACGTCAAGAACTTGCCGGAGAGGTTCTGGATCAGGTTGGGCAACCCCTCCACGGTGCCCGCGGCGGTCATCGTGAGGCCGTTCAGGCCGAGCAGCAGTGCGACGAACGTCCCGAGGAGGCCGATGGAGGTGAGGACCCCCGGCACGGCGCGGAAGAACGCGGCGCCGTAGCCCTCCCACGCATCATCCGCTGTCACCACGTCGGCGGCAGGCTTCGTGAGGAAGTATCCGGACCGTCCGTCTGGACTGTCGTAGAGCTCCACGGCCTGCTCGAGGCGGTCGAGAAGATATGGATGGCCGTTCATCGCCCGAGCCGCGGTCTCCCGCAGCTGCTCAACGGCGGCGAGACTCCGGCCCGTGCGCCGCTCCTCGTCACTTGTGATGCCGTGCGCCTCGAACGCGGTGGCGGTTCGGTGGCCGCGCCGGCGTACCGCAATCAGCTGCCATACCATCGCGCTGACCGCGCCGATGAACAGCACGAAGAGGGTGATGCACCAGATCTGAATCCAGGTCTCCAGGTGCATCCAGAAAGCGACAAGTCCCATGCCGAAAAGTCCGAGGAGGGGGTACGTACTGCGACGTGCCCAACATACGGCGCTGTGTCCCCCCACCGCGAGTAGAATTGGAATTCGGGTCGAGTCTAAGACTCCTCTTATCCACTCCTCTCGAGCCTGTAGTAGCGGCCCGCCCCGGGGTGAAGCCGAATGCGACACCCGGGACACTGGCGACAAGAAGCAGGCGAGCCCGCACGGGGCGCAACAAGCCTCGAACACTGGCTCCGATCGACAAGTTCGCTATACCCACTGACAAGCGGTCGCGCCGGCCGGTGCCTGAGCTGTACTTCGACCTGCTGGCGGAGATGCTCGATCACCGCAGAGAGTCGCCTATGTGCCGGAACTGCGCCGGCAAGGAACGGCGACCAGGCGGTCGAGATGTTCCTGGGAGTAGCATGAGCCGGTGCGGGCCTCCCCTGGACGCCGCGGCGTCGCGGCGTGACTTTGGTGCGTCTGACTGTCGAACAGAAAGGCACCTAGCGCGGAACGTCAGGCCCACCCCACCTGTCCCGAGCATGCCCGATCCCGGCACCATCATCGCCGGCGCCGTTGCCGTCGAGCGCGCCTCGAAGGCCACCGGCCTGACCGCCGGCGGGGCTGAGTTCTTCAAGCGCGTCGGGGGGTGGCTCGGCGATACCGCCGTGGAGGCTCTCGGGAATCTCCGTGCACGCCGCGGTGACAATCTCACCGCGGTGGTGAACCGCGCCGAAGAGATGCGCGCGACCGCGGGCATCGAGGCGCGCGCGGTTCCGCTTCGGCTCATGGCGCCATTCCTCGACGGCGCGAGTGCCGAGGACGAGCCGAGCATGCAGGAGCGCTGGGCGGCGCTCCTCGCGAACACCTCAGCGGCGCCAGACCGGATTCCGCCACTGTTTCCTCGGATGCTCGCCGAGCTCACGCCTGCGGCGGCGCAACTGCTCGACACCATCGGTACGCTGCAGGAGGCGGGAATCCGCACCGGAGTCGGATTCAGCATTCGCCTGAAGGGGGCAGTGGACCACGTCGGCGGCGGCACGGACCTGTTGCTCGACTACTTCGACGCGGCCATGATTCTTGAGGCCTTCTCCCTCATCGCACGGCAGGCCGACCTGCTCAAGGGGATGCCCGGCATCGGCGCCGATACTGCGTATCTCCTGACCGATCTGGGGGACGCGTTCCTCAGCGCCTGCCGCGCACCGGCCCGGCCGCCGGCACCATGACAGATCCCACGCGCCGGCGCGTTCTCGGCGCCTGAGCGGGTACTATGAAGTCGGGTTGGCGGCGTGGGACCGTTTGGGACCGTTTCTCCCCGAGTAGCGCGCCAAAGGCTTGGCGCGGATTGAAGCCGGCTGGACGTCCCCAGAGGGAAGTTGGCGCGGGCAGAACTCGACCACTGATTCCAGTCTGGGTTCCCAAGCTGGACTTGCCGGATTCGAGTGCCTCGACCCGGGATGGCTTGGGGAAGGCGGGAGGTGCCTGATCTCACGGCACGAGCCCAGGGAAGGCGGAGTTGGGGGACCAGTAGCGGGACCAGTAACCCCGGATTTCCGTCAATTTTGCCCGGAATCGTACCCGATTAGATACGGCTAAGTTGTTGATTTTCCTATTCAAGCCAATTACGCTGAGGTCAGTCCCATTGATGGGGTTCAGGGGGTCGCGGGTTCAAATCCCGCCGTCCCGATACTTAACTGGAAGCGCCATCAGCTCTTCGCTGATGGCGCTTTCTTGTGTTCCTGTGATTGGTGCCGTTCGGGGCGCCGCTTTCCCATCCCTCCCGGATCGGTCGCCTGCTCATGGACGGCGGTACTGGCGAAGCCGTTCCCCACGGCTGCCTTCCGCTCCGACGCTGCACACCTCCTGTGTCGGACGCGCCCTCGCACTCCGTCGCGTCAGTCCAGCCAGTACGCCAGCTTCACGAGGAAGGTGTTCATCGGATGCAGCGCCTTGAAGGTGTCGTACTCCTCGTTCCACGAGCGGTCGCGATATACGTCGCTGAACGAACGGCCGTGCGTCCACACCAGGTACATCGTCGACCCAGGCCTGAACTCCCACCGCAGTACGCTGTTGGAGCGTAGGTCCAGCACGTCGAAGCCCGCGTCGGCGCCGTCCGGCGCCGTGTACGGCTGGTAACGTGCGGAATAGCTCTCGGCACGCGGAGTCGCGCTCAGATCACGGACGTCCGTGAAGTAGCCGCGACTGATGAACGGAGCGGCGTAGAGCTGGAAACTCAGCGTCGGCGTCACGGTGTAGCTCGCGCGGATAACCGCGTCCCGTGTATCCTGCGACAGATGCGCGAAGGCGTAGTGCGCCCCGGTGGAGTCGGCGAAATTGCCGATCCACTGGCGGTCATCCTCGTTGTGGCTGGCGTCGACGCCGAGGGTGAGCTGCAATTGCGGAATTAGGCGCAGCTCGACGGACGTGCTCGCCGACCAGTTGTGCGAGCGGCCCTCGTCGGTCGAGGAGTGATCGAAGAAGATGGACGGGAGCACGGCGCGTCGATCGTCGCCCTGCCAGCCGAGGTCCCACTGCACCGCGGGGGACGTGCGCACCGCCGGGCCGCCGCGTGCGCAATTGTCGCAGAAGCTGCCGGGGAGCTGGTAGTACGTGAGGCCGCCGAACAGCCACATGTTGTTCGCCAGCTGCATCGACTGGTTGGTGTTGAGCATCCGATCGAGCCGGAGTCCGTCTGCCGTCCAGTACTCCTGGAAGTTGAGGTTCGCCTGGTAGGCACGATACACGGCGGTAGGCTTCTGGAATACGACGCCGAGCCAGTTCTTCCAGGTCTGCTGGTTCGCCCGGCGCAGGTAGCCGAGATCATTGATCTCGTAGCCCGGCGACTGTCGCTCGTAGCCGACGAGCCAGTGCACCATGTTGCCGCCGAATTTCGCGACGTTGAGCTCCTCGGCGTCGCCGCTCAGCGCAGTGCGTGTGGAATCGAGGTGCACGGCGCCGTCGGGCCGCTGGTACAGGTGCACGGGGCTCAGCTGCGTGAGCCGGATGCTGCCCGTGCTCCCTCGCACCGTGCTGGCGGTGACCTTCGCATTCAGCTCGTACCGGCTGGCTCCCCACCGGTGCACGAAGTCGCTGCCGACGACATAGGCATCACGACGGAGATAGGGGTCGGTCCACTGGTCCAGCGCCCGATTTACGCCGGTGGCGATGAACCCGAGCGTCGTCGCGCCAGCCCGAAACTCCTGCTGCCCGCGCACGACGCTGTAGCTGGTGAGCGGCTCCGTGGTCCGGTCGCGCGTCCCCTTCTCCCGACCTGTCACCGCCTCGAGCACGCCGACATTCAGTCCGTTGTCGAGTCGTCCGGTCAGCTTCGCGGCGCCGAGGATCGGCGTCACGTTGGGCGATGCGTCGTCCCCGTACAACCCGAGCAGCTGCGGCGTGCGGCCGATGCGCCTCGAGTAGAACAGACCTTCGCTGCTGCGATTGACACGCGTGTTGTTCTGCGTGAACTGGTATGTTCCCGCCCCCTCGACGAAGAAAGGGCGCCGCTCCTCGAAGAACGTCTCGAACGCGGACAGGTTGAGCACCGACGGGTCCGCCTCCACCTGTCCGAAATCGGGATTGACCGTCGCGTCGAGCGTCACATTGGGCGTCACCCCGAACTTGAGGTCCGCGCCGGCCGAGATCCGCTGCGACTGCCGCCAGGGGGCGCTGCCCGGCGGGGCCGCGGTGTACGGTTCCGTGCTCGTCCGGGCGACGACGTACGGGATCAGCTCGTGACGCTCGAAGGGCGCGATGCCGCGGATGCCCGTGAGCTCACCGAGCTGCGACGAGAGGCCGCTCTGGGAGCTGCGGTACAACGGCCAGCTCACGCGCTCCTTGTACCGCTCGATGTCGCGCACGACGCTGAACCCGAAGACGTGCTCCGGCTTCGTCGTGTATCGCAGTTGGCTGAACGGAATCGCGAACTCCGCCGTCCACCCGACCGAATCGATCCGTGTCGCCACGTTCCACACGCCGTCCCACGATTCGTCCTCGTCCTTGTCGTTGTACATCGCGTAGTCGCGCTTCACGCCCACCGGATTCACGGCGAACTCGAACCCGGACCGGCGGTCATGGTACGAGTCGATCATGATCTTGAGCTGGTCGGACGGGCCGCGCACGTCCCGCCGCGTCAGCGCGGTCATGATGCTGTCCGGATGCGGATCGAAGGCGCGGACGAACACGTACATGTCGTGGTCGTCGTAGGCGACTCGGAATTCGGTGCGAAACCGCGGCGCCGCGCCCTCGCGCGGCGAGTACTCGAGGAAATCGGACCGGGCGGGCGCCTGGCGCCAGACCGGATCATCGTCGCGGCCGTCGATGAGCGGCGCGCGAGCGGCACGGACCGCGACGGCTGGCGGAAGCGAATCCCGCCCGCTGATGGCGGCGGGGATCGGCGCCACTGCGCCGGCCAGGTGCCACGGTACCACACAGGCGGTCATGATGAGACGCACGATTCGGGGCATGAGACTCCGGAGCGTTAGGCAGCCAGCCATCGGACAGCGCGGATGGCCGGAAGGTTTGAATGCGCGCCCCTCAGGGGAACGGGCGCGGACGCGGTTCCGGCCAGGGCCACGGATCGTCCGCGCCACGGTCGGCCAGGGCACGAACCGCGGCCTGCCGAATGGCGGCATCGGATGACGACAGAAGCTCGCGCACCGTGGCGTCCGATCGTTCTCCCGAGTGGATGAGCGCCCGCACGATCGCGCGGCGCACGCGGCGGTCCGTCTCGCGCGCGAGCGCGGTGCGCAGCGGGGCCTTGGCCGCCGCGTCGCCGATCTCGCCGAGTGTCCAGGCCACGACGAGGCGCGTCCGCGCACGCTCGCTGCGCAGCAGGTCCAGGAGTCCCGTGGGCGCGCGTCCAACGGCGTCACCGAGCTGACCGAGTGACCACGCGGCGGTCGCACGAATGTCCTCGGACCTGTCGGTCGCCACGGTCTCGCTGAGCGCTGTGATTCCGCTCTGCGATTCGATGGACCCGAGGGCCCACGCGGACGTCTCACGCACCTTCTCGTCGGCGTCGCTCCGGAGTGCTTGCGCCAGTGCGCCCGCGCCCTCGGGCGCGTCGGTCTCGCCCATGGCCCACGCGGCCATCTCGCGCACGCTCGCGTCGCTGTCACGCCCGAGCGCCGTCGCGAGCGCAGCCGTCCCGCTATGTGCGTCCATCTGCGCGATGGCCCAGGCGGCGAGGCGCCGCACGCGCGGAGCGGGGTCGCCCGCCAGCACCTTCGCGAGCAGGCCGATCGTACTCGTGGACTCCATCCGTCCGATGCCGCCGATCGCTGCCGCACGGACCGCTGCCGACGTGTCGGTGACGACGCGGCGAAGCGCCGGGAGTCCCGCACCGTTCCCTATCCTGCCAAGCGCCCAGGCGGCATTGGCGCGCACCGGGACGGTGGCATCCCGGGTCGCGCGGCCGAGCGCCGCGACCGCCGTGTCCACCTCGGCCAGACCGAGGGCCAGCGCGGCCGTCGCTCGCACCGACGGATCGCGACTCGTCAGGCGCTCGAGCAGTGGCGACGCGACGTCGTTCTCCCGCTGGCGTCCGAGCCACTCGACGGCCAGGCTGCGGACGCACGCGTCCGACGCCGCGAGCGAATCGGCGAGCGTCTGGATGTCGGCGGAGACGAGGCGCAGTGCATCGCGCCCGTGCGCCTCGGCGAACGCCGAGAGCACCGGGTACGGCACGTCGGCGTCGCCGCCCCAGTTCCCGCTCCCGATCGCCCGGGCGGCGAGGCGGCAGACGGCCAACGGCGCTCCGTGTGCAGCCGCGAGCAGCGCCCGTACATCGACGGCCTGTGCTGTCGGTGCTGGCGCCCGCTCGGTCGGAGCGGCGTGCATAGCGGGAGCGTCCGCGCCGCGAGTGAGCGCGAGCGCGGTACCGACGGTGGCGAGCGGGATCGCGAGGCGAAGCATCTTACCTCCAGTTCGATGCGGAGGCATCGGCGGCTGAAAATTCAGCACTTGTTGGCCACGAAGAGGGCGCGCGTCGCTCGACGCGCGCCGAGGACAGGAGCCGACTTACGGGAATGGCCGCGGCTGCGGCCAGGGCCAGACCCAGGGGCCGGTGGCATCGCGACCGGCGAGCGCCGAGACCGCGACTTTCCGCACCTTGGGGTCTTTGGAGTCCAGCAACCCGCGGAGCGCATCGATCGATCGATCACCGGTCGCGGCGAGCGCCCGGACGAAGGCGACCTGCAGCTCTCGCGACGACTCGGCCCGCAGCGCCTTCTCCAGTGCGGGCACTGCGGCAGGATCCTCGATGCTGTACAGCGCCCAGGCCACGACCTGCCGCACTCGCGGGCTCCGATCGCCGAGCATAGCGATCAATGGCGGAGGCGCGTGGCGGATATCGATGCTCCCCAGCCCCCATGCGGCCCGCAGCCGTACCTCCGAGTTCTCGTCAGAGAGCGCAGCCGTGAGCGCATCGGCGGCTTCTGCCAGGCCCTCGCTCCCGAGGGCCCACGCGGCGGTCGCCCGCACGCGCGCGTCCTGGTCACGCTGGAGCGCTGCCGAGAGTGCCTCGATCGCGTCGGTCGCGCGATCACCATCACCGAATGCCCACGCGGCCATCTCGCGGACCCTCGGGTCGGAGTCGCTGGTGAGCGCACGCGCGAGCGCACGCGCCGCGGCGGGATCCTCCGTGTGCTCGGCGAGCCCCCATGCCGCGACCCGCCGAAGGTTGGCACTCGTGTCGCTGAGCAGGACGTTCGCCAGAAGTGCCACGCGATCGCTTGTATCAGCGGGACTCTGGCGACCGTGAGCATGACCGATCCCGCCACGCGCGTCCAGGCTACGATCGTGCTCGGACACATCCGGGTACGCGCAGCAATCCCCCGCGGTCACTCGGGCGATCACAGTCTCCCGGTGCACCACACCCGGAATGCGCGGGGGCGCGGAGCGCGTACTCGTGTCCGGGATCGGCAGCTGCTCGCGCAGCAGCGGTCCCCGTATGTCTGCCAACGCGGCCGCCGCCCGCGGCACGGGCGTGACTGCGGCGGCGAGCAACGCGAGTGAGCCGACCGCGCCCGCCGCCATCAACCGGCGCAGCCCGGCGGTGCGCCGGGGTCGCTCCGGATCGAGAATGGCGAGCATCCGACCTTCAAAGTCGGAGGGGCGAGCCATCGCGATGGCGACCGACGGCGTGCGGTCGCGCCGGACGGATGTCACGATCTCGAGCAGGTGCTCGGCGTAGTCCGCGGGCTTCGCCCCGCAGAGCAGTGCAATGTCGTCGCACGCATGCTCGCTCTCGACGCGCAGCCGCGCCAGACCGTGAGTGCTGTCGAGCTGCCCGCCCACGGCGCTCCGGAATGGCCGTCTGCAAACCTGCCTCAGGTCGAGTATCTGCCGGCCCGCGGCCGTCGATCGCTCACGGAAGAACCGCTTCTGAGAAGCACCGTCGGCCGCTGTATGCGACCGCGACGAGGGAGGGAACCTAAGAAATTGCTTATCCGAGGGTGTTCCGCGCAGACTTCGTACTCCCGACGGAGGGGGCAATGGCCACAGTGTTCCAGATGAGCTGTATCCACACGAGCGAGGCGCACGGCGATTGTTCGGACATCATCCCGCGCGTGCCGGACCGCCCCCCCCGGAAACGGCTGCTGGCAGCTCGCCTGCCGTAGGCGGCATGTCTCCCGCTCCGTTGATCCTGGTGGTCGAAGATCACGATGCCCTGCGGGCGGCGATCAGCCGCATGCTGAGGCGGCAGGGCTATGAGGTCGTCATTGCGGCCGATCCGGCGGACGCGATCCGACTGATCCTCGCCGACAGCTTGCCAATCGACCTTGCGATCGTGGACATGATGCTGCCAGATCCGGGTAGCCCCGCCGTGCTCGACGCTCTCCAGAGCCGCATGGCGCCGCTCCGGGTGATTCTCACCTCTGGCTATGATCCCGCGGCCATTCGGTTCCTGCCCGCGTTCGAGGCGCTCGCCGGCGCTAGCGACTTTCGCTTCCTGGCGAAGCCCTTCGGCTACGACGAACTGGTCGGAGTGGTCGCGGAGGTCGTCGACGGGTCGGACGACCGCGTCCGGGTCGTCACGACGGGGGAATGGCGGTTGCCGGAGTCATGAACAACGTCCGTTGGCGTTGCGTCCGCTGAAAGGACGAGCCGCCTCGCCCGAGCGTCCGCTGCCCTTCCTACCGCAGCATCCCGCGGCGCTCGAGCCAGCGGCGCAATCCGTGGAGGATCACCAGCTCGTCCCAGAACGTGCGCTCCGGATCACCATGCAGCCGAGCGGAAGAAGCAGATGGATGATCCGCTGAGCATCATCTCGGCGCTGCTGCTGCGCGCGATCGCCGTTGGCCTGCTGCTCGGTTACGCGCCGGATTCCGGCCACTACGCCCACTGGGCGACGGGCCGCCGCGACTGACCCGCTTCCGCATCGTCCAACACTCCGCGGCTGCAATCCGAGAGCGCTAATGGTCGGCAGATGCGTGCCGATACTGGACTATTTGCGCCGCGACGTGCGCAGCAGGCAGCCACCACCGACGACGCTCCATCGCATCTCGCACGGAGTCTGGCGCCATGCACGACCGTGCGCCCTCCTCCGCGCGCGACGCGAATCGTCAACGTGAAGCCGTATCGTGATTTCACGGTGCGCGCGCGCGTGGCCCACCGGTTGCCTCCGTCCCGCCCGCCTGCGAGTTCACCTCGCTGAGCGCATCCACCATCTCGGCAGCATTTGCCGTGCGGCAGAAACTGCACCGCCGACGATGCCACCCTGATCCAAAGGAGTACAGCATGACCAGCGTTCGCCGCGGCTTCACGCTCATCGAGCTGCTCATCGTGGTCGTCATCATCGGCATCCTGGCCGCGATCG